>JBARZF010000438.1:0-2367 GCA_049649675.1 Rivularia sp. (in: cyanobacteria) | reverse complement strand
TTATTCGCTGATAAGGTACGTGAAGTGCATCTGCAAGTTGTCTTTGGGTTATTCCCATTGGTTCGAGAAAATCTTTGAGTAGCAAAGTACCGGGATGGGTTGGGGGTCTATATTTTGGGATTTTCATTTTTTGTTTATCATTAGGTATCGGAAACCCAGAACCCGCAAGACTTCGTGGAAAATGGATAGTTTACAAATCTTAATGAAACTCTGTAAGCCTTATATGTTAAACTTTACAAGTCTCGACGCGAGAGAAGAGACCCTCCAAAACCAAAACCCTATCCATCAACCCCCACACAATTAACCACCCATTATTCCCTCCTATCGGGAGGTGACCCTCGGGAGCCTCAAGGGAGAAGGTCAAATTTTTGTAGTATAGCCATTCTTTGCTCAAAAACATTCCCTTACGCCAACCAACGCGATCGCCAAACTTTACGTAATCTCCTCTGACGCTTTCCCAAATGCGCTTTTGCACGCTGAAACCAAAGCGTCCATCACTATACTTTACCCAAAGTTGGTCAATAGTGCGTAAGTCAGTGCAAGGAAATTTTTCAATCGAGTCGCTATCTAACCAGCGTTCTTCTTCTCTACCCGCAACTTTCAGCATAACTGCGAGAGTTTCCCCATCCGCTTCTTCCCACTTTCCAGCTTTGAGTAAATCCCGCAATCGGGTGTAATCAACTCCTTTTTCTGTAGGGAGGTGATCTTCTATCTGTGGTGGAGTTCTTGGTGTGGGTTGTGGTTGCTCTTGGGCTGGTTGCGATATTCTTGTTTCTGAACTGAAGTCGTCTTCTTCTATTTGTGGTGAAGTTATTAGTACTGGTTCTTGTGGGAGTTGCCATTGCGACCATTCTTGACAAAATTCTCTTAACTGAGAATTTCCTGGATTGCATTCAGATGCTGCATCAATCAGTTCTTGTAATTTTCCCTGTGCTTCAGCCCATGTAATCACTTGAAATACAGCATCTGAATGATTCTCACCTGTAGCGATTTCGTCCAAACTTCTATTCAACTCAAAGCTGAGCATCTGGGCAAGTTCTATTTTTCGAGGAAAAGCGCTTAAAAGAGCGTCACGAAAATCACGTAAAGCAACCGGGAGTTTGGAAGCCCTGCGTCTTTAGACCAGGGAGGAAAAACGACACGAGCAGATTTATCTGCTTTCAATATTGGTTTTAGCAATAAGATGGTTATTGTCATATCAAACCCATATGACTATGCTATTATAGCTGTATGAAAAAGAAAGCCTTACCAATTCAACTAGATGAAGTTGAAAGACAAAAATTAGAAGCTCTTGCTTTTAAATGGGGCATGAGTATGTCCGGAGTAGTAAGACGTTTGATTAGGGAATACAAGGATGCCTAATTATGGTTGTCAGCAAAACTTAATTCGCCCTGACAAAAATACAAAGGCTTTGCTTGAATATGTTTGTACGGAAGCGAATAATTTAACCAATTGTGGAATTTATTATTCCCGGCAGTTATATTTCAAAACTGGTAGATTTCCGAGCAAAGCCGATTTACACAAACAATTAGGAAGTATTCAAAAAAACAAACATTATCAAGCTTTATATTCTGACACTGCACAGCAAATTTTAGCTGGTGTTGCAGAGTCTTTTAAGTCATTTGTTGGGCTATTGAAGGGTATTAAAAAAGGCAATGTTACCCAAAAACCTAGATTGCCAAACTACCGGACAACGCGAGGTATGGCACTTGCAACTTTTACCGGGCGTTCTATAAAGCTAAAAGATGGGAAGCTTCGGTTCCCATTAGGTAGTTTAGTAAAATCTTGGTTTGGGGTTGATGCATTTTACTTGCCGATGCCAACAAATTTGGATTTTAAAATGATTCGAGAGGTTAGAATTCTGCCAAGAAATAGATGCTTTTATGCAGAATTTATTTACAAAGTTGAACCATCTATTGTTGAAGTTGACAAGCTGAAAGTTCTTGGAATTGATCACGGCATCGACAATTGGTTAACCTGCGTTTCTAATGTTGGGACTTCCATTATTGTTGACGGTCTACATCTCAAGTCTTTGAATCAATGGTACAACAAGTCTGTAGCCAAAATAAAAGAGGGAAAACCTCAAGGTTTTTGGTCTAACAGGCTTGCAGCGATTACTGAAAAACGTAACCGTCAAATGCGTGATGCGGTCAATAAAGCAGCAAAAATTGTTATTGATCATTGTATTGATAATAAAATTGGTTCGATAGTTTTCGGTTGGAATGCTGGACAGAAAGATAGTTCAAAGATGGGGAAAAAGAACAATCAAAAGTTTGTTCAAATACCTACCGCAAAGCTAAAAAACCGTATTGAACAGCTATGCGAACAATACGAAATTAACTTTATTGAAACCGAAGAAAGTTATAC
>JBARZF010000437.1:0-16685 GCA_049649675.1 Rivularia sp. (in: cyanobacteria) | reverse complement strand
CTCTAACCCCTCTCCTAACTCTTCACTACTAATTTTTCTTCTTCCAACTCCTTCTCATCCACCATATTAAATTCCCCATCTCGCCAGCTATCGGCAACGCTTTTAATAAAGCTAGCTAAGGGAATCGCAACTAATAATCCCAATACTCCTAAAAGTTTTGCTCCTATTAACAATGAAATTACTACCCAAACTGGATTTAAGCCAGTAAATTTACTTAAAATACGCGGCGCTACAAAATTGTAATTAAATTGGTCAATCGCTATTGCTACAGTTAAAACTTCTACTCCCAACCAAAAGTTTTTCAAACCTACTAATAAACTTACTACAGTAATTCCGATACCCGTACCAAAAGGAAATAACGCAAAAAATCCAATTACCAAAGCAAACAATAAATTTAAAGGTACTTGCAAAGCTACAAAAGCCAAAGTTAAACCCGTTGCCAGAATAGTGGCTAAACTTGCTTGCCCTATAAAATAATTCTGAAAGTCTTCACTCAAAGACTCGCTTACCTGCTTACTAATGCGTTCCGGAAACCATTTTAATATCCCCTCCCAAAGGCGATCGCCATTTAAAATCATGTACAAGGTAAGTACTACCGTCAGCAATATATTAAAAACGCTGCCGATGGTACCGAATGCTAAACCGATTATTCTACCGCTCAAACTTTGAACTTGATTAGATAATCTTTCGAGAATATCGGGAAGCAAACCACTAAGATTAATTGGTAGCTGTTGAGTAGCAGCCCAAATTTGAAAAGTTTGTAACTGCTGCGTACCCGAATCAATCCAAGCTGGCAGTATATTAACTAATTCGTTTACCTGTTCGATAATTAACGGTAAAACTGTAATTCCTAAAGCTGCAACTATTATCAGCGCAAGTAGAAGCACTCCCGCAGTCGCTAAATTACGGTTTACCCCTCGTTTTTGAAAAAAACCAATCGGATATTCTAAAACAAAAGCGAGCAATACAGCAGCAATAACTATATTTACCAAGGGTTGAAGATATTTAATAACTCCAAGCAATACCCAAGCATTAAGAATAATCAACGGAAAAGCCAACCCTAAACTTAACCATCTCGGCAGTTTGAAACCTTCAGCCATAGCACCTTCTCCACAATAGTTATTAGTTTATTGCGGTTTTGGGTTATTGGACTAGTTTTTAGTTTGACAATTGGGGATGGAGAGAGGGGGTAGAGGGGGGAGAGGGGGTAGAGGGGGTAGAGGGGGGAGAGGGGGAATTAGGAGTTTTGAATTTATTAACCAATTACCAATTACCAATTACGAATGCCCAATCCCCTTCGGCCCTATGCCCAATCCCCAATTCCCAACTTCATAAAATCCATTAAAATCTTTTGATGCACATCACCTAAAGGTCTTTCTTCTCCTGCTGCTGTTGAATAACGTTTACCGCTGCGAATTTCTTCGGGAGTTACTAAACCCAGATCCCAACCTTCGCCGAGTACTAATTTATCTAGTTCGACTTCTAGGGGTGCGTGGAAAACATGGCGCACTGCTTTCTCTGAGTCATAACGACCAAATTCATAAATTTTTTCTGGTAACGTATAGCTAATTTCTTCTATAATTTCCCTTCTGACGGCGATTTCTGGGGTTTCACCAGCTTCAATATGTCCGCCAAAAAATGCCCAATAACCCGGATAGGGAATAGTTGGAATGTTATCTCGCAACTGCATTAAAAATTTGTTGTCTTTGTAGAGAATGGCGATCGCTACATAATGCACCCGTGTTTTTTGATTATCCATAATTTTTAATTTAAAGAAAGATGGAAAGTAGGGAACGGCCTAGAGGAAGAATACAATAGGAATATTTATTTGTAGCAAGCAAATTTAATATTACCAATCACCCATGCCCCATGCCCCATGCCCAATTCCCAATTCCATTACTTTTCTTCTAAATAAACTTTCCCTAATTCTGCTCCAGAGATGGGAATGCTTTCGTACTGAGGTATGGCTTTGACGACAACTTTCTCTCCTACCTTCCAACCTTTCTGATTAGTTAATACCCAAATTTTGCCAGTGGAGTCCTCGATCTGATACATTTGTTTCTCTAACAAAGGTACTTTTCTTTCGACTTTGCCTTGAACGTAAACGGGAGCATTATCGCCTTTTTGCGGTGTTAGCTCGCTAATTGCAGTCACATTCACGCCAATGGCATTCATTCCGTATTCGCTCACATTGTTGCAACTCGCTAGCCCCAATATCAAGATAGGAGCTAATCCCAGACGGCATATAAATTTTTTGTTAACTCTTTTTCTAGCTTGTTGCATTGTAGGCAGCAATAAAGGAATTTTAGGTATCAGCGCTTGGATTGTCGTAATTTTCATATATATAGTTCCCGATAATACTAAGTTTTTAACAGACAAAATTCTCCAACGCGTACAGCCTTCCGATCTGAGAAGATAAATAATATGGTGAGTGTCGTGGCGTATTTACTGACTTAAAATTGCTCATGGAAACAAAAACAGCAAAATTGCTTGATGGTAAAGCTTTAGGGTTAAAAGTTCACGAACAACTTTCAACTAAGATAGCCCAATTGCAATCTAAAATAGGTCGTCCCCCCGGCTTGGCAGTATTAATGGTTGGTGACAACCCTGCAAGCGCTGCTTATGTCCGCAACAAGGAACGAGCTTGCAGCAAAGTGGGTATTGCTTCGTTTAACCGACATTTCCCCGCAGAAACCAGTTTTAATGAACTTCAAGATGTTATTCATAATTTAAACTCCGACGAACGAGTTGATGGGATTTTAGTCCAGCTACCTCTCCCATCTCCTAACGATAGTGTGGCGTTGTTACACCAAATTGCTCCCGATAAGGATGTTGATGGACTGCATCCGTTGAATTTAGGACGATTAATGAGGGGTGAGCCGGGATTGCGTAGCTGTACTCCTGCGGGGGTGATGCGTTTGTTGGATGAATATTCCATATCCCTAGAAGGAAAACAAGTAGTAGTGTTAGGACGTTCGATTTTGGTAGGGAAACCAATGTCGATGATGTTATTAGCAGCAAATGCCACAGTTACTATGGCTCATTCGCGCACCCAAAATTTACAAGATATTACAAAAAATGCCGATATTTTAGTTAGCGCGGTGGGGATTCCAGAATTAATTACCGCCGAAATGGTGAAAAAAGGCGCAGTTGTGGTAGATGTGGGGATAAACCGCATTACTGACGACAACGGCAAAAGTCGCTTAATTGGTGATGTCAGGTTTGATGAAGTTGCAACCGTTGCAGACTACCTTACCCCAGTACCTGGCGGTATCGGACCTATGACTGTTGCCATGTTGTTAGAAAATACTGTTAGCAGTTATCAGTTATCAGTTAGCAGTTAACAGTTAACAGTGTTAGCGAAGCGTGTCCCGAAAGGGACATACAGTAACCAGTTACCAGTTACCAATTACCAGGAAATCAAGGAAATTTACAATGGTTGCAGCAGAGAATCTGACAAAAAATTCCCTCGCATTTAATCAATCAAAGTTTGATTTATTGGTTTATCTAAAGGATAGACAAAAGCTTGTAGAAACAGCTTTGAATAAGTCGATGACCGTAGTTTATCCGGAGAAAATTTATGAGTCAATGCGCTATTCTCTTTTAGCTGGAGGTAAGCGGTTGCGTCCGATTTTATGTCTGGCTACTTGTGAAATGACTGGTGGAAATATCGAAATTGCAATGCCGACGGCTTGCGCTTTGGAAATGATTCATACTATGTCTTTGATTCACGATGACCTTCCGGCAATGGATAATGATGATTACCGTCGGGGTAAGTTAACCAATCACAAAGTATATGGCGATGATGTCGCAATTTTAGCTGGGGATGGTTTATTAGCTTACGCTTTTGAATATGTGGCAAACAATACTCAAAATGTGGCAGCAACCCAAGTTTTACAGGTAATTTCCCGTTTGGGACGTGCGGTTGGTGCTGCTGGTTTAGTTGGCGGACAAGTTGTAGATTTAGAAATGGAAGGAAAGACGGATGTTCCCTTAGAAACTTTGAATTTTATTCATAACCATAAAACAGCCGCTCTTTTAGAAGCTAGTGTAGTTTGTGGGGGTATCTTATCGGGAACATCATTAGAAGACTTACAAAGACTCGAACGCTATTCTCAAAATATTGGACTTGCATTTCAGATAGTTGATGATATTCTGGATATCACCGCAACCCAAGAACAATTAGGTAAAACTGCTGGTAAAGACCTTAAAGCACAGAAAGTTACCTATCCCAGTCTTTGGGGTTTGGAAGAATCGAAGAAACAAGCACAGTTACTTGTTGAAGCTGCTTGTGCTGAATTAGAACCCTTTGGAGAGCAAGCTAAACCTTTAGTTGCCCTCGCTTATTTCATTACTAGTCGTAATAACTAATTCAATTTTTCCGCCTTGGGGATTTTAATAAGTAATATCCCACACTTCCTCACGCGCACAACCACTGCTAATATTACTCTAATTTAACCGTAATACCATGCAAGATATAGGCAATGTATTTGACAATCACGTGCTATTAGTTGCCTTGATAGCTTGTTTCACAGCTCAGGCTTTAAAGCTCCTAATCGAGTTAATCAAAAACGGTAAAGTGAGTGCGAGTGTTTTAGTCACAACTGGAGGTATGCCCAGCGCTCATTCAGCTTTAGTTACCGCTTTGGCTGCTGGCGTTGGACAAACTATCGGCTGGGCTTCCCCCGAATTTGCTTTAGCTGCGATTTTCGCCGTCATCGTTATGTATGATGCTGCTGGTGTCCGACAAGCTGCCGGAAAACAAGCACGCATCCTCAATCAGGTGATAGACGAAATGTTTCACGACCATCCAGAAATAGCTGCCGAGCGTCTTAAAGAATTACTCGGACATACACCCTTTCAAGTCATAGCCGGTTCGGCTTTGGGTGTTACTATTTCTTGGCTGGCGCAAGCTGCTTATTAATCAGTTAACAGTGAGCAGTGAGCAGCGAAGCGCGTTCACGCGAAAGCGTGCGGGGCTCAGCGTATCCCGTTAGCGGAGCGTGCCCGGAGGGCATAGGGACATACAGTTAGGAGTTATAACTGATAACTGATAACTGATAACTGATAACTGATAACTGATAACTGATAACTGATAACTGATAACTGATTCTTAATTTGGTAAATCGACGACAGAACGTAATAACATCACCTTTTGGCTGTCAACGATGATGGCGAAGAAGCCGCGTTTTGATAGTTCTTCTAAGGTTTGATAGGCTTCTTTTTGATTGCTGGTGTAATTTGCTAACAAGTAAGGTCGTCTTCCGTAAGCTACGAAACCTACGTCTCCTTTAACTGCTTTGCGAACGTCGGATGCTAGTTGCGGACGATTGTAATAATCTACTAGTACGGCATAACCATTCCCCAAACGTCGGGGTTTGTAACTTACGGTAGTTGCTTGGTTTCCGGCTTGAGATGGTGTGGGCGTTACCGTAGGTCTGGTAGTAATTATTGCAGACAACCCAGCAGAATCTTTGATATATCTTGCCCAGCGATTGGCATCGTCAATTTTCTTAAATCCACCGATACGGGTAACTGTATCGTCGAGATATTTACAGGTGTTTGTCCTAATTTTTGTTGGTAATACTCGCTTTAATTGGGTTTGATTATCTTTTGTAGGACTAACTACTAATAAAAGATATTCACCAGTTCTAGGAGATTGACAGGTAGGAGTATTGCTCTGAGCAGATGCATAATTTATACCGCATAGCAAACCGGCTGTTGATAATATTAAAGCGGTTGGTATTTTAAGTTTACGCAAAATACTTGAATTAATCGGATTCATATTTATTCCCCTAAAACACACTATAGTTAAAAGACTTTATCAAAGGTTAAAGGTTAAAGGTTAAAGGTTAAAGGTTAAAGGTTAAAGGTAATCAATTAAATCCCCTCGCGATTGATTACGTAATAAATATTTTTCCCTATTCCCCGTTAAGAGTTCCCCCAAGCCTATTCCCCCCTTCCCTACTAAGAAACTGAAGCAAGACTGGCTAAAGCATCGGGAATTTCAGAAGAAGGTGCTTGAAATTCACCCGTTACTACATATTCCAATCGCAGTTTCAACCAAGTGATAAATTGAGGATTGGTAGAAACAACCGCCGCTGCTGGTTGAGGACATTTTTCTTTAATTTCTGACATAGCCGCAGTTTCGAGAAAAGCTGGCTGCTTAACCAACCAAAAATCAATTTCTTTCTCTTGTTCGTGATAATAACGAGTACGCTCCTTTAAAACCTCCTCTAAAGGTTCTTCTTCTAATAAAAAGCGTTGAGAAGCGAGTACGTAATAGTATGTTTGCATTGTCACACTTGATAGATTGAATAGTAATTGAACAAACTCTAGGACACAGCATATAATACTGCGTCCGAGTACAATTTAATTTGAAGAATTGAAAGGAGCGGCTAACTTTTTAAATGGACAGCTAGTTGCTAGCTGCTGTGAATGCCGTGTTTCTTTACTCAAGAAAAATCTTTTGATTGTTGCCCAAATTGACTTACCACTTTGATGCTTTCCACCACTCGTCAGCTTTGCAAAAAACTGACTGTTGTCAAAGTAATGTTCCACATTGATGATTTTCAAGTCATCGGTAACGCGGGCTATGCTCATCCCTATTATCTCCACAACTTCCCCTGTAGGAGAATAGTCTTTGTATTTACCATTAAAAGTTCCCCAATGTCGCCATTTAAATGTAACGTTTGGTGGAGAACTGTAAACTTCTAAAACTTCCCATAAAAATCCTTTGGGAAATGCACTGCGAAATAGTCTTCCCGATGATTCAAAGTTTTCTTCAGTTGCTTTGTATTCCTCGGTGTCGGTAATGAATAAATTATAAGTTCCCGCCGCCGAAACATCTTCAGCCTTAAACTCTTCACCACCGTTGCTACTCATGCGAAACTTTTCATTTACAACCGATAACCACTGTTTGGGATTGGTTTTAAATGAAGCTTCCAATTCAAAAGCTCGCACCAAATTTTCCACAATAGCTTCAAGGGAACCCACAGGATGATGAATTAGACTTTCGGCAGCCAAACCTTGATTTGACTCGGAATAATCTGGAGGATTCCCACCGCGCCATTCATTGTCAATGCTGCTAGCAATTATCTTCTCTCTTTCTTGCACCCACAACGGTAAATCCTGAGATTGTGTTGCGCTCATATCGTACTTCTACCGGGCTGTTAACAATTATCAATTATCAATTATCACTCTGATTTTTACTGTTTACCGTTAACTGTTGTAATTGGGCATTGGGCATTGGGGATTGGGCATTGAATAACTGTTCACTGTTCACTGTTCACTGTTCACTGTTCACTGTTCACTGTTCACTGCTCACTGCTCACTGATAACTGTTTCCCGTGCATGATTTGTTTTATTTCTCGTACCGCTCTTTCCATGCCTACCAAAGAAGCTCTACTAATAATAGTATGACCGATATTAAGTTCTTCCATGCCTTCAATACAAGCCACGGGATAAACGTTTGTATATGTAAGTCCGTGTCCGGCATTTACGCGCAATCCGGCATTTCTTGCTTGATTGCAAGCGTATGTTAATAAATTCAACTCCATATCTTGAGTTACTTCATTTTTAGCTTCCGCATATCTTCCCGTATGCAGTTCAATAAATTTAGCTTTTACCTTGACAGATGCTTCAATTTGTGAATCTTCAGCATCGATAAATAAACTTACGGGAATGCCAATACTTTGCAACTTATCTACAATATTTCCGATTCTATCAACTTGTCCGGCAATATCTAAACCGCCTTCGGTGGTGACTTCCTCTCGTTTTTCCGGTACCAGAGTTACATAATCGGGCTTGATTTCGAGAGCGATCGCCAACATTTCGTCGGTAGCGGCCATTTCCAAATTAAGATGAGTTCTGACAGTTTCCCGCAGAATTCGCACATCTCTGTCTTGAATATGTCTTCTATCTTCCCGTAAATGTACGGTAATCCCATCGGCACCACCTAACTCAGCCAGCACAGCAGCCGCCACTGGATCGGGTTCCACCGTGCGCCGCGCTTGTCGAATCGTGGCGATATGGTCAATATTTACACCAAGTGTCAGCACCCCTGTTTTCTCCCCTTTGCAGTTTATCTAAAAATTGATTTTACATCTTAATGAGGAGATAGTTGTTAGTTGTTAGTTGTTAGTTGAATTAAATCCCCTCTACCCCCTCTCTCTCTTCCTTCCCAAACCAAAGATAATTAGATAAAACAAAGCACACTTAACTAAAAACCAGATTAATCCCGATTGTGCGCTGCCAGTTTCTTTCGCTAACCAGATTGCAGGTACTTGAATTACTGAGTCTTTTGTGCTGACAAATAAGATAACAAACAGGTTATTTGCTGCATGAGCGCCAAAAGCGAGTTCTAATCGATTGTCTTTGAGTGTTAGTAAGGTACAAAAAACACCGAAAGCAAAGTAATATAGTGCCATCCACAAAAAGCCACGCTGAACTTCTGGATTGGCTAAATGAGGTAACATAAATAAAATACCATTAACGATCATTAGTATTAATGGCTGTTTTGTAATTAATCCGAATCCTTGAAGTATATAGCCGCGAAAAAATAACTCTTCTGTAGAAGTTTGTATGGGAGTTAATATTAAAGCACAAGCAAGTAAAATCAACCATTGAACTGGTTTAAAAGCAAGTTCTAAATTACCTGGCTCTAAGATAAAACTTACAGCAAAAAGAATTGACTGAATTAAAAACCAGACTCCAAACCCTTGAAAAAAGCGCTGCCATCTAATTTTGGCATCTGCACCAACTAAAGATAAAAATCGCCGCTGATGCAGCCACTTCATACTCAAGAATATTCCAAAGCAAAAAAAGATAAACTGAATATTAATAATCAGATATGTTTGGATAGAAGGTTTTCTCAAAGAAGCTTCAACTTGTTGAGTTAATTCCAATGAACTTAAACCTTGACTTGCAAGAGGTAGGATTAGAAAAATACCTGCGGCTATACCACCTACAATAAACCAGAAAAATAGTATAATAATAATTCCCAATAAATAGCGCCACCATTCATTTTTGCCTTGTCGTGCAATATCCAAATAAGTTTGACTCATTTTCTTGATTTAATTATACTTTTATTGTTATTGAAAAATATTATTATCGCTTTTTTAATTTACCTATATAATTATAATAAAATCAAGTTTTTTAATAACAATACACATCTATTTACATGTTTATAATTTAATTATATATGACTAGCTTTATTAGTTAAACTGTATTTTATTAACTTCAATAGTCTTTATATTTTATTCATGCTTGATTTATGTAAAGCGAAAAACTGCGATACTAAATTAAAGATTATTTATAGGATTTATTTTTGTGAGGGTAATTGAGCGTGTGGCTATACGATAAAGATTCGGTAGAGTACGAAGTATTTAAACAGTACGAAAAAGCTTTAGTACAGACTGGCGTAAATTTTTCGCGTATTGATGTTAGAGAAGCTTTGGAAAGTTGCTTTGATGGGCTTGAAGATGCTTTAAGAGCAGCAATTAGCTATATATTATGGTTGCACGAACAAAAACAAGAATATCACGCGAGTATTATTCTAGTGCGATCGCTAAATGAAAAATGGCAGCCAAAGGAATGGCATGCGGAGTATCTGAATCAATCGATTTTGAAAACACCAGGGCAAAAATGGTGGGAAGGTGCTGCAAAGATGTGGGGATATGATAAGCGCAATCAACTTGTTGCCGATATTATTTATGATGCTGGGAAAGAATACATTGTTTTTACAAATAGTAAAGAAATGTTGATTGAAACAGCTTGGCGTTGGGGTTGGGAACGAGTTTTAGATTATGCTAGTTGTTAGGTAAAGAATTGGGGATTGGTAATTGGTAATTGGTAATTGGTAATAGTAATAGAAAGTTACTACCAGGGAGCGAGACGCTCCCACTACAATATATTTTTAAATAATTGGGATGCTCCCAATCTAAAATCTAAAATCTAAAATCTAAAATCGTATGAGTTCACTTACATTAAATTTAAATCCAATAGTCATGCTTACCAGAGAACAGTTTTATCAACTGTGTGAAACAAATCCGGAATTAAAATTAGAACGTAATGCTCAAGGGGAATTAATTGTTATGCCACCAACGGGAGGAGAAACGGGAAGAAGTAATTCTAGTATTAACGGACAAATATGGTTTTGGAACGAACAAAATCAACTCGGCGAAGTTTTTGATTCATCAACTGGATTTACTTTACCATCGGGTGCAGATCGATCTCCAGATGTTTCGTGGGTGGAAAAGTCTCGTTGGGATGCTTTAACAAACGAACAAAAAGAAAGATTTATTCCTCTTTGTCCCGATTTTGTGATTGAAATAATGTCGCCTTCTGATAATTTGAAAAAGCTGCAAAATAAGATGCTTGAATATATTGAAAATGGCTGTCGTTTGGGCTGGTTGATTAATCGGAAAAAGCAGGAAGTAGAAATTTATCGTTTGGGGAAAGAAGTTGAAGTCTTAAAATTACCTCAAACTATTTCCGGAGAAGATGTTTTACCTGGGTTTGTGCTGAATATGCAGAAAATTTGGGGATAGGATATTTTGATTAAAGCGTGCAGAGGAAATAAGGAACAGAAAAGAATCGTAAGTTATAGTGGCTTTTTAGCGTAAATTTTATTATCAAAGGTACTTAAAAACCTTAATTACAATATATACTCTCAATAATATTTAAATTAATTCAAATAAACTAAAAAATTGTCAACTAATACAAAAAAACCGGGAGAATATATCCGTAAATTAGCTAGAAAACGAAAGCTGTCAGCAATGATACGTTTTTTTCTAGCTGCGGGTGTTTCAATAGCGACGGTATGGTTATTTTTTATTTTCTCTACCTCTTCAGTAGCAATTTTAATTTTATTGATAGGGTTTACAAGTTCATACTATTTGTACCGTAGCGGGAAATATTTTCAAAAACGAGCTTTGGATGCTCGACGTGGTGCTAAAGCCGAAACTGATGTAGCTGATTTATTATATGTTTTAGAAAGCCAAAAATGGCAAATTGAATATAATTTGAGAATTAAAAGATGGGGAGATGCAGATGTAGTATTGCATTCTCCTAAAGGTAATTGGTACGTAGTTGATGTTAAGTCTCATGGTGGGACAAAAATACATGAAAGCGGACGTTTAAGAAGACGTTACGGTAAAAAAATTCATGATTTTAGAGAAGGTGATTTAATTTATAAAGTCAAAGGACAAGCAAAAGAAGTTAGAGTTTTAAAAGGTATCAATTGGGTAACTGCAATACTTTGTTTTACAAGGGGTGGTGTGAATATTCCTGGTAGTGAAATTAATGGTGTTTATGTGGTAGATGTTAAGGATTTGGTTGATATTTTGTTGCGTTTGGATAAGTGAACAGTGAACAGTGAACAGTTTTCAGTGAACAGTTATCAGGGTGTAGGGAAAAACACTTATGAACAAAAACATCAAACCACCAGAATTAAATTGCTGCTTTATTTCGGGACATATTATTTCTCCTTCATTATTAAATGCAATCCAACGTTGGGATATTCCCGTTTACGTACAACCTCCGACTCCTCCCTTACCGGATATTAATATCATTAAAGATGTGGAAGCTGCGTCTTTTCTTAAAGATAAAAATGCTGTAGTAATTATGAATTGGGAAGCAAGTCTTTCTTTTATTCTCGATAATCTTCCACAGCAAAATTTAGATCGAGTTAATGCTTTTAAAAATAAAGCTATTTTCCGTGAGTTAGTTAAAGAGCTATATCCAAATTTATTTTATCTAGAACTTACAAGGGAAGCTTTACAAGATTTTCGATTTCCAGAGTCAGTTGAAACGGTAGTAATCAAACCCAGTTTTGGAACTACTTCTATCGGAATTCGCACCGTAGACAGACAACAGGAATGGGAAAAAGCAGTAAATTCGGTTCTTAAAGATATTGATATAGCTAAAGAACATATGAATCCCACGATGTTAAATGATTCTTCTTTTCTTGTGGAAGAATATGTCGAAGGTGATGAATTTGCTTGTGATGGTTTTTGGGATGCAAACGGTAAAACGGTAATAACTGGGATTTATCAACATCCTTTTGCATCAAGTTTGGATGTTAGCGACACGCTGTATTACACTTCTACAAAAGTGGTAGCTGAAACAATAGAGCAAACGATGCAGGTATTGGATCATATTGGAAACAAGCTTAATATACGTCGTTTTCCGTTTCATTTTGAATTTAGAAAGTCTGATAATAAAATATTTCCTATTGAATTAAATCCGTTGCGGTTTGGACAAGTTGCGCTTCCCGATATTACTGAATATGCTTTTGGTTTCAATCCCTACGATTTATTTTTTACGGATAAAGCACCAGATTGGGATTCTTTGTTAGCAGATTCAAATTCTAAAGTTTATGCATTTGTTCTTGCTAGTATTCCAGCGAAATATGAACCCGAAAAATACTGGTTTGATAAAGAATCTTTCTGTAATAGCTTTGGGGATAAGTTACTAAATTATCTTCCTAGCAATCCGGAAATTACTCCTTTTTTTGGGGTGGCGCATATTGTGGTAGACAATGTTGAGGATGTTTTGAAATATGTTTCTCTTGATTTTGAGAGTTTTTTAAGGAATAGAGAATAGGAATAAAACCTTACTAGGGCGCAGAGAGCGCGGAGGAAAGAGGTAGAGAGAGATGGGTTGTTTTGGATGGGGAAGGGAGTAATTGTTATTACGAAGCTTCAACATATTCACATAAAGTAGTCGCTTCGGGAACAGATAAACCTTCTTCTCGTAATCCTTCCAAATGAAAATCAATAGCTTCTTTAATTTCTTGATTAACTTCTTGAATAGTATTACCAGTTGCTACACATCCAGGTAAATCTGGAACATAAGCCGAATAATTATTCGCTGCTTTCTCAATTACAATTGCATAACGCCGTCTTTTTCTTCCTCTTCTTCAAACTCCGCGTACCTCCGCGCTTCCCTCTGTGCCCCTCTGCGTTAAAAATATTTTATTCCGATCTAACTCGAAGCACTAGTATAATATCTCAACGCAAACCGCCAAAATCTCGACGAAACAAAAAACAACGCTAAAGCCAAAATCCCCGCACCTATCACCCAGGTAATTTGAGTTCTACCAAGCATCGCTTCCGCAGGTACGGTAGTTAAAAAAGCCACCGGAACCACAAAAGTAAAAAAGATCCGAAAAGCCGCCGGATAAGCCACCATCGGATATCTTCCAGCTTCAATTAATCCCCGTAATACTTCCGTGACGTTGTATATTTTCACGAACCAAATACTTGTAGCTCCCAACATAAACCACAAGCTATAAAGGATTATTAAACTAAAAAACAAAGGTGGTACACTCTTCAGATAATCGCCGATTCCCAAACCGAGACGATTACCAGCGTAAATAATTATAATGCTGCCAAAAATTAAATCCGAGATTCCCCAAGGTGAAACGGTGTGGGAAGAAAGCCAAAATTGGCTGCGAATGGGTTTTAATAAAACAAAATCGAGGGTTCCTTCCTGTACGTGACGCACGATGCGGTTTAAATTGGGAGCCAGAAACGTTTCCGCAAAGCCTTGTAATAATGTGTAAATCCCTACGACTATTAAAGCCGCTTCCCATTGCCAACCAGAAAAAGTGTAGCCAGTACGGTAAAACAAGAATAAACTGAACAAGCTACCCGCAAGGTTTCCCACGCTGCTGAGAGTCGCGATGACAAAATTAACGCGGTACTCCAATTCGGCAGCAATCGCAGCACTCCAGAATAATCTAATAACTTTTAAGTATCTTCCCATGATGAAAACAAGCAGCGCTTCCGGTATAGTTAATTCTCAGACTGTATATAGTGCTTGATAAAACTGTATTCTTAATAATCTTATGCCTAAACTGTCCAAAGAATTAAACCGCTTTTTTATTGAAGAAGAACGTAATTCGACGATAACTTTAGAAGATGTTCTAGAATTGGCAGGGGAAAGAATTTTCGGCTTTTTATTCGTCATCCTCTCTTTACCTTCAGCTTTACCGCTTCCAGCACCAATTATATCAATTCCTTTCGGAATTATAATGATTTTTCTAGCAGTGCAATTAATTATAGGTCGTCAAGAACCCTGGCTGCCGGAAAAATTTGCAAAACGTCCGATTAAACTTGAAACAGCACAAAAATTTGTCAAAGCTGGAATTCCTTTCTTACAAAAAATTGAAGCGGTAAGTCGTCCCCGTTTGCCGTTTATTTGTACTACTATTCCCGGAAAAATCATTATCGGACTAGCGATCGCCTTAATGTCAAGCTTCATGATGATTCCCATTCCTGGAACAAATACTTTACCAGCAATTGGCATTTTTGTAACCGGCTTTGGCTTATTAGAAGACGACGGTGCAATTAGTTTGGGTGGTTTGACAATTTGTGCCATCGCTGCAATTTTAATTGGTTCGGTTTTTGCAGCTTTGATTTGGGGAGGTACCAGTTTAATCGACCAAATTAAAGGTATGTTGGGAAGATAAAATAATTGGGCATGGGGAATGGGAATTGGGCATTGGTGTAAATGCCAGTGGTTTAGCGATTGTCTCTAATACATATAAACAATAATGTAGAGACGTTGCAGTGCAACGTCTCCGTTTATTTTTATGTAAATAGATAATTTATTGAAACGATATAAAATTACCAACCTTTTAATACTGGCTCGCGCAGAAGTTCGCGATAACCTCTAGAAACAGTCAAGTTTTTACCTTTAGTTGAATTAGCTAAAATATAAGTATACTTACCATTAACAGCTTCAAAATATTGTCCTCGTGAATCTACTCCATCTACATTTAAAGGTAGTCGTATTGCTTTACCAGTTTTCTTACTAACACCCACATAATGATAGGGTGAATGACTGCCGCAAATACTGACATAAAAATTCTTTGTTTCCGCAGCTACAAATACGCTTTCATAATCTTTACAAAAATGTTTTACTTGTTGATATGGATTAGCTTGTGCGGATTGTGCGAAGGGGATTGATAATGAACATATACCGACTAAAGAGAATAATAATCGCTTTACAGATAAAGAAGATAATTTCATTTTTTATTAGTCTAATTAAATTGTTTAATTTACTAATAATTCCTACAGCACGGTTGAAGATGATTCCCGAAAACTTGATATGTGTATTCTATAAACTTGTGGATTTACAGTAATTAGGCTTTTAGCTATAACCTGGGAATAGATTCCCAGGTGGTAAAGTGGCTTATTGCAATTCTCCTCTTGCTACTTTTCTAACTTCTTCAACATCCAATTCAAACATTTTAGCAATCTTCTGAATACTAAGCCCTTCTTCTATAAGTTTTGGAACAACTTGTAACTTAGTTTTTTTCAAAATACTTTGATAATAACCAGTTTTTTTGATATCTTCGCCTAAATCAAACATGGCTTCGATTTCCTCCTGAGTGAGATTGGGGAACTTATAAACTATAATGCTTTGGATAAATGCTAGCACTTTCTGTTGAATGCTTTCATCTGTTAACTCTGTCTTTGCTTTATTAACAAGTTTTTGAGCTAATGGCGTAGTCTTGGTTGGAGTTTCAGCAAGTAACTTGACTATTCCAATTCCTAAAGAATCATCATTTGACAGTTCATTAAGGTAAATACGACGTACATAATTTTCTACTAAAAGCTGATAGCGCGGATGTGGTAAAGTTTCATGACTGCGCCTGTCGTAAATAACAATTGCATACCATTGAGAATTAGCAGGTTTATATTGACGAAAATAAACAAAGATTTCCCCAAACAGTCGTTCGTAAAATTCATCATCTTTATAAGTTTGAAGTTCAACAAAATATAACGGTTCATTTTCAAATCCTTTCAAAGTAGAAAATAAACCGTCTAACCGAAATGATTGCTGCTTAACTTCTGGTACTGTAAAAGAGTAGTTTTATAAATTTGTTTCAGGTTTACCTATGAGTTCAAAGAAAACTTGTGGTAATTCCCTAATTAACTCGTAAAATATAGTGTCTGTTTTCATTGATTGCACCCAAAATATCATCTATAAACGATTAAACAACGATTTACTAAAATTCAAATAACAAAAAAGCATGGGGAGCAATTTACGTAATTACGTCCTATGCCCAATGCCCCATGCTCAATGCCCAATCCCCAATCCCCAATTCCCTACTTCAATAAAAACTCCTTAATAAACATCACTGTAGAATAAAATTGAAAGTCAATATTCTTCTTCTTACTAAACCCATGCCCTTCGTCTTTCGCCATTAAATACCACACTGGTACATCATTCTTTCTCACCGTTTCTACTATTTGTTCGGCTTCAATTAACGGCACTCTGGGGTCATTTTTACCATGAATTACAAATAAAGGAACTTTGATATTATCGGCATTAGTTGTAGGAGAAATCTTCTGTAAAAACTCGCGCATTTTTGGATCTCTTTCGTCTCCATATTCAACTCTTCGTAAATCTCTGCGATAACCTTTAGTATTTTCTAAAAAGGTGACAAAATTAGAAATCCCAACAATATCAATTGCAGCTTTGATTTTATCGCTGTATTTCGTCGCTACAGCCAAAGACATATAGCCACCGTAACTTCCCCCGGTAACTAAAATTTTATCTGCATCTAATTGCGGTTGCGTGGTTATCCAATCAAGCAAAGCACCAATATCTTTTACAGAATCTTCCCGACGGAAACCATTATCTAACTTAGTAAAAGTTTTACCGTATCC
>JBARZF010000436.1:0-5058 GCA_049649675.1 Rivularia sp. (in: cyanobacteria) | reverse complement strand
TTAAATCTTACGTGCGCGATTCAGATGGAAATTGGTGTTGTATTGCTCAAAATCGAGTTATTAATCCTTCTTTAGTTCGTTCTGTAATTATGACAGGTTTAGAAAAGGGGTGGAAACCAACAAAACCAAATACAGGAATTTTCAATTTATTTGATAATATTAAAAATTTTCCAATTAGCGAACCAGAAAATATAGAAGGTGATTTACGCGCAACGAAATTGCTCATGAGATAGTTTGCGATCTTCTGTTCGATATCAGTATGGATGGAGAATGGCGATCGCGATTATTTCATGCTCCTATGGAAAAACGTTTCAATATTCCTTTGGAAAACGAATACGATTTAAAATTTGCAGCTTTTAATGATGGTTGGACATCTAATGATAAATTCTGGGTAATCGCTATTGAATCGCAAGATTTCCCAGCAATTGTTGAATATACAATTAATGGTGATTGTTAAGTAGCTGGTAGGTTGGGTTAAACACGAAAGTCAATTTGATTTATAACAAAAATATATAAATCGTGTCGTAACCCAACATTACGAATTGAGGAATACAAGATATTTGTAGTATACCGACGATAAAATGTTGGGTTACGGCACAACATGAAATAAAATATTAAAAATCAATGTTATAAGTGTGCCTAACCCAACCTACGAATTCAGAAGTTAGAAGTGTTAAAAAATACTTCAAAACCCTCTTAGATAAAAGTAAATCCCCGATCGAAGTTAGCAATGTTTTGAGTTACCACCGCAATCAAGTCGTCAACTTGGGGAGTTAAATCGTTAAAGTCATCTTGATGCAGATACAAACCAATTCCTTTAGGTAAGTCAGCATCCTCAATCGTTGCTAACACGTAGTCAGATTTTTGACCGTGAAGCACAATTGTATCTTGGCTGGCTCGGAAGTCTTTAATTAAAGCATAGTCAAAGTTTCCTTTACCGTGGTAGAAGACATTGTTTTCGTCTCCCAAGTAGAAAGTATCTTTGCCGAAGCCACCAGTTAAACGATCAATTTCACCAAAACCTAAATTATTGCCAACACCAGTCAGCCGATCGCTACCAAAGCCACCATTAAGGGTATCGTTGCCATCGCCGCCAAATTGGATATCTTTACCAAAGCCACCATTCAGGAGATCGTTGCCATCGCCGCCAAGTTGGGTATCTTTACCAAATCCACCGTTGAGTCTATCATCGCCATCCCCACCAAGTTGGGTATCATTGCCAAACTTACCTTTTATTTTGTCGTCACCTTCCAAACCCTCCATAAAATCATTTCTAAAGCTACCCTTTAAAGTATCATTGCTTGAGCTTCCAATGATTTCACGGTTGAAAATTGGTCTTGATACAGCTAAATTCTCTTCAATGTTCTTGTTGCTGGCATTACTGAGTTTGAGTAAAACTGTTTCATTATGCTTTAATACCGAATTATTCAGCAAATCTACGGATACAACTTTAGTTGTCTCCCCAGGATTAAAGGTTAGAGTACCGCTAGTTTTGATGTAGTCTTCTCCAGATGTAGCCGTGCCATCAATCGTCTGAAAGTCCACTGTAACAGCAGCGCTGCTCACATCCGACAAGCTGACAACAAACTCTAAGGGCGATCCTTTTTGACTGCTCAGAGAATCAACAGTAAGACCGGGAACTATAAAAGCGTTCTCCGAAAAAACGTAATCTCCGTCGGTATTATCCTCAAGAATATCGGAGAGCTTAGTGGTTTCAAAATCTGGATCGAGAATGCTTAACTCATCTAAATGATTCAGATAGAAAAAGCGATCGCCATCTCGCAGCCGCGTAAACTGGTCTGTAAGCACCTTGTTAAAAAGTTCACCAACTAAACCGCCATTTACCGGATCTTCGGATATTCCACCAATCCAAAAATCGACATCTTCTACAGAGTCATAAATCGATGCAAATCTGGCTGCAACTTCTGGATCGGAAGTAATCCCAAGCTGGCGATCGGTAGTTAAAAAGGCTTTGACGGGTTTTAATCCCAAACCTCGACGGGCTTTGTTGTAGCTGGGAAGACCTACATCCCTTCCTCTCTGAATATTCACCGCAGCCAAATCAAAGCCGCCAGTACCAGCAGGGAAAAGGAAGTTTCTCACACCATCAACTACCAAATTGTCAACTGCTTGCGCTTCCTGGGAAGTTAAACCCACTAGCAGAGAATCAGCACCGTCATTAACAACCGTTTGCGGCGTAAAGAAAGCATCACCCAGAGCGATACTTCCGTCAGAACTACCATCAGGATTAACGCGCTGAAGTTCGGTCGAAAGCTGGCTGTGACCTAGACGGAAGCTAACATTCGCGAATTCGTTACTGATTCTAGGGTCAACTTTTGGGTTGTAGCCAGAATAATCGTCTACAAGATTTTTACCGATTAGCAGTGGTAGGTATTCACTGTAGGTAATTTGCTGAATTTGAGCGCCAACTACCTTGCGGGCTGATTCGTAAATAAACTCACTTTCTTCAAGTCCTGATTTTTTGAGCAGTTTTAAAGTTGCTCCGTCCCCGGCTTCGATTCTCCGAGCAATATCCTCGGCTATAGAATTATGTTCGCGGACAAACAGCGTATGCGCGGCGGTTAATCCGATTTGTTCGTTAGCGCGGACATCGCCAGCGATAAATAAATCCTCTCTGTCATCCCCACCAGCGTTTTGAAAGCCGCCAGTATTATAGATTAGCAATTCTTCGCCGTTAATATTCTGACTTTTTAGCTTTCCGTTTGCATCCGCACGCAAAAATTCGGCTCGTTCATCTTCCGAACCATATACCTGCGAACCATCAATAAAGGAAGTAATCTCATTGATGTACTGGCGCGGCTTACCTGGTACTCCAGTTCCAGGGGCTGGGGTAACTCTGGTTAAAGGAATAAATGGCGTTCCAGCGGCTTGCCTCTGTGTATCCGAATCGATTTGAGCAATGCCAATTGGATCGGATTGCGTTGAAGAATCAAGTCCATCAAGGGTTATGAGTTCCGCACCAACAGTATTGCCGAGAAAGGGAAGGTTAACCTGTGAGCCAGATTCCCCACCAGCAATGTCTAACGGGGGAAGGATGACCCCCGAGCCAGAGTTTATGTTTGATTCCACCCTTGAACTGTCAGTCGAAGCAGCTTCGGAACCACCTACCCGAGGGAGTCCGGAAGCCAGAGGATCGTTAGGATCGACGGGAATGAAAAACCGCTCTTGATTACCCTCATTCAGATCCAAATCGTGGTCTAAAAACTGCCCCCACTGCCAAATCCAGTCGCTGGCGTTGAGAGAATTGGGAACTGATTTAAACTGTGCAGAAACCGCATTGCTAATTTTTCGAGGGTTCGGTAGACGCGAAGGACCGATAAATGGATTATTCGGCTGATTTTCGGTAATTCCTCTAGGTAAGCTATAGCCATCTTCAAAACCAGGCTTGAGAAGTCGAATCAATTGCGATTCAGTTTTACCTAAATCTTGCGGGTGATTATTAGAACCGTTAATACTGCGGAATTTAACCATATTCTTATTCTCCTTTTTCCTTGACTAGTTTAAAGACAAAAGTATACTTGGCAACTGCAAAATCAAAACATTTACAGTTGCTTGATATATTGTTATTCACTGCTTCATGTTTACTTTTTATGTCAAAAGTCAACATTTGTATTATTTCTTTACATACTTATTTAAAGTCGATTAACGCTAACAAAGATATAAACAAAAAAAAGTTTTATAAAATACAAAAGTTACTTAAAAAGCGAACTGCAAAATATAGTCTTTTTTTATACTTGTCAAAATAGAAAGTAAAATATATATGAATCAATTAAAGTAACCCAACATCATGACAGCCGACAAACGAAAATTATCCTAAATCAAAAATGTTTGATTGGAAAAATACCGTCGATAAAATGT
Source organism: Rivularia sp. (in: cyanobacteria) (assembly GCA_049649675.1). Taxonomy (GTDB): domain Bacteria; phylum Cyanobacteriota; class Cyanobacteriia; order Cyanobacteriales; family Nostocaceae; genus Rivularia. The sequence continues at coordinate 1,179 of JBARZF010000436.1, read as the reverse complement.
TGAGTTACAACACAATATGAAATTTGCTATTAAAAACCAATATCGTAAGGTTCGTAGTAAGAAGCGATCGCGATGAGAGTTAAATGATTTGGGCTGAAGCCGCCACGTAGAACTATTTAGATAATTGATAATTGATAATTGATAATTGATAACTGATTCGCCGTTGCGTTAAAATTCAAGCAGCGCAAGCATTCCCCGTAAAATCTACCTTATGCTCGAAACCCTGCAAACTCAACTTTATCAACTCGAACAATTCGCGAATACGCTTGTTTCTAATCAATTAACTCACCTCAGTTTATTCAGCATCGGCATTATATTTCTGGCTGGATTGCTTACCAGTCTTACTCCTTGTATGCTTTCGATGCTGCCTATTACTATTGGTTATATCGGCGGTTATGAAGCTAAAAGCCGGTTACAAGCAGCGGCTCAATCTACTTGGTTTGCTTTGGGATTGGCAACTACTCTTGCAGCACTTGGTATTATAGCAGCAACGGTAGGAAAAGTTTACGGTCAAATTGGTATTGGTTTACCGATTGTTGTTAGCATCATTGCAATTTTGATGGGATTAAATCTACTCGAAGCTTTACCTTTGCAACTTCCTGATTGGGGTGGCACGGAATGGATTTCCCAAGAATTACCCCAGAGCGTGAGAGCATATTGTATAGGTTTGAGTTTTGGTTTGGTGGCTTCTCCTTGCAGTACACCTGTTTTAGCAAGTTTGTTGGGATGGGTTGCTAGTACCAAGGATTTAATTTTAGGTGCTGCTTTGCTACTTTCCTATACAGCAGGTTATGTAACACCGTTGATTTTGGCGGGTACTTTTACTGCTTCAATTAAAAAGATCATCGAAATACGTCGTTTTTCTGGTTGGATAAATCCCGTCAGCGGCGCATTATTGGTCGGATTTGGCGTATTTTCATTAATTTATCGAATTCCCTTGTAGAGACGTAGCACTGCTACGTCTTAAACAATGTGAAATCACAACTAAATATTTTGACTTAGCAAAACCTTAGATATAGAGTTAATCCAAAATCCAAAATTCAAAACAAAAATTAAATGTCTTTAGAAGAATCTTCAACAAAATCTCCGTTAACAGCATTCACCAGCTTTATTCGCAAAGAGTTTTTACCAATACTCACAGATTTACGATTGGCGATAATTTTGCTGTTGGCGATCGCT
>JBARZF010000435.1:0-14700 GCA_049649675.1 Rivularia sp. (in: cyanobacteria) | reverse complement strand
TGACGAGTAATTGGCTGATAAATTTCCTTTACCAAAGCAGATTTACCAATACCCGAATAACCCTTAACTAAAATCATTTCAGTTTTACTATCTCCGCTTGTAATTCGTTCAAACGCAGTTAATAAAGTAGAATTTTCTTGTTCCCTTCCATAAAGCTTCTGAGAAATATTAAACTGTGACGAAATATCTTCTTTACCTAAATCAAAATCAATAATACAGTTATAACTTTGTAACTGAAGCAAACAACTTTCCAAATCAGCTTTAATTCCCCAAACACTTTGATAGCGTTCCTCAGCCGTTTTTGCCATCAGCTTCATTACAATTGCTGAAACCATCCGAGGAATTTTACGATCGATTTCATGAGGAGAAACAGCTTGTTTTGCAAGATGACAATGAATCAACTCCATCGCATCATCGCCCTTAAAAGGTAGTTGAAGGGTAAATAATTCATATAAAGTTACCCCCAGAGAGTAAAAATCCGTGCGGTAATCCAAAGAGCGATTCATTCTTCCAGTTTGTTCTGGAGAAATATATGCTAAAGTGCCCTCTAAAGCATTCGGACTATTATAAACAGTATGTTCGCTTCCCAATCTTGTCGAAATACCAAAATCAATAATTTTCAGTTGTTTATTTACGGGATTAAAAACAATATTACTAGGATTAATATCCTTATGAATAACTTGTGCTGCATGAATTTGAGCCAAACTATCAGTAATTTGACAGGCAATTTCCAAGCATTCCACCAAATTAAATTTATTTTGAGAGAGTAAATTCTTCAGCGACTCTCCCCCGAAATCCTCCAAAATCATCATCAAGGAATTATCTTGTTGCAAATCGTAAGCCTTGATAATTCCTCGATGTTCCAGATTGCGAATGATTTCATACTCCTGCTTATAGCGAGTCAACTGTAAGGGATTCAAGCAATCTTGTTTAAGTACCTTAAAAATAACTGGCTGATTATCCTCCTCTCGTCTTCCCCGATAAACCGCAGAATTAACGCTTTCATAAATTTTTTCCAGAATCTCATAACCAGTAATAACAACCATTTTTATCTGCTCATTTTATAAAGTTCTTATATTAGAGTTCCCCGTTGCTTCGTGTTTCTATCACGGATTGGGGATTGGGTGATGGGGAGATGGGGATGGGGTGATGGGGAGATGGGGTGATAGGGAGATGGGGGGAAGTTAATTATTAACTGATAACTGATAACTGTTAATTGATAACTGATAACTGATAACTGATAACTGATAACTGATAACTGATAACTGATAACTGATAACTGATTATGCGTTTAATCTCGTTGCTCGGAATCTTTGCATTTGTGGGAATTTCTTACGGTTTATCTGTCAACCGTCGGGCTATTCGTTGGGTACCTGTTGTGTGGGGGATTGCTTTACAGCTGATTTTCGGAGTATTAATTTTAAGAACTACACCCGGTTTTGTGGTATTTAAATTCCTCGGAGATGTAGTAAGTCAATTTCTCAACTATTCCGATGCGGGAGCAAAATTTGTATTTGGCGATAACTTTCAAGAACACTACATCGCTTTCAAAGTACTACCGACAATTATCTTTTTCTCTTCCTTCATCACCATTTTGTACCACTACGGTATCTTGCAAAGAATCGTCCAAATCGTAGCAGGAGTGATGATGAAAACGATGAAAACATCGGGTTCCGAATCCCTTAGTGCTGCTGCAAATATCTTTGTCGGACAAACTGAAGCACCTTTATTAATCAAACCCTATGTAGCAACCATGACTCGCTCCGAATTACACGCGATTATGACTGGAGGATTCGCCACAATTGCCGGTAGCGTTATGGCTGCATACATTTCCTTTGGCGTGCCAGCAGAACATTTAATCGCTGCTTCCGTAATGTCTGCACCCGCAGCCTTAGCTATTTCTAAAATACTTTATCCCGAAACCGAGGAATCCCCTACCACTGGGGAAGTCAAAATTGAAGTAGAAAGCGCTTATTCCAACGCTATCGACGCAGCCGCAACTGGTGCCAGTGAAGGGATGAAATTAGCTTTAAATGTAGCTGCTATGTTGATTGCGTTTTTGGGATTATTAGCTTTAGCAAACGGAATTTTGGGCTATGTTGGTTCGTTAATTGGTTTGCAACAACTATCATTAGAGTTGATATTTTCTTACCTACTCGCTCCCGTAGCTTGGTTGATGGGCGTACCTTGGGCAGATTGCTCTCAAGTAGGAATATTGTTAGGGAAAAAGACAATTTTAAACGAATTCGTTGCTTATCAAGACCTGCAAAAAATGGTAGCAGAATCAGCCATTTCCGAAAGAGCGCGATTAATTGCTACTTATGCCCTATGTGGATTTTCTAATATTGGAGCTATAGGTATTCAAATCGGCGGAATTGGAGCAATGGCACCCAATCGTCAAGCTGACTTAGCGCAAATGGGAATTAGAGCAATGACTGGTGGTGCGATCGCCTGTTTTATGACGGCTTGTATTGCGGGGATGTTGTTGTAACTCGTGAATTGGGCATGGGGCATAGGGCATTGCGAATTGATAAATAGGTTTAAAATTAAAACTCCGCGCCTCCTAACTATTCACTGCTCACTGTTCACTGTTGACTGCTCACTGTTCAATCTTCGCATATCCCAAATTCCAATTTTGAGGTTGCTTCAATTCATCTTCTTTACCCTGCAAAATCAACTTGAGAGCAAAGCGAGTGTTTAACATTCCCTTCATCAAATAATGTCCGGGTTTAGCATATACACCGTCAATTTTCACAGTACCACCGTAAGAAAGGATACCGCAGTAAGTCTTACTACCCGGTATTTCTATCTTCAACATTCTATCGTTAAGATAGCCGCCTGGAATTTGAAATATACCATATACATTATGCTGTCCCTTCCAAGGCTTTACTACTATTTTTTCAGGATGAGTGTAGTATTTTTCAGCTTTAGAAGAAAATCCCCAGTTACGGCAAGCTATACCCGGAGATTTTTCGCTGACGTAGGAGAAAGCTAATACACAGATTAAACTAGATAAAAACAATAAATAAGTAAATTTACGCAAAATACCTAACAAAGCTAATTATATCTACAGCTAAATTACTATTACAGTTTATGAACCTTAAATCGGGATATCAAGTCATATTCTACTCAAATAGTTGTTGTTGAATTTCTTGCAATATAAGATTTGTCACTAATGTATTGATAGTTACTTTAAGGGGATTGGGCTTTAAGAGGAAATTTAGTCTTATTCGCTTGTTATAAGTAGCGCCTGTAGCAAGGTATCCTTTCGGAATTTACTGTCCAAGACAACCTTGCCCGAATTAAAGATTTAGAGGCTTACGACGAACTTTACGCGGATGCTAAAAAATAGTTGGGCCAAGGTTGGTTGGATTATATCGCACCGCAACTATATTGGCGTATCGATCAAACCGCGCAAAGTTATCTCGTATTGCTGCGCTGGGCTGGTGAAGGAGCATTAATTCCAAACAGCGATACGTTTATGCAGGTAACACGGTTGCACGTTTGGATAGCAAAGCTTGGAAACAAAGAGAAATCCGAGAGCAAGTAACCATCAGCAACAGCAAGGCGCGAACAATTCTCACTGGGGGCAAAGTGTCTATTACCGCTGCGCGGAAGTAAGAAGTAAGAAGTAAGAAGTAAGAAGTAAGAAGTAAGAAGTAAGAAGTAAGAAGTAAGAAGTAAAAATTCTTATAGGATAAAGATTTCAGCCGTTAACAATGGGTGCGCCCTTTACGCCGTACTGTACTATATAAAATCACCCTCTCCAAAATTTCGCAAAGGGTTAGAACAAAGTAAAACTCAGATCATTAATAATTAACCATAGCTATATTTAATCTTTTTAGCCCTTGACAAATAGCACTTCGTTGTTTTTTTTAATTAACAATACTGATAATTTTTTGTATTAAAGAAAATATTTATGGCAAGTATTATCTCATAGAAAGTTATTCTTTAATAAGAAAATATTCATTACGCAAAAGTAAAATTATCTCTACTATTTATACATGGGCCAATGTAGCAAATTAATTAATATATAAAATGCGATCGGTAGTTTATCTGCTATTTAACTTGTCTCACCTACAACATATTGAAATTAATTATTAGTATCGAATTAGACTTAAACGTAAATATTTAGTATCGCTCAATTTATTAATTAGCCTCAGTATTAACACTGCTTTAACGGCTAAAACATAGAATGTGCATTGTTTTATGAGTGATTATAATAACTCAACACATAGGGCGATTATGATATTAAATTCTAAAGTAATGAGATATTGCCTAAGTATTTATGAATATAAAAAAATGTTCAATTAAATACTTAAATATGACTTGCAATTGTATAAAATATCAGATAAGAAACAAAACATAGGCGATTCATTTGATTTTTAAATAACCCAAACTATAAAAACTAAATTTTGTAATTGATCAAAAATGTTACATCGGCTAAATCAAGAATTGGTAAAGCTTTTAGCCTTGAAATGTCAATTGAATATTTGATATTTTGAGAGTAATCTACGCTAATACTCGGATACCCAAGTAAAACACTTCATGTTAATCTGTTGCAGTTAATAAATAAAAAGTGAAGGGAAAGCAAACAAGATTTGGGGACATATAGTGACCGAACGGTGCATTCGTTCCGTTCCTTAATCAAGCCTCAGTTCTTTAGTGACTTTATTTAGTATTAGACACATGAATCAAAGATTTTTGTTGACTGCTGTAGCTGTAATTTCAACTGTTATTGGAACTATTGGAACACCATCTATTAGCCGCGCTCAGACGGTAGAAGCCTCGATTACCTCTCAAAAAAGGTCTGAAAAAGAGACGCTAGCTCAAGTCAATAAAGGCTCGAATGCTGATATTACTAAGGTTTACGGGCACAAACTAGCAAACCGTCAGGCAGCAACTCTCTATATTCGCAACATTCCTGTTTTTACCTTTTTAAATTCTGTTCCTGTTGGAAATGCAGAGAATAATGTTAGCGGAGTCGAGAACGGCGTAGCAGTCGATAGCAACTATAGCGACGCTGTAGAAAAAGCAACTACAGTCGCCGCTAAGATCGACGATTTAGTCAACAACAAAGTTGATGCCTCTCAAATTACCGTTAGTTGGAACGGTACTACCGAATCTAAGTCTGGAGCAAAAACCCTTGACGAGCGCTACATTATCAAAGTGGACGGCTCCGAACTTGTAGAAATTAATGGCGACACAAGGCTTCCCGACGCAACCACAAATCTTAGACAAGATGCGCTGCAAGCAACCAATCGTTTGCGGAGACTAGTAGGCAAAGCATCTCCTTTGAAAACAATTGCTGGCTTACCTCCAGAGCTAACCCAACCCAAAAAACAAGCAATAGCTAAAAAGACAACCTCCAACAAGCAGCATACAAAAAAAAGAAGAACAGCTGCTAGAGGAGGAAGACGTTTCAGAGGTATAGCTTCCTTCTACGGTGCTTACTTCGCCGGTAGAAAGACCGCTTCTGGTGAAAGATTTAATCCATCAAGAATGACAGCAGCTCATCGCACTCTACCCTTCGGAACCAGAGTTCGCGTTACCAATATGCGTAACGGACGTTCCGTGGTAGTAAGAATCAACGATAGAGGACCCTTCATTCGCGGTCGTGTCATCGACCTTTCTAAGGGTGCAGCCGGAGTTATCGGAATGATTGGTAGAGGTATTGCGCCAGTTAGAGTTGAAGTTTTAGGAAGATAGAAATTAAGGTCAAAGGTCTGCATGTTAAAGGTCTGCATGTTAGGAGTTGGGGATTGGCAATTGGGAATAGTTAGGAGTTAGGAGTTAGGAGTTAGGAGTTAGGAGTTAGGAGTTAGGAATTAAGAGTTAGGAGTTATTTCTCCTTGTCTCCTTGTCCCCCCATCTCCCCATCCCCCCCTCTCCCCATCTCCCCCCTCTCCCCATCTCCCCCTCTCCCCCTCTCCCCATCCCCCAAATTCGTTAATAATCTTGATAATCCTCTATTTAATTACTCTCTTTCCCCGAATTCGGATATACACTAACGGGGGAAAGCTAGTATAGATAGAGGATTTTTTGTGCGCCTGTTGACAACGGTTGTAGCTTTACGCTGCTATTTGGATAAACTCCGTTGGCAAAGCAAGCCTTTGCATTCTGAGGAGCCGCTACCCCTTGAAATGACAACTCGTCTCCAAACGGCAGTAGGCTTGGTTCCCACTATGGGAGCTTTGCATCAAGGACATTTAAGCTTGATTAAACGGGCGCGGCAGGAAAATGCCATTGTCATAGTCAGTATTTTTGTCAATCCCCTGCAATTTGGCCCGAACGAAGATTACGAAGATTATCCCCGTACTTTGGAGATCGATAAAAAATTCTGCGAAGAAGCCGGGGTAAATGCTATCTTTGTACCAAATCCGGAAGAGATTGGCGTTGCTCGGAAGAGTATACAAGATTCAATTGTTACACAAGTTACTCCACCATCTGATATGATATCAGGCTTGTGTGGTAATACTCGGCTAGGACATTTTCAGGGTGTGGTTACTATTGTTACCAAGCTTTTTAACTTGGTGCAGCCAGACCGGGCTTACTTTGGTCAAAAGGATGGTCAGCAACTAGCAATCGTTAAACGATTAGTTGCGGATCTTAATTTTCCCATCGAAATTGTCGCTTGCCCAATCATTAGGGAAGCGAATGGTCTTGCTTTAAGTTCCCGTAACAAATATTTAACTGCTAGTCAGAAACAGCAAGCGGCTGTTTTGTATCGTGGCTTGCAAAGAGCTACGGCTGCGTTTCGCAGTGGAGTTCGTAAAACTAGCACCCTGATTGAAGCTGTTTATAAAGAAATAGCAATGGTCAGTACTGTATCTGTGGAATATATTGAATTGATTGAACCATACACGTTAATACCATTAGATGAAATTAAGGAGGAAGGAATGATTGCGATCGCCGCTCGTCTCGGCTCTACACGATTGATTGACAACACTATTTTGCGCGATCGCCAACCGATTATCGCCATTGATGGACCCGCTGGTGCCGGTAAATCTACCGTAGCTCGTCAAGTAGCAGCTACACTAGGATTAGTATTTTTAGATACAGGCGCTATGTACCGTGCCGTTACTTGGCTGGTATTACAAAAGGGAATTCCTTTTTACGATGAATGTGCGATCGCCGAGTTGGCTAATAGTTGTTCGATAAGGTTAACTCCCAGCGAGGATTTGAAATCGCCGGTGCGGGTTTGGATTGATGGTAATGACGTTACCAAAAAGATACGTAATGCTGAAGTAACATCAAAAGTATCGGCAATAGCAGCCCAAAGTGCCGTCCGAAGCGCGTTAGTTAAACAGCAACAAAGTTGGGGTAAGAAAGGCGGTTTAGTCGCGGAAGGACGAGATATCGGCACTCAGGTTTTTCCCGATGCTGAAGTAAAAATCTTCTTAACTGCAACCGTTTCCGAACGCGCCCGCCGTCGTCAACAAGACTATAAAAAGCAAGGACAACAGTCACTCAGCCTTGAAGAACTAGAAAATAGCATTAAAGAACGCGACTGGAAAGACAGCACCCGACTGGTTTCACCGTTAATGAAAGCAGCAGATGCCATAGAAGTAGTTTCCGATGGTCTAACGATTGATGAAGTAACAACAGGAATTGTGAACCTTTATCAGCAATGCTTAGCGAAATGAATAGCTACCGTGGGCGATTAGCATTTATTTTCCTATAAAGGATAAAGAGGGCGACCAGTTTCTATTTTGGCATCATAAAGAAACTCTGTCATCCTTTTGGGGAGGTAGAGTTCTTAAATGGCAATTAGAGATCAAAAAATCTTCTGTTAGCACTTTTGGTGGTGACAGGAGAATATCATTTGGATATTTAATAGAGTTGAAAAGGAAAAAATATATTTATATGGGGTGAGTTACCCATTTGGATGGGTTGCCTGGGTTGCCCAATAGCACTAAGCTATATGGGGTAGGGGGGGATAGTTGAGTAAAAAACGAGCATTTTTATGCTTTAGTCTCGCGTTTACAGGCTTTCTACCTTCCAATAGTCAATCGGAGTATCTCTCTAAATATTATGTTCAAAAAAATTGCTGCCCAGCTAAAAACTAATTTCCCCGCACCACAGGTACAGGCTCACTGCGACGGACCTTGCGGAGTTTACGACCCTTCTTCCGCTAGAATTACCGCAGAAGCAGTAGTCTCCATGACCAAGAAAATTATGGATTTGCAGCATCCAGAAGTTGGTGACAAAGCATCAATGATTGCTTACCACAACACCTTGTCTCGCTTCGTTGCTATCAAAGAAGAACAAGCTCAAAAAACCAAAGAAGATTTATTAATTCTTTGGACAGATTATTTCAAGCCAGTACACCTCGAAAAGTATCCTGACTTGCACGACACCTTCTGGAAAGCAGCAAAACTTTGTTCTGCTTGTAAAGTAGAAGTTAACCTAGATAGCGCCAACGAATTAATGGAAGCCGTACATAAAATCCATAATATGTTCTGGGCAACCAAAGATCGCGATGTTGCTTGGTACAAAGCTAGCTAATTTGAATTTAATTTGAATTTAATTTAATTTAATTTAAGTTAATTTAAGTTAATTAAAATTAGTTTCAGTTTTTAGTTGAAATTGTCGATAAAGCTGTATTGGCTCTTAAAGCAATGAACGAGGAATTACAAACAGCCTTTAAATTGCTACAGTTGCTTGTAGGAATTCGGAAAAGATTGCGCGTTAGCGGCCCTTCAATGCTTCCCCAACTTCAGCCAGGAGAGGAAATATTATTTAACCCAAAAGCTTATCGACAAAAGCTGCCAGAATTAGGTGATATCGTAGTTGCACGGCATCCCTACCAAACAACACAAATAATTAAAAGAGTGGCTGTAGTACTTGAAGATGGTTCTTGTTTTCTTACAGGAGACAATACCTCTTCAAGTACTGACAGTCGCTCTTTCGGTTTTATCCCCCTTAACAAAATTCTTGGTAAAGTTACAACTAAGTTCCCGTAATCAGTCAGCAGTGAACAGTGAACAGTGAGCAGTAAATAATATGAATAGCACAGAATTAGGACAATATATCGAAGCGACTCAAAGTATCTCTAAACCTTGGTTGCTCATACAGTTACGTCTTTTGAAGTTGGAAGAAAAGCGAGCCGATATTTCAGAAAACGAATACGCCGAAAATCTACAAGACATCCATCAAGACTTAATGAATTTAGGGGAATGGTGGGTTGGCATCGAAGACAAAGTATTTTGACAGCAAACCGTAAATATTAAATAATTAAAAATATTGAGAATAAATAACTAGTAACTGATAACAGTTAACTGTTCACTGTTAACTGTTCACTGTTAACTGTTCACTGTTAACTGTTAACTGTTCACTGTTCACTGGTCACTGAAATGGATTATCGGGATGCAGGGGTTGATGTTGAAGCTGGACGCGATTTTGTCGGTCAAATTCGCAATCTGGTTCACAGCACTTTTAGAAAGGAAGTAATTGGCGGATTGGGTGGCTTTGGAGGTTGCTTTGAGTTACCGAGTGGTTACAAGCAGCCAGTTCTCATTTCGGGTACCGATGGTGTTGGAACGAAGTTGAAAATTGCCAATATTGTTAACCGTCACGACTCTGTTGGTATTGATTTGGTGGCTATGTGCGTTAACGATGTGTTGACATCCGGTGCAGAACCTTTGTTTTTTTTAGATTATTTAGCGACGGGTAAACTCGATCCTCTTCAGTTAACTCAAGTTGTTGCAGGTGTCGCTTCTGGCTGCAAACAAGCAGGTTGCGCTTTGTTGGGAGGAGAAACAGCCGAAATGCCTGGTTTTTATCAAGTGGGAGAATACGACTTAGCTGGCTTTTGCGTGGGGATTGTCGAGAAAAGTCAGATGCTTGATGGAACTAAGGTAAAAGTAGGAGATGTGGCGATCGCTCTAGCTAGTTCTGGAGTACACAGCAATGGGTTTAGTTTGGTAAGAAAAATTATTGACGATAAAGGATTAAGTTGGGACGATACCCCAAAATTATTTAATGGTAAATCTTTAGGTGAGACTTTTCTGACACCGACGCAAATCTACGTTAAACCAATATTAGCAGCGCAAAAAGAAGGTTTAGAAATCCATGCAATGGCTCACATTACAGGTGGTGGATTACCGGAAAACCTACCCAGATGTTTGGGAGAAGGACAATCTTTCCAAATTAAAGCCGATAGCTGGATGATTCCACCCGTGTTCGATTGGTTAGCACAAGTGGGTTCTGTAAATTCTCAAGCTATGTACAATACTTTCAATATGGGAATTGGTTTCGTTGTAATAGTTCCAGGCGATCGGGCACTACAGACAATTAGCTTTTTTGAATCCCAGAATATTGCAGCTTATAACATTGGTGAAGTCATTTCTGGTGATCGAGAATTGATTGGGTTGCCGGATTGAATGTAATCAATTATGATTTTTCCGTACAAGTTCATATTAATTAAATGGTCGTAAAAGAGGGTTGGGGTGAATATAATTCGTAATTCGTAATGAGCCGCAGGCTCCGCCTGAACGTAATTCGTAATTATTGCCCCATAAATAAAATTTAGGGGCTTCAACATTGCCTACAATCCGGACATCCACGGATAAATCCGGGGGCTATGTCCTGACGGAGACGCTACGCTAACAGACCATAAAATTTACTTGGTGAGTCCACCCCCGTGGGTCGTCTCCCGCAGTACGAGGGGAGTGGCGTTAGCGTAGCGTCTCCGGAGGAGATACCCGTTCACGCGGCTAGCGGAGCGTACCGTAGGTATTGCGTGCGGCTCAGGGGGGACAAGGTGAGTAGAGAGTGAAGTAAGGTAAAATTGAGCCACTCCGCGCAATAAATTGACGCGGATTCTGGCTAGAAGTTGGGCATAGCTTGTCGCCCGGTCTCATTTGCATGAAACGGCTATCTGGCTACACTTTTCTAGCTTTCAGGAGAACTGCTCTGCCGACAACCAGGATTCGGACTTTCAGACTTGCTTACTCGTTTTGCAGTTTAATTCAACATTTCTATGCCTCCAGGTAGAACGGCTCCGTCCGAAAGGATAACCTTACATAGAAATTTCCCTGATACTTTATCCAAAAAAGATCCCAGTACTTTCAACCGTGGATGATGGACAAAAATCTTGGCTTAACACCATAAATTAATAATATCATTTCACGGTAGATAAATCTACTCGTGTCAAATTTCCACCCCGATATGAATATGCGGGGCTACCATTCTCCCGCGTGCTTTTAGGTGTAATACCTAAAATTACATGATTTATCGAGAGTATAAAAGATACCCAAAATCTGCGAGTATTCCTACAGAAAAATATTCCCATCGGATAAATTAGCTAAAAACAGGTAGCGAATTTTTGTAGTGTATTTGCATCCGGTGCTTTGTACCGTGCCTGCCAGGTTGGGGCGACAAGCGATTAATTATGCATTCACCAATTTCTCTAATCCTTACCCAGCAAGGATTAGAGAAGTCGGTTAAAAATAAGGCAGCAAAATTTTTCGCTCATTGCTACCGCTATTTAGGGCTTACTGAAGAAAAGCGAAAGCAATAACAGATAAGGGTTTTAGGCTTTTTTTTACTAAACAACTGCATATTTTAGTCTCTGGAGGCTCAAAATCCTTGCACTTTTGGGAGATTTAGTCAAAAAGTAAGCTCGAATTTTTCCCCCTGCCCCTAGCAAGACTGCTCCCTTGCCTGTGTGAAACGTTATCATAAGATTTTTTCAGCAAACCCTATTTAGTCGTACATCAATAAACTTTTGATGCACCAAAAAGCTTAATAGATAAGCATTTGAAGCTATCTTGCCCCTGGTATCAGTCATGCTATATCTACCCCGAATGGGGATTATCGCTGATACTGGTGGTGCGTTTTTACCTAGTCTCTATCAACTTGATTTCCTTTCGGGTATTTTCAAAAATAAAAACGATTTTCAACAATACGTTAATCAGTTGCCTGAGTATGCCAATGCTTATATTTTGGTGAAGAAATAGATAAATGCGACAATATCGGTGTAACTTAATCCAAGTTTGAATTTATCTCAATCGCTCGTACAGACACCGTAGGGGCATGATACATCCTGCCATGAGAATACCGTAAAATAATGAAAAGTGTTTGCGAAAGTTGAGCAATTTCTGTAATAATTATGTTTTTTGATAAATATCCTGGTGGGCATCCATTAAAAAAAATGCAGAATCAACGCGATTTTGGAACTCAAATCCCCAATATCTTGGATAATTATCACTCAATGCAATGGCACAGTCCAGAAGTTGCCACGGGAATGGTGTTTCATTTGGCTGATGGGACTATTCAAGCTTGTAATGCAGCAGCAGAGAGTATCCTCGGGTTTACGCTGGCGCAAATGCTCTCTAGCACGTCGCTTGACCACCTCTGGCAAACCATTCAAGAGGATGGCTCGCTATTTCCAGGGGATGCTCATCCAGCAAGCGTAGCACTCCGAACTGGTCAACCCGTTGTTGGTGTTGTCATGGGGGTTTATCAACCGAATGGTAATTTGATTTGGCTAAAAATTAATGCCTACCCGTTGTTTCAAGTCCACAATCCAACTCCTTGGGCAGCTGTGGCAACGTTCTGGGATGTGACGTTACAAAAACGCGTGCAGGCTGAATCGGCAATTCCTAGCTTGCTGTCTCAAAATGAGCCACAGACCCGAACGGTCTTGGTAATGGAAGATTGTGCGGAAGACCGAGAGATGTATTGCCGATATTTACATGAGGATACGCATCAAACTTATAGGATTTTAGAGGCGGAGACTGGAGATGCGGGGCTAGAAATTTACCGAACGACTCAACTAGATATTATTTTATTGGACTATCGCCTCCCAGATTACGATGGGTTGGAATTTATAACGGCACTGCACGCTCAATCAAACGGTTATCTTCCCCCCATAATTGTTGTAACTGGGCAAGGCAATGAAGCGATCGCAGTTCAGTTATTGAAAACTGGCGCAAAGGATTATTTAATTAAGGGACAGCTTTCGGCACATGAATTGCGGTGTGCTGTGAACCATGCCATCGAAAATACTCAATTAGAAAACCAACTTCAAGAGTTTGTCGAGAAAGAGCGTCTCTTTAACCAAATTGCTCAACGTACTGCACACCGCTTGCAAGAATCGCAGGAACGGTTACAATTGGGTGTTAAAGTTGCAGGAGTTGCACTTGCTAAATTCGATTACGCCTCAAATAACGTCGAACTATCACCAGAAGCCGCTACTTTATTTGGATTACCCACCTCGCAATTAGTCGTCTCACGCTCGCGGATTCATGCGACGTTCCACCCAGAGGAACATGATGAATTGCTTGAGATTATTGAGCAGGTTTTAGACCCAAGGGGTACAGGTTGGTTTGCCCGCGACCATCGCGTTGTTTGGGAAACAGGCGAAGTTCGATGGCTTACCGTTCGCAAACAGGTCTTTTTTGACCGGATGGGGGCATCTGGGCGACCTATCTATGCAATTTTGGCAGCACTTGATATTACCGAACGCAAACAAGCGGAGTTAGAACGAGAACATTTGCTGCAAAAGGAACAAGCGGCACGTGCAGAAGCAGAACAAGCCAACCGAATTAAGGACGAATTCTTAGCGGTGCTGTCCCATGAATTACGCTCGCCGCTTAATCCCATTCTCGGTTGGGCAAAGCTTTTGCAACAGCGCAAGTTAGGTGAAACTCGAACTAAGCAGGCGCTGGCTGCGATTCAACGTAATGCCGAACTGCAAGCGCAATTGATTGAAGACCTGCTGGATATTTCCCGAATTATGCGAGGTAAGCTGACCCTAACTGCCGCGCCTGTCAGTTTAAGGTTGGTGATTTCTGCTGCCTTAGAAACAGTGCAATTAGCAGCAGATACTAAAAATATTCAAATTAATCTAGTACTTCCCGATAGTCCGATACTAGTAAATGGGGATGCGGGACGGTTGCAACAGGTAGTTTGGAATTTACTTTCCAATGCTGTCAAATTTACGGACAATGGGGGGCAAGTTCACATTCATCTGACACAGGTCGATAATTATGCACAAATTCAAATTATTGATACCGGCAAGGGGATAAATCCTGAGTTCTTGCCTTATATATTTGAACATTTCCGCCAGGAAGATGGGGCTACGACGCGAAAATTTGGTGGCTTAGGATTGGGACTTGCGATCGCACGTCAAATTGTCGAGTTGCATGGTGGCAGGATTGGGGTAGACAGTGCGGGAATAGACCAGGGAGCAACTTTTACCGTTCAGTTTCCATTGCTTCGGGATAATTCCCAAATTCCTGATGAGGAAATGACCTCTCCTGTACTACAATAAAATATTACCCCGTTAGCTAACATTCGCATTCTGGTTGTAGATGATGATGTCGATGCCAATGACTTTTTAGCGTTTTTGTTACGGGAAAGTGGAGCAAATCTCACCGTTACGGCATCTGCCTTGGAAGCGTTGCAAACCCTGGAACAAAGCCGGTTTGATGTTTTGCTCAGTGATATTGGAATGCCGGAGATGGATGGTTATACGTTCATCCAAACAATTCGCGGGCAAATTACCCAACCATACTATCAAATTCCGGCCATTGCTTTGACTGCCTATGCGGGAGAATGGGATTTTGACATACTCACCGACCCTTTAGGCGCGGTGATTCTTGACGCTTCAACAGATTCTGCTACGGTCGTAGTCTTACAATTCCTCTGCGTCCGTTTAGAGTCGTGGCAATGCCCTATCCCGACTTTGTT
>JBARZF010000434.1:0-7244 GCA_049649675.1 Rivularia sp. (in: cyanobacteria) | reverse complement strand
TGACGAATAGCTTGAAGTGTAGCAAGTAATACTTGAGGGTCATCTAAATCTCTAGATTGAGTTTCAACACCATGACTTTGGATGCTCAACATAACACTATCTCCCAATATTTTCATTATTTTTATTTATAGAAAATAAACTTGAGAAACTTGTGAGGTCACGTTAATATCTGTAGCAACCCGAGAATAAGGCGATTTTGGAACCAGATTATTTGAGAATGAACTATAACTGACAGGCAGTAGGCATTCTAGATATTTTGATTGGGAATCAAATGTTGTCCCAGAAATATTGAATATTGGATCGTATACCCAAATAACTTCTTTTATCCAAAGTCTAAAATTAATAATCATAATAGATTTAATACTGATGAACAAATCTATCGCTAAAACAATTTTTTCTACGTTCCCATTTTTAGAACAACTAGATACTCAAATAAAAACAGATTTGCTTAGCCAAGCCCAACAAGTAACATTATCGGCAGGACAATTCATCTGTCTAGAAGGAGATTTTTGTAATCACTTGCCACTGGTAATTTCTGGAAGTGTTCGTATCTACAAAATAGGAGAAAGTGGCAGGGAAATTACTCTCTATCATCTAGAGCAAGGTGATAGTTGTATCATGACAGCATCCTGTATAATCAGTAAAAAATCTTTTCCTGCCTTTGCAATTGCTGAAACCGAAGTTGAAGCTATTATTATTCCTGCAAATAGCTTACGAAAATGGGTAACGCACAGTCCTACTTGGCAAAACTATATATTTGGATTACTTTCACTACGACTAAGTAATGTTATTGAAATAGTTGAAGAAGTCGCTTTTCGGCGAATGGACTGTAGAATTGCTTCATATCTATTAATTAGAAGCGATAGTTCTGCCCAAACCATACTAATAACTCATGAAGAAATTGCCCAAGAATTAGGAACCTCAAGAGAGGTCGTTAGTCGCATTCTTAAAACCTTTGAAAAAAAAGGATTATTGAGTCTTTCACGGGGGATGATTCGACTAAAAAATTGGGATGAACTTGGAAAGGTTGCCAAGTTGGGAAACTTGTGACAAAAAATTATTATGTGACTTTATCACAGACCAAAAAAGTTATACCTTTTATCGTTTCTTATAGATGATTCCTTTTTTGGAGATTTTTATGAAAAGCAATATGGGTGTCATAGATCGAGTCATTCGGATTGCGATCGCAGGAGTACTACTTTACTTGGGTTTAATAGTTCATAGAGACTCGGCACTGGGAATTGGACTAGCATTTTTATCAATTATTCCCGTTCTCACTGCCCTACTAGGCAATTGCCCACTTTATAAATTGCTGGGAATTAGTACCCGTAAAGTTAATCCCAGTCTCCGCTCTAAATAATCTGTATCTAAGTTTAGTTTAATACTGAGGTCAAAATTACATGGAAAAAAGTCTCTCTCTTGAATATCCGTCAATGTCTCGTCGCCAATTACTTAACTTTTTGACTGGTGCAGTGGTAGCTACTACCGCGAGTGCAGCACTTTATCCTGCTGCTAGATTCTTAGTATCGCCAGCGGGCGGTAGTAAAGATGGCCCAATTATAGCCTCTGATAAATTAGGTAATCCCATTCTTGCCAGTCAGATTTTAGCAGAACCATCGGGAACTCGCGCTTTAGTAGCAGGGTTAGCAGGAGAACCAACTTATTTGACGGTTGCTCCCGACGCTACGCTAGACTCAATGGGAATTGTCGATAACTGCACTCATCTGGGCTGTACCTTTCCCTGGAATCCTATTGACAATCAATTTCAATGTCCCTGTCATGGTTCTCGTTATAGTGCCGATGGCTCTGTAGTGCGTGGTCCTGCACCTCTTCCCCTGAAGCTAGTACAGGTAAAAATAGAAGGAGAAGCGATTTTGATTTCTCTTTGGACAGAAAACGACCCCCGTACCGGAGAAAAGCCTTGGTGGGTTTGATAACTTTGGATTCTTAATTAAATTTCAACACCGGGGTAATACTTTTTAGCCTGCCATAAAGTCGTGCAGCTACTGAAAGTATTACCCCTATTCAGTAATAGTCTTGTTCTCGGTTCGCTACAGCTATCTCGATACGCTCACAAGTTCCTCATCTTTTTTATCTACAACGGAATTGTAGAAGAATGCAGGAGTAATTAGGTTACAAGCGTCCGATTGAGGACGAATGATAAAAACCGTTCTTCGCTTTGTCGTTTCTAATTGAATCGTCCTCTTTATATATTTGACTTCTTACTCAGCAATTAAACACCTAGATACGAGAGTCAAAATGATGGAACAATGGAATGGGTTTCAAACTGGCAAATGGATGAAGGAAATCAATGTACGTGACTTTATCCAAAAAAACTATAAGCCTTATACGGGAGATGATTCATTTTTATCAGGTGCCACCGAACGTACTCAAACTCTGTGGAATCAGGTAAAAACTCTGATGGAAACGGAGCGGGAAAAAGGAATTTTAGACACTGATACGGAAGTTGTTTCCACAATTACTGCCCATCAACCGGGTTATGTTGACCGCAAATTAGAGCAAATTGTCGGTTTACAAACGGATAAACCCCTCAAACGCGCTATTATGCCTTTTGGTGGTATTCGAGTTGTAAAGTCCTCTTTAGAAGCTTACGGGTATAAGCTTAATCCTAAAACCGAAGAGATTTTTACTAAATATCGTAAAAGCCATAACGACGGGGTTTTTGATGCTTATACCCAAGAAATGCGTTTAGCACGACACTCCGGTATTATCACGGGTTTGCCGGATGCTTACGGTAGAGGTAGAATCATTGGCGACTATCGTCGAGTAGCTTTGTACGGTGTTGATAAGTTAATAAACGATAAAAAAGAGCAGCTCGAATCCTTAGAAGTTGATGCAATAGAATCCACTGTAATTCAACTCCGGGAAGAAATAAACGAGCAAATTAAAGCTTTGTTTGAATTTAAGAAGATGGCTGCTAGCTACGGTTTTGATATTAGCCATGCTGCTAGCAATGCTAAAGAAGCAGTACAGTGGCTTTACTTTGGTTATCTAGCAGCAGTAAAAGAACAAAATGGTGCTGCTATGTCTTTAGGAAGGGTATCAACTTTCTTAGATATCTATTTTGAACGAGACTTGCAGCAAGGTAAGGTAACAGAAACCGAATTACAAGAACTTATCGACCATTTTGTAATGAAGTTGCGAATGGTACGTTTTCTGCGAACCCCAGAATACAACCAATTATTCTCCGGGGACCCCACTTGGGTAACTGAATGTATCGGTGGTATGGGTGAAGATGGTAGAACTCTTGTTACCAAAAATAGCTTCCGCATCCTTAATACTCTGTATAATTTGGGAGCAGCACCAGAGCCAAATTTGACTATATTGTGGTCGGAACGCTTACCGAAAGCTTTTAAGCAGTTTTGTACGAATGTTTCGATCAATACCAGTTCTATTCAGTACGAAAACGACGACTTGATGCGTCCGTACTGGGGCGATGATTACGGTATCGCTTGCTGTGTCTCTGGAATGCGGATTGGTAAGCAAATGCAATTCTTTGGCGCACGGGTTAACCTTGCTAAGTGTTTGCTATACGCTATCAACGGCGGTAAGGATGAAAAATCCGGCGAACAGATAGCACCAGCTTTTGCACCGATTACTTCGGAATATCTAGACTACGACGAGGTAATCCAAAGATTTGACTTGATGGTGGACTGGTTAGCAAAAACCTACATCAATATGCTTAACGTCATCCACTATATGCACGATAAATACTGCTACGAACGCATCGAAATGGCTCTACACGACCGCGATGTGTTCCGGACGATGGCTTGCGGTATGGCTGGTTTATCGGTGGTTGCGGATGCATTAGCAGCGATTAAATATACCAAAGTCAAAGTATTGCGCGATGAAACAGGACTTGCCGTTGATTATCAAATAGAAGGCGATTTTCCTAAATATGGTAACAACGATGACCGCGCCGATGATATTGCTGCGGGCTTGATTACCGATTTTATGAACAAACTGCGCCAGCACAAAACCTATCGCAATGCTTTACCAACCCAGTCAATATTAACCATTACCTCAAACGTCGTTTACGGTAAGAAAACAGGTAGTACCCCAGACGGTAGAAAAGCCGGAGAACCTTTTGCACCGGGAGCAAACCCCATGCACGGAAGAGATACAAAAGGTGCGATCGCCTCTCTTGCATCGGTAGCTAAACTTCCTTACGAATATTCCCAAGATGGTATTTCCAACACCTTCTCAATTGTGCCTACTGCACTAGGTAAAATTCCAGAAGACAGGATTAACAACTTAGTAGGAATGCTCGACGGATATTTCCACGATGGGGGACATCATATCAACGTTAACGTCCTCAACCGAGAAATGTTGTTAGATGCAATGGAACATCCCGAAGAATATCCGCAGTTAACTATTAGGGTTTCGGGTTATGCAGTCAACTTTATTAAACTAACCCGAGAGCAGCAGCTTGATGTGGTGAAACGGACATTCCACGAACGGATGTAAACGCACATATTGTGTAGAGACGCGATATATCGCGTCTCTACATAATCATGATCTATCAACCTAATATTAATAAATAAAACTCACTATGAAAATTAAACAACAAAACATCCAAGCTTATCTACAATTGGTTGAACAACTCCTAAGTTGTCCTCACGGTGAAGAATGGACATTATTAGAACGCAACGAACAACTAGTTACTCCTGATTTAATAAAAGTACTCGAACAACTTGCAGTACAAATGGCAGGAGAGGGAAAAGCAGATGCCGCTAAATATTTGCACCATTGGGCGAAGCAAATAAATCATATATTTGAGCAAGCGGTTCATCATCAAAGTAGTGACGAGAAATCCCAAGCTTATCTAAAGCTAATTCAAGCGCTATTAGATTGTCCTAGTGGTTCGGAAGTAGATCTCTTAGCAGCAAACGAACAGTTGATAGACGCTAGTTTAGTACGGATGATGAAACAAGTAGCGGCTCAAATGGCAACAGATAATGAAGCAGAAGCCGCTGGTTTTTTAAGTAATTTAGCCACAGAAATTGGTCGTAACTTAGTTCCAGTCGATAATTTCAAAGCCAATTTACAAAAAGATGCTTCCTTGGCTGGCTTAGATAAAAATAATCGCTTTGTAAACTTTGAAAGATTTACCGAGCCTTCGATAATTCCTCAAGAAAAGCCAGAAAATGCAGCAGTAAAAGAAACTGAAACTATTACACCACCCGAACCACAAATAGATGATTCAACAAAGCAATGGATTGATGAAAGTCTTGCAGAAATATCGCAGTCATTGAGAAACCTTGAAGACATTGTTTATTCGCGAATCCAACCCTCAAATCCCCTTTGGTATATGGATATATTAGAACGCGCTCAAGCTAATGCTTGGGTACTAACAACCGAAGAAGTAGAAGATTTGATTGGAGTAAAACCTAGATGTGAAGCTGGTAAAAACTCTTATCAACGCGGCTGTTGGCTATTTGTGAAAGCAGGGAAGATGGGTTCTCATACGGGTTGGAGAGTGATGAAGGAAGAAGTTGAAATGTTGGGGGAAATTTAAGATTTATTCTCCGTGTTGCACGGAGAATATTTTATTTACCATTACCACCCGGTAGGAGAAGTGGTAGAATATCCTTAACGCCTTCAGGCAGTTTCGCTAATCTCTCAGATAAGCTAATCATGCCGTTAACTTTCAATGCAATATCTACAATTTGCTTACCTTTTTCTTGTGCTTTTTGTGGCATTTGAGACCAGTTGAAAGCTATTCCTCCAGTTACTTCTTTACTTACTTTACTTAGCCCACTTGAACCTCTAATTTGGTAATTCCGAATTGCATCTTCAATTTTTCTAAGCTCATTAATTAGAAATATTTTTGTTTCTTTCTCTATATCAGAATTGCGAATTTCATCTTGTAAATTTATGATTTGTTTTTGTAGTGCTTCTAATTCTTCAGAAGAAATCTCATTGAATCCTTCAGTTTGAGATGTTATCAAATCCCCACAGGCATCAATCAAATCAAGTGTTTCTTCCCCAATCCCTGACTTACTTGTAAAATAACTCCAAGAGGATTCAGACATCAATAGGTCACTACTCATCAAAACGCATTGAATTTTATTCAATGCGTTGAGGTATTTCTTTTTCCTATTAATATCTATTCTTATAATATCATTTCTAACATCATTAAAAAGTGCAAAAAGATAACTCAACTTATTGTATATATCATCAACATCGTCTGCTCCTAATACTTTAGCCCAAACATTTTTTGCAGGTTGATCTTCGTCTTTATCCCAAGCTTGTTTCAGTAAATTATAAAGTTGCTTACCAGAACTTATCGGCTCTGTCATCTTTTTTTAGCTTTATACTCAACGCCACTCGGTATTATAGCGGACATCAGGTATATATTTGCTGCATACAAAAAATTATTTAAGATACCTAATTGTAAATCCAATATTGGGATCTAATAAGTGAATCTATACGAACTGAATGTATTCTAAAATCAAAGTGCGACTGACTCGAAGCCAATCGCACTTGTGGTTTATTCATAAGCAAATACCATCATTATACGAATCATCATTTAGAATCTATAACCAACTCCTCCTTGGAGGCTAACAGCATCAGCAGAGCTATTTTCATAGGCATCAATACCCCATTTTGCATCACCATAAACGATTACGCGATCGCTAACTTCGGATTCTGCACCAAGAGTAATTACAGCAGCATTTCTGTTACCCAGAGGGGTGTTATTGCCTTCGTCTGTAATCCAGGAATAACCAGCACCTAAATAAAGGTTGGTGTTATCAGCAATAGCTGAATCAATAGTTAGCATTGGCATAATTGCCGTGGAATCTCCACCAAATAGAACTGCACCTCTGGCAGAAATTGGTGTTTCAGGGATTGCATAACGTCCTTGAACGTTACCACCGAATACTTCACCATCGTTTCCTTGTCCGCCGCTAGTAACACCTCCTGCAATACCAACACCGATATAACTACCATCCATACCCGTAGGTTGAGCAGCAGCAATGGAGCCTGAAAGAATAACGGAGGTTGCAGCAAATAGGCTGATTGCTAAATTAAAAAATCTCATACTATCCTCCCGATATAGCAAGCGTGAATTCTTAGCTATATCAATTCAAAATTTATCTTGATGTAGGATTTTTTCTACATTTTCATTCGATAGAAAGGAATATTTGCTATTTATCTACTTTCTATCTACTTTTAAGATAACGAAAAAACTTGAGGAACTCGTGAGTATATAAAACTTA
>JBARZF010000433.1:0-3033 GCA_049649675.1 Rivularia sp. (in: cyanobacteria) | reverse complement strand
CTGTAAGACCTTGCCATCCGAATATCCAAACTAATCACTTTATTGATTCTATTTTATCTTACGTCCTAATTAAGTTGGCGCTTGCTATATTTGGGAGCAACGCGATTTTGTGAAAGCCAGTGCGTTACGCCCTTCGGGCGTTTAGCTCCGCTAATCGCTATGCCTATACTTAAATATTAAAATACTAAAAGTACATATTGCCTATGTGTTAATACATAATCCACAAGAATAAAAAAAGGTAAGATTCGCTATTCTCAGGGGTTTTGAGCTATTCTAGACTTTTTTCTTGCACCTGAATATATTCCTTGGGACTGATAATGTATGCTACATCACCTTTTTCTATTTATTCAGCAAGCCCTAAATAAGTCTGAATTCCTTCCGTCAGAAACGCGGTAACTCCTGTGATACCGCGTTTCTTATTTCCCCTAACCGACCAGTGTTGGTTCTACTGGGGATTCAGAAACATTGAAAGCTAAGGTGTAGTCACTAGAGATTCCGATTTGTTGGAGTGCAAATGTGTAGACTCCACTGGGTAATGCATCCTCGAAGCCAATCGCCTCCCATCCCCGTGCAATGTTATCGAGGATATCTGTTTCCACTTGTCGAGGTTCGCCAAACAAAGCGTAGCCTAAGATGTTTCCTCGAACCGCAGAATCATTTAGAGGTTCGGTAAAGGTATCGCCTTCTTGCACTCCGATAAAAGCAACATTACTCTCAGAAAAGGATTCCAGTACTAAAGTGTCGAGTTGCAAGCCTTCGGGAATAGTGATGGTAACGTATTCTTGATCTCTGTCGCCTGTAGTCACCGATAGAGGGGTGATTCCTACCGATAAGGGCAGCTCTAACGGGTTGGTGGGGTCGTTAGAAATATCTCCACTCACCGCTTCATCATAACCGGGATTAAGTTGAGGAAAGATGGATATCTGACTTTCATTGTCGGCAAATAACACCATAAAAGATGCCGCATCCGGCAGCGGGTCAATGGTGTAGTCACCGAGTTCACCCACAAACTCTACATCTTCAGAAGTCACCCCATCTGGAGTAACCAGTGAAAACTCGGATTCGATTAAGCCATCAAGGATTTCTGGCAAAAATCTATCCGGTTCGAGGTTATCAAGTACACTAATTGTAAAGCTTCCCATCGTTGCCCCTTCATCAACCGTTAGAAAAAAGCCAGAACCATCAGAGTTGGTATCAATTGAGGATGGGTCAATATTTTCTGTAATTGGACGAAATCCAAATCCGGCTAAATCTAAGCGATTAACAATTTGTTCTACCTCGCTATCAAGATAAACTTTCAGTCCACCCGCAGGTGCAGCTTCATCAAGGTCAAAACGAACCGTGAGTGCTGTGCGTTGATTTTCAACCAAAGCATTGAAATCGCCATCAAAGGTTGTTGAGGTCGATAAACTAACTTGTGTCATATTTAAATTATTATTACTCAGAAGTAAGACGCTCCACCGGATGGCACGCTGCGCCAATGTACTACTGTTTCCATATAATAATGAAAACGCTATAGTACATAGTTCACACGATTTGGATAAATAGTACCATGCAAATATTTGCTGATATATACATTTCTATCGGAATCAATGACTAAAATTTTGGAGTTGAATAGATTCAATATTACAAAGACACAGAACACCCCTTGAATGTAGTTATTTTGGTTAAAACTAATATCAAGACAAATGTTCGCAGTCATATTATTCTTATTTACCAACAATCCCTGCTTATGGTGAATATAAGCCAAAAAACCACAAAGCAGCCTGTGAATATTCCCGTTCTGGCTGTTGCCGTTAACAATTCCAATGACCAGCATTATGTCTAAACTGAATATTTTTTACTTATATTGTGGATTCTCAAAATTTAACTTCCACCTAAAAATGCACCAAATGGGAGAAAATAATTTCTTTAATTAGGGATTTTTGATTGGGTTTTGTAGTTAAATCAAACAACGGGAGCCTTGTTCTAGCTAAATAATTTATAATAGAAGCTAGAACAAGATTGTATATCGCCATGCCTAAGAAAAAATGTGGTTTAGGTTTTGACTGTGCTTCTATGATGATTCAGTCCGGTATAGACCCCGGTAATTGTCTAAATTACCAAACTTGTGGTTCAGCTTACGAACTGACACCCGATGAGCAGTTGGAACTGATACAAATTCGCCAACGAGAGCGAGAAGAAGCCCAGCAGGAAAGAGAACGGATTGAGGAAAGAATAATAATATCGAGAAAACAAGCAGCCCGGATGATGCTGATAAGCCGGGGTTGTCCCCAATCCCTGGATTCATTCGGAATAACTGATGTCATTGCTGGTTTAGAAGAGCAGTTGTCCCAGTTATCACAAAAACTTTTGGAAGCAACTCAAGAACAGTACATTCCGCCCCTTGGGGTTGAGGTTCACCATTACAACGTTAAAAGGGGTAAAAAAGTATTTAAGTACAACAAACTGATGGCTGGTGAAGCGATATTCAAACCAGTAGAAAAAACCAGAGTAGTAGGCAAAAAAATTACGATAAATGTAGAAGCTGTACGCATGATTCATCTATCAAGGGATGAGGATGCCCGAAATGTCGTTGCCAGGCAGAGTATTGAGCTAAGAAATAAACTATCAAAAGTGGAAACTTTATTAAAAAACGCTCAACAACTGATTGATGAAGCTAGCAATTTAATAGAAAGCTAATTTTGGAGTAATAAAAGTGATAACGAGCCTAAGCCTGAAATACTTCAGCCTGTCGAAGCTTGATAAACTAGTTCAATTGAAGGAGACAAGCAAGGGGATTATCGCATCATTTGAGCAAGTAACCAACTGTCACCCGTGATTAACTGTATTGGTTTGTGGTGCTGATTGATAGAATACTTGTAATTCCCGTCTTCCAAAATCCTTTGACATGAAAAAAAAAGCATTTTCGGAAATCAAAGAGCTTGGTAAAGCCAAACCCAAAAAACAAAAGGAAATTGACCCAAGCAAAGATGTCTAATGATATCAGTCAAATCTTTGAAGAAATCTCTATGTAAAACTATAACTTGGAGT
>JBARZF010000432.1:0-7881 GCA_049649675.1 Rivularia sp. (in: cyanobacteria) | reverse complement strand
ACTTCCAATAAAGTTACCAACTAATAACTTGGGATAAACATTACCTTGAAAACTTTCAGAGACACCGGGGTGAAATGAATTTCCATTATTTCCCATACAAATTGTCCAACTGTAAGCAACTCCTGCTCTTCG
The DNA here is from genome assembly GCA_049649675.1 of Rivularia sp. (in: cyanobacteria). Taxonomy (GTDB): domain Bacteria; phylum Cyanobacteriota; class Cyanobacteriia; order Cyanobacteriales; family Nostocaceae; genus Rivularia. The sequence goes on along the minus strand of JBARZF010000432.1, from coordinate 7,749 downwards.
ATTTTCTTGTAAAGCTTGAAGTTGTAGTTCTAATTTATCGGATGTCCATAAATCATCAGCGTCGATAAAAGATAAAAATTCTCCGGTAGCACGAATTATGCCGCGATTGCGGGCTGCTGGTAAACCCGCATTTGGGTAAGAATAAACTTTTAATCTGGCATCTTTTATATCTGACAATAGTTCTAAAGTGCGATCGGTGGAACCATCATTAATAACTATTAATTCAAAATCCGAAAAACTTTGCTGTAACACTGAAGTAATGGTTTCGCAAATTGTATTTTGAGAATTATAGGCTGGTACGACAACTGATATTTTAGGCATTATAATTTACTTATTTGTTTATTATTTGTTGGATGAAATTTTGGCTGAAACCGTACTTATAAGATAGACATTAAATCTTTAAAGACAGAAAATAGCTAATAGAAGAAATAATGTGAGGGATAAATCAGCTTTTAATCCAAAATTTCGGATAAAATGTCTTGAATATAAAATTGTTTATCAAACATAATGATTTTTTTTGATGATTATACAATGTTAGAGTCATAAAAACTTGAATGCGAGTAAATCGTTTATTAGACAGGTAAACGCTTCACTCGCAATCGCTCGAATTATTTGTTTATATTTAGAAGGATGAAAGTTGAAGTAATCCTAGAGCAGCTTTCACTCAATTTTACGGTTTGGCGGATTCTACGTAATTTTTTTGTTTAGTTAAACTTTGAATAGAAGGAATGTCTATATTTAGATTCATGTCTCTATGCGTTAATATTCTGCGGTCAAGTTGATCTAATATTGTGCTATCGAAATGAGTATCAAACTTGCGAGCAAAATGAAAATTGTCTTGAGTTAAAGCCGGAAAATCTTTACTAGTTAATATACGTGGATGTCCATGACTACTACCTGCAAAGTCAGTATAACGAAAATTTTTGTTACATAAGTTAAATTTTTTGCTATTCACCAGTACTGTTTGTACTAAAGATTCTTCTGGAATGAAAGTTCTTTTGTAATAATCTAATACTCGGTCATTTTCGCGAACAAAGTTATACAGATATGTGGCACAGTTTCGAGAGATTGTGGTAAAAAAAGATCCTCCATAACAAGTGAAATGTTTATTAAATAAACGATTAAAGTTTTTCATACCAACTATCAATCCATAAGAATAATCTAATCGAACGAAAGGCTGGCAATTATTAACTATATGTTTAATGGGTCTTAACATATACTTTTGTCGAGGCGACAAGTATTCTTTAAAATGTTTATAACTGTATAAATATCTGGTATTTACTACTTTTTTACTCCAGGGACTCTGCTTTGAGTAGACATCATAATACTCTACAAACCCATCATAATCCGTACTAGATAAAAGTTTTTCAACTTTGCTAAGAGGTTGAGTGGGGTAATCTTGACCTGTTAAATTTATTAACCAGTCAAATTGAATATTTTGATTTAATAGCCAACCAATAGCGTCAAAAAAACCTTGAATAATGCCGAAGCTACCCATCATAACTCCATTATTAGGAATTACTTCAACATCGGAGAGCTTTTTAAATAAACTGATATCCAAATTACAGCTATTAAAGTTATGACTAACAACTATAAATGAATTGGAAGTTGTATTCTTAATTAATTTAACTAGTCTGTATATTTGTTCTGGATTCTTATAGGTCTGAATCAAATAGCATATTTTCATGTCGGTTCATTTTCTCCAAGATGCCTCCAGTAATAAATAGTACTTGATCAAATCCGCTATTTAGCAAGCATATGTAAATTAAACAAAATTATTATCTAAACTTTACACAGGTTTGTAAAATTTACGTAAGTTTACATAGCTTAAAACCTGAGCGCCATAAACTAGTATGATTGTAATTAACGTTGTCCCAGGCTCTCTTATTACCACTCGCCAATCTGAGTTTAATGCCCGATTTAAAAAATCAACTCCAACTTTAGGGGAAAGATGCAAGCGGGAAGCTCTACGTGCAAGATAGCGTAGATGATTGCTTCTAGCTCTAGAATAATGTTTATCAATTAGTTCGGGTGCTTTAGCTTTAGCTTTACTCATCAAAATTTCCCAACCCTCTTCCATTTTGTAAAGCTGTGACGACAGGCCTCCTTGTGTTGTTCTATACCCAAGCAATACTTGGTCGATTCCTTCAATTTTCCAATGGCTACAGACAACCCGAAACAGAAAATCCATATCTTCTGAATAGCTCATGGTGCAATCGAAGCAGCCGATTTGCTCAAATACTTGCCGACGAACCACGATATTTGATACTGTCATGGTGGGATTTTCATATAAAAAATGCTGCGGTTGCAGTTTGGTTAAACGCCCTCTAGCGATTTTTCCAGTATGGTTTCCGTCTGGATGTAAAAATTCTACTTTTGCATAGCTAACGCCTAAATCGGGATTTTTTTCCAAATGCTCGAAATGAAACTTTAAATTTTCGGGGAACCATTTATCATCTGCATCAATAAAAGCAATGTATTTTGATTTAGAAAGATTAATTCCTTTATTACGAGTTGCCGATACTCCTTGATTGGATTGACATAAAACTTTTACTCTATTGTCTATTTTGTTGTACTTGTAAGCGATTGGGGCAGTATCATCTGTAGAACCATCATCAATAATTATTAGTTCAAAATTAGTAAAGGTTTGACTTAAGACTGATTCAATTGTTTGTGATAGATATGCAGCAGCGTTGTAAGCTGGCATAACTACTGTAAATGCAGGTTCCATGATTTTTTATGAGAAAATAAGGTTATTATTGGGAATCGATAACAGAAAGTTTACGCTCGTATTGTATATACAAGCGCGAATTGATTTCTCCTTTTTTAATAACAGTTATGGATACGGAAAATCTTAACGTTTAGAAGACTCGATCTTTCGCTTCGATTGGTTAAACACTACCGAATCTTTGGCGAATACAAATTTTGTTGCCCAAACAGTAAACAATGGCATTGCGATCGCGTGAGAAATTAATACTGATACTGCGACTCCATAAATTCCCCAATTCATACCAATTAATAATGAAGCAAGAAAGATTGCGGTAAATAGTACGCTCCAGCGCAAATTAATCCAAGCTTTATCTAAAGATTGTAGTAGTAAAGCCGCTGCTGTACCGAAAGGACGAGGTATAGCAGAAAGGCAGATTAGTACCAATATAGGCACTGCCATTGTCCACTTTTCACCAAAAATAATCGGCACATAAAATGGAGCTAAACTCGACTGAAGAATAACTAAAGGAACTATCACCAAGCCGATGGTTTTAAGACTGTGAAAATACTTGTGTTTAAATTCATCAAGGTTATTTCTGGCAGCACAAAGATGAGGATAAAGCGGCCAAACCATGATATTTATAACGTTTAGACTGATACCTAAACCAGCATTAAATGCAAAAAAGTAAAGTCCTAAAGCTTCAACTCCTAGAATTCTTCCTACTAGTAAATAGTCAATATTTGACCTGAGCTTTTCTAATAATTCATAACCGAGTACGTCTTTACCAAAATAAACTATTTCTTTCCATCTTTTAAGAGTAAAAGACATTTTAGGTCGCCAAGGTTCATTAAGATGGGTAACTACTATCCATACTGGAGTTGTAAAAAGTCCCGGCAATACTAAAGCCCACATACCCATACCCGAAAGCGCAAATGCTGGAATCAGAATGTTATTCAGCATTGATTGTATTGCCGTACTTATTGCCGTGATTTTTAGTCTATTGGCTCTATCTATCAATGCATTATGAACGGCGAAAAACGGCAACATTAAGTAGACTAAACTGTATACGCAAAGTGGTAATATTAGTTTTTCTTCGTTATAAAACCATGCAATAGGAAAAGCCGCAATGCATTGAATTAGAAATAGTGAAATGCATAAAATCCAATTTAACCAGTAGGCTGTATTGCAAAAGACTTCTACATCTTCTTCATCAGCTTGAACAATTTTGCCCCCAATTCCGGCTCTGAGGGTAAAAACTGTTGTAAATTCATTTATAGTTAAAACAACTGCTGCTAATCCGTAGTCTTCGGGACTCAGAGCGCGGGCTAGTACTACTGTTGCTCCTAACCTAAATACACGATTTATTAATTCGGCACCTCCAAGCCAACCAATATTACGAATGAATTGGTTTGACAACTGTTGCCTTATCTTTTCAATTATCATCTATTTTTAGATTTATCTGTATCTATTTAATATTAAGTAGAACGAGCGGGGTAGCATTTTCTATTATTTTTTAATTAGAGAATGCTCAAATTTGAATTAATGATTTATCAATATTAGGGATCATCGATAATATTCAAAAATAACCGATTACAATATATTTTATATCGGTTAAATAGCGATACTATTTTTTGTTGAGTTTACAGTATTTACGATCCGGTCATTTATAGTTTATAGTAGAGCTTTCAAAAAATATTAATGCAAATTGTCCACAGTGTAAGTAAGCAATACTAAGCGGAAATAGGACTCGAAAATTTTTGTTTGAAGGCAATTCCCATAATTATGAAACCAGGCCAACAAATATACCCTAAAACATCTATTTGTTCTCCAAAGGAAAATACGAGTAGTACTAGCAAAATGCTCAAAGATGTTTCGGCAAGTTTACTATGACGAGCCTTGAGTAACAAATCGACAAAACTACAAAAAACAGGTATTAATAAAGTCATGAAGCCAACTAATCCTTTCGTATACAAGAGTCCTACCCAGGTATGATGAGAACCGATTGGTAAATTTGCTAAAACTGGTGGCCCAGGTTTTTGAGTTCCGTGACCCCAAATGGGAGCTTCTTTCCAAGCCTCCATTCCTACTCTTTGTAAAGCAGCGCGAACTCTTGAAGAATCGGCTCTCGAACTGTAGAATGTATCGACAAATTCTGTAGCAGCATTTGTCAGTGAGGTACTAAAAATACCGGCAATGAAACTAGCAATTCCGGCAGCAATTTGGATATAAGGATTAGTAAAGTTTTTCAAGCCCCAAATAATAATTAATACTAGTGGTAGACAAACAAGAGCGGCTCGTGAAAGAGATACAATATTCATCGCGATCGCGCCAACTATGCCAATATATCTCCATTTTTTATTCGACTCTTGCAGCACCATAAAAAAGAATACATTGCTAACAAGACCTAAAGCCGGACACCAAGGAGTAAATAAAAATAAACGGACGTTATCAATGCCATAATCTGACGTGTGAAATCCTACCTGATGAAAAATTGGCCCGTTTTGAATCAATCTTTCGATGGGATTCGTATAAAGAATACCTGGTAGATTTGCTGCATAGGCTGCATAAGCAATGGGAATTGCGATTAAACTTTGCAAGCATAATATACATACCGCTCGGTAAATCAATTTTGGTCTGATATTTAAACAGCCGCTCAGGAGAAACAAGGGTATGATTGCCGTACTAGTCAACCAACCTAAAATAGCTCTCAAAAGAGCAGTTCTTCCTAAATTAAAATCTGTTATACCGGCGTAAGTTGCCAATAAAGTAATTAGCGAACAGATTCCCCACAGCCATGTTACCCACGGAATGCGAATCTTCTCTTCATCTGGAGTTTTTTGTGTTTTTAGCAAAATTTTAAAAACTAAATATCCACCTAATACCCATGCCAATGCCGAATAAACGGAAAACACTAGTCCTAATGCGTAGATACCATAGGTACCGATAATTACGTACCAAATTAAACTTTCTTCAAAGTTTTGGGGTTTCATAATTTAGTAATAATCTTCTACAAATTCCGGATATTCTATGTATTCTCGAAGGTGTTTTTCTTGTTGTTGCTGTTGTAATTTACTTTTCCATAATCCAATAATTCCACTACTAAAGAATAAAGAACCTAATGTTGCACCTAGCAGAACCAAATTTTTTCTCGGCCCGGATGCCTCTTCTGGTAAACTGGGTGTGGCAAGAATCTGAATTTGTGGATAAGAAGAAGAAACGCTAGTTTTTGCCAAGTCTAATTTTGCAATAGTTGATGAAAATACTGCTTCGGCAACTTGTACGTCTCGTCTTATATCCTCCATCACCGCCTGCTGCTGCGATAATTTTTTCAACCTCTGTTCTAGCTGAGGAATTTGTGCATCCAAAGAATTTACTTGAGCCTTTATTCCTTGTTTTGCTACGTTTGTTGTCACCAATTGTTCTGATAAGATAGCGCGTTTAGAACCAGACGATTCATTATTACTAAAGTTGAGTCTAGTAACTAACGCCATAGTTATTGGACGATTCAACAGAGTTCGCGCTCTTTTTAACAGAGCAGTTTGGGCTGCTTGCTGTTCTGTTTGAAGGTTAATGACACTTGGATGAGCCTGGGTTAATTTAGCGCTGGCTTTGATTAAATCGCTATTGGCATCGCTATAGTTTTTCAAATAATTCTGAAAAAGCGGATCTGCTTGTAACACAAAAGCATCTGAAGCTTGATTGGAAGACAGATTTAAATTATCCGATAATTCCGAAACCTGAGCGATTGACTGTTGCTGTTGGGCTGCTAGTTCGCTACGCTGTCTGCGTAACTCTTCGATATTAACTGCCATACTTCTCAGTTGTTCTTCGGAATTTAAACCCGAAGCAGCTTTAAAATTACTAAGCCGTCTTTGAGCAGTTTTTAAATTTCGCCGCGACGCTTCCATGCCATTTTCTAAGCGTACTCTTTGCTGAGCTATTTCTTCGTTTCTTAACTGCTCTAATTTCGCTTCAAATGTATTTTGTAAAGCTATAGATTTTCTTCTGGCTATTTGAGGGTTGGAACCTTGAAACTCGAACGTCATTAAGGATGTATTGTCAACTATCTTAATTCGCGGCTTGCCAAACTTTTTGGAGGGCATACCCACGATTCTAGCGGCTGCTTTTAATACTTGATCGCTAGTGGCGATCGCCTTATAGTTTTCTCTGGGATCGTAATTTGCCCCGGCATAAGCTGAATAGTTTTGGGATGTTGCTTGTCCAATATCGGGAAGGTTGATATTAGAGGTTGAACCACTACCAGGAATGTTAACTGCCCATTCGCTAACATATTTTGGTTTGGCTGTAGCTAAATACATCAAAGCTCCACTCCAAATACCGGCATTCACTAATATCAGGGCAAGTATATACAATACTCCTGATACTTTGGGCACTACTCGCCTTTTTTTTATACTCGCTGGGGTTTCGTTAAAAGAAGCTGTTGTTGGATGTTCAACGCTTACAATTTTCCCGTTTTTAAATTTTACAAACGGATTTCTGTTCAAAGTCACACCTCTTATGCCTTATGCCCTATTTCACAATATTTCAGATTATATTAATCTGCTGTTCCTAGAATTCAAGAAGTTGAATGAAGCTAGCATATATCAAATTAGTTACCTTCGTTAAACCAGAGCCGGAAAAATCGGAAGTCTTATTTGAATATTGAACTGTTCGTTCAAAGTTATGATTCGGAATTCTAATGAACGACTTCTAGAGATTTTCATAGCTCACCATTCGTGCATGTCTGCGAGTAAATTCGCTCACACTAGGATTACCTCTAGTTTCGTCTACTCCTACAGCTTGTTCCCATAATTGTTCTGGTGCTAAAGAAATCGAATATGAGGTACGTCCACCATTTTTTAGCGAATTTTTGCCAATTTTGACACGGTACCATTTTGTTTGCTGACATTCGTCGCACCAAAATGCTTCTAACCATTCATCTTCTAAAAGTACTGCGGTTTGACTTGCTATCAATATTTTGGCATGAAGTCGTCCTATTCCTTTTTGTTGAAGTTGTCCGGGATGGGAAGCAAATAATC
>JBARZF010000431.1:0-2952 GCA_049649675.1 Rivularia sp. (in: cyanobacteria) | reverse complement strand
GTTAGGGATGGGGAGAGGGGGAGATGTGGGGATGGGGAGACAAGGGGATGGGGAGAAAAATAACTATTTCCTTGTTCCCAGGTGGAACCTGGGAACAAAGTTTGCGAGACTCTGCGACGCGGCTGAGATTGGAGGCAGAGCCTCACAGTAAGTGGTTCCCAGTCTCCGGCTGGGAACTAGTTAGAATTACCATTTACCAATTCCCAATTCCCAATGCCCAATGCCCATTTCTATATCAGGAAGAGAGTGTATATACTTGTCATGTAAAATAATACGAAGACAATAAGAAGGATTTTATTTTATGCCCTATACCACAGAAGAAGGCGGTCGGTTAAATAATTTCGCTCGGGAACCAAAGGTTTACAAGGCTGAACCACCCGATAAGAAACAACAAACAACCTACCTTGTGCTGGGAGTTGCTGCTGTTGCATTGCTTGCCGGTGTACTTTTTGTCGCTTTCTCAGTGTCTAATGCTGCTTAAGAAAAGTTAAATACGAAAAATTTATTTACTTTTGGTATAACAGGTTCCATTTTTTTTAGGAGCCTGATTTTTTATTTGTTAGAATGTCAGTGTTCTTCAAGTATAAAATAAAACTTTTTACTCGGTAAAACCTGAAAGAGCGGATTTTTCCTGAACAATGCAATAAATACTTGAAAACCGTAGTCATAGTCACAACTAAGGTTGCTGCTTATATATACCCATTTTTGGGAAGATAATAATTTCTCTATAAAGAATGGACGAAACCTTACTGTTACCCGCTTAGGCTTTGTAAATAGGTTTCCCCATTTTTTAGGAGTACTTTCGGTAAACTGCATTTGGCTGATGATGAGCCGCTATGAGCTTAAAGGATACTGTAAACTCTAATAATTCTGGTTGGAACCGGCAAGTATATCACCGCTTGAAACTTGCTCTGGGTTTAAACCTGCGAAGACAAATTTTCATAGCGGTATGTGATGATTTAAACCTGAGAAATCAGGTAGCGGCTCGTTTGCATTCAACTTTGGCATATCCGGTAGGACAGGTTTTGTATCAGCCAATCGATACGCAATCTGAAGCTAGTACCCCAGCTTATCCGCGATTAGTCACTTTACGGTTGAATTTAAACGATCCAAATCCCATAGCGCAAATAAATCAATGGTTAAGTAATTATCCGCCTCCAATTGTCGGTGCTTCTAAAGATGTGCCGGGTAAGGCTTTGCCTATTCCGTCATTTCAAATGGTGGGTACGGAACAGTTAACTAGACAACCTGTTGCCATACAACGTTTATTTTTACATTATCTACGTTTAACAGAACAGCAACTATCAAGTCAATCAGACAGCAGATTTTTAGAATCAAGCTTGTTACTATGGGTTCCACGTCCGTGGTTGCGTGCAATTCAACAGTCTGCGCCACAGTTCTGGCGTTCTCGAACGGGTGTATTTTTGTTTGCTGGAGAACCAACTCCAACAAGTCCAAATAGAAGTGCAGCAAGGCGTTTTTCCGTTCAGAGAAGTTTAGATTTAGACTCTGTGGAAGAACCAATCATTAATGAAGAATTAACAACGCCCGCTAGCGATTTAGATTTTGAGCAGGATTTTGAGTTGCCACCATCTCAAACATCGGAGAGTTCCTTAGAATCGCATCAGGAATCCTTGGCGGCAAAAGAAGAAAATCCGCTATCGCAATTAGAAATATTTACTCCTGGAATGCAGCAGGAAAATACCGAACTTATCAAGAGAAGTAGTTCGAGCAATATTGTTCCGTCAGCTGCGGATTTGCCTCATATTAGCAAAGAGTTAACCGAGCTAATATTGACAACTATCAGTACGACAATAGTTGATTCACCTCTTGAAAATGAGCAAGTACAGCAAATCCTGCAAGAAATTGAGCATTTACATTCGCAACAAGCTGAAGAAAAAGATATTGGAGCTGCTTATTATCGCTTAGGAAATATATATCGCGTCCGCATCGAAGAGGGACAATCGACTTTAGAAAACCTAATGGTAGCAATCCTGGCATATCAGGAATCAATTTCTTATGATGATTCTGCACCCTCCGTGCCTGATGTCTTGAACGATTTAGGTACACTTTATTGGATGCTGTACCGCACTCCACCCAATTCTCAAGAAGGGCCAGCTTATATCGAGCAAGGTATAGAGTTTTACGAATTAGCGCTTAAGTTAATTTCCCCAGAAACGCATTCGGAAACTTATGCCAGAGTGCAAAACAATCTGGGAACAGCTTACGGCGATTTAGCTCGTTTTAATAATCCAGATCAAAACTGGCAAAACGCAGTAACAGCATATACAGAGGCTCTCCGTTTTCGTACTGCCGAAATGGAACCATTAAAATATGCAGCTTGCCAAAATAATTTAGGTACAGCTTACTGGCATTTGGCGCAATATAATCAACCCGTAATCAATTTAAAGCTAGCGGTAGTAGCTTACGAAGATGCAGTAGTTTACTATAATTCCGAGCAAGAACCGTTAAAATACGGCATGATTCAAAACAATATTGGTACGGCGTACTGGAACCTTGCCCAATACGACCGAGAAGTAGAATACTTGCAATTAGCTATTAATGCTTACAATGAAGCGTTAAAATATCGTACACCAGCCAACGTTCCCACAGCTTGTGCTGCAACTCAAAATAACTTGGGTACAGCTTATTGGCACTTAGCAAATCAACCAGATACAGACAAACACGAGAAATTAGATTATTTAAAAATGTGTATTGAAGCTTACGACGAAGCCTTAGCATTAGCACATTCACTTACAGGTGTATCTTTGAGCTTTGATTTGTTCGCGACTCATAATAATTTAGGTTTAGCAAACTATCAAATAGGCACAGACAAATTTTTTACAGAAGACAAAAAAGTTCGTTCTCAATATTTAGAAAAAGCATTAGATAATCATTTACAAGCCTTAACCGGAATGAACCAAGAATCAGAAAACCATCAAAATACCATTA
>JBARZF010000430.1:0-8043 GCA_049649675.1 Rivularia sp. (in: cyanobacteria) | reverse complement strand
AAATGCTTTAGCCTTGGGAGCTACTAGCAGTTCGGAAATTGTAGATTTTGAATTAACGCGCATAATTGATATTGATACTTTTGTGCACGATCTAAGTTCCGCATTACCGAACGGCATACCTATATATAATGTAGTGCAGCTAGATTTAAAATCGAAAAGTGCATCCCAACTTCTCGAAACTGCCGAGTATTTGATTACTGTAAGCTGCGATCGACAAGCAACTTTATCCCAATGGCAAGATTGGATTAATGCAATCAAACAAACAGAAGAAATTTGGACACAGCACAAAACAAAAAAAGGTAAAATCAAAAATGTAAATCTGCGCGAACGTTTGTTTGAGTTAGAGCTTGTTGAGACGAAAATCGAAACGAGCCAGAATAATGCTGTCAAGTTGCGTTATTTGGGAGCTTGTCGCAATGATGGTACGTTATTGCGTCCGGAACAAATTCCATTTATGCTTGAATCTGTAACAACAGCAGAATTTGACCTCCTGCACATACATCGGAGCAAGCTAATTTTGGCAGTTTAATAATTTTGGGGCAATTGTAGTTGTGTAAATTGCCCTTCAATTTAACTTAAATCAAAGAATTGATTTTTGACGACCTTGCGCTAAAATTATATGAAGAGAAATTATAAGAGCGCTGCAACGGAACGAATTGATTCACTACCCGCTATGTACGGGGCGTTAAAGCAATAATATTTTAGAGTGCAACGGAGGCGATACTGGGGTATTATCTCAGATAAAGCCGACAGCATCCGCAGAGAAGTCTCTCTAAGGGCGTTGTTTGCAATTACTTTGCAGTGAATCAGTTCTGACTTGTACCAGCCTTTTCCAGTTGCTTCTCTCACAATTTGTGATGGCGGGAATAGTAGAGTTAGCTCGAATTTTCCAGCTAACAGGGTTCGGATATGTAGAGTAGCATAGGCACTAAAAAGTACCACTTACGGGTAAACTTTTAAAGTCTACTTTGAGACGGGCAAGGAAGTATGCACCTCTACTCTCGAAAGGCTCGCGCAGTCAACCAGCGTCTTAAGAAGAGTCGTAGTTTCGCACTCGCGAGCATATTCTAGGTAATACTGCCCGATTATTAGAATAATAATACCCGACGAGCTGCGCGAGAGTGTAAAAAAGTAAAATTGTCATTGCTTTTTTACCTGAGCTATTAATTAGCAAGGGAAAGGTGTAAAAAATTGACCCAATTCGGGCGATTTTATTCATTAAAACATTCAACAGTTTTGATATCGGAGTTGCGTAAACGCAATTCAAGAAGGTAAATAGCTCGTGTTTCTTTGAGCGAAAGTAAGTGCAATTTTATTACAGCAGCGCCTTGGAAGGAGGAGACAGGGTAAATTGATGAAAAACTCCTCTCCTGCGGATTTGAGCTGCCAATTTTTGAGGAAATTGAATGCCGAAACAAATTATCATCGCCGAACAGCATCAAATTGCTGCGGTGTTCTCTGAAGACCAAATACAAGAACTTGTCGTAGCTACTGGCCATCACCAAATTGGTGATATTTATTTAGGGGTAGTAGAAAATGTATTGCCTGGGATAGATGCGGCCTTTGTGAATATTGGCGACCCGGAGCGTAATGGTTTTATTCATGTAACTGACCTTGGGCCACTAAGGTTAAGACGTTCGTCAGCAGCAATCACGGAGTTATTAACACCACAACAAAAAGTTTTGGTGCAAGTGATGAAAGAGCCGACGGGTACGAAAGGACCCCGGCTTACAGGTAACATTACTTTACCCGGCCGCTACGTAGTCTTAATGCCTTACGGACGAGGCGTTAATTTATCCCGCAGAATAAGGAACGAAAACGAACGCAACCGTTTGAGAGCCTTAGCAATCTTAGTTAAACCAGCTGGAATGGGTTTATTAATCCGTACTGAAGCGGAAGGTAAACCCGAAGAAGCTATTATTGAAGATTTAGAATTTCTGCAAAAGCAGTGGGAGTCAATTGGCGAACAAGCTCAAACCAGCCGTGCGCCAGCCTTGCTCAACCGTGACGATGACTTTATCCAGCGCGTTTTGCGGGATATGTATGGTGCCGATGTAAATCGGATTGTTGTTGACTCCAGTACTGGTTTAAAGCGAGTAAAGCAGTATTTACAGAATTGGAGCGGCGGACAGGTACCCCAAGGTTTATTAATCGACCACCACCGCGATCGCACTGCAATTTTAGAATATTTCCGGATCAATGCTGCGGTAAAGGAAGCTCTGAAACCAAGAGTAGATTTACCTTCTGGCGGTTACATTATTATTCAACCGACCGAAGCATTAACGGTAATAGATGTCAACTCCGGTTCGTTTACTCGTTCGGCTACAGCAAGAGAAACCGTATTGTGGACAAACTGCGAAGCCGCCACGGAAATAGCACGTCAGTTACGTTTGCGTAATATTGCTGGAGTGATTGTCGTTGATTTTATTGACATGGAATCGCGGCGCGACCAGTTACAGGTTCTCGAAAATTTTAATAAAGCCCTGAAATCGGATAAAGCTCGTCCTCAAATTGCTCAGTTAACTGAATTGGGTTTGGTAGAGCTTACCCGCAAACGTCAAGGTCAAAATATTTACGAGCTTTTCGGGGAAACTTGTCCTACCTGTGGAGGTTTGGGACATATCGTACATCTACCAGGGGAAAACGATTCCCGAGTCGCACCACCACCAGCAGAAGTACCTGAGCGTGTAGTACCTTTACCCCAAAGAGAACCCCGTTTGTCTGCTCCTCGATTGAGCGAACCAAGAGAAGTGGTAGATGGATTCGCAGATGGTGATGAAGGTGAAGGAGATTTTGCCAACTTAAACTTAATCAATCATCCAAGCTATCAAGAATTAGGCGATCCTAATAAACGGCGTCGTCGTCGCCGCATTAATACGGGGAATGGTAAAGATGAACCAAGGATTAATGGAAGTCCTTTGACATTAGTCAATAATGACTCAGATGCTGATGCAGACGCAGAACCAGAACTTAGAAGATCCGAAACACCATTGGGGTTGAATAAAGGTTGGAACGAAAGACCGACGACCGAACGTACTAGTAGAACTAGAGTCGAATCGGTCAAAGGAGTACTCGAACCACCAGAAATTGTTTCAGTGGAAATGACTTCGGAGGAACAGGATGTTTACGCTTTAATGGGTGTTACACCTTTAAAGAAGTTGGAGAAAGATTTCAAAAACGAAAAATCCGTAATTATCAATGTTGTTCCACCTGGTGAAGATGAAGATGAAGATGAAGATGAAGATAGCATCTCAGAATCTGAATCATATTCGCTGACTCCAACTCCAAAAAAGGTGAGAATAAACAATGTAGATAATGAAATTACACTCGAAGAGGAAATAGAAGAAATAGAAGAAGAAGTAGAAAAAGCAGAAGAAGTAGAGCAACCAGAGCAAGTAGAGCAAGTAGAGCAAGTAGAATCTAATCAAACCATAGATAATACCGAAACCGAAACTGCGACAGTAGATACACGTCGCCGTCGCCGTCGTCGTACTTCCTCAGAAGCACCATCTAGCTAGGTAACATAACTCTTTTATGGTAAATACTGGGCAAGCTATCACTCCAATGGACGCACCAAAACTCCCCCTCGAACAAAATTGGCTAGAATTTTCTACGTATTGCAATCCACAAAGAGGGTTAATTGCAGGTGTAGATGAAGTGGGGAGAGGTGCTTTGTTTGGTCCTGTGGTAGCAGCAGCAGTCATCCTACCAGAGAGTAATAGTTTGCCCCAACTCCTCACAACCAAAATCAAAGACAGCAAAAAGCTATCTGCTTCTAGAAGAACTCAGTTAGCCAAGCAAATTATTGATATTGCAATAGACTGGAAAATCGGTTTTGCAACTACGGCTGAAATAGACTCTTTTAATATCTTGCAAGCATCACTTTTAGCAATGAAGCGGGCTGTTCTGAAATTAAAGGTACAGCCCGCACTTTGTTTAATTGATGGAAATCAGCAGATAAAAAACTTTTCCTTACCACAAGAAACAATAGTTAAAGGAGATTCGCTTTCGCTTACGATAGCTGCCGCGTCTATCCTTGCTAAGGTTTGGCGCGATGAATTAATAATTCGTCTTGCTAACAAGTACTCAATGTACGACTTAGAACAAAACAAGGGTTATGGTAGCAAAAAACATCTATTAGCAATACAAAATTACGGTATTACTCGCTTGCATCGTAGATCTTTTCGTCCCTGCCAAATCGAAGAAAAATAAGTCCTTGTGCAAAATTAATTTAACATTTCGTTTTGATAGGGAACAAGGGATAGGGTTGGGGGGAACAGTTATATAACTGAGTAGTAATTAGATAAATGATGCTGGCTTAACTACTAAGTATTTTAATGGCATTTATTCTAATCGCTGGTTCTTCAATAGTTTATATGCTCAAATTTCAGAAAAAAGCTCTAAAAGCCTTGCTATACAAGTATTAATACAATAATTAACTAAGATTATCAACGCTTTTTCATTTTTTTACCTATTACCTATTACCTATTCCCTATTCCCTGTTTCGCGTTCCCCGTTCCCCGTTCCTTATTCCCTATCGGTTTTCTTTTAATGGTTTTTATTCAGGCTTGAAAACCTTGAAATCATTATTATCGGGATCGAAGCTACTATCTTTAGTTTGCAATTCAACCCAATGTCGATAATCAACCAGTAGTTGTCGTAGCAATCTTTGCTTTATTGTTAGCAATACGCTTTTGAGCAAGCCATTACCAGTAGTTTCTAAAATTGATTTAGGAGTAAAAGAGAAAGGTGGCGGTAATTCCACCTGCACTTCTAGATTTACTATACCTTTAAGGCGAGTATTTTCATTTGTTTTGTAACTTGATAAATTACCTTTTAAATCAAGCTGAAAACGTTGATTAATGTATTCTATACCACGTATTTCACTACGCACTGATTCTAAATAAATTACTCCATCTGAAGCAGCCCATACTCTCATATCTACAATTGGTTGAATACTCAACGACATAAAAGTTAGGGGACGCATTTTTAAACGAAAAACTTCTGCATTTAGCTGTTCAATCCGGCTAGAATCAGCCAAAGCGTTAACCAAGCGTTGGGGTTGTCGTAAATAATGCTTAATTGGGATAGGCTGATATGGAACGGGAATTTCTACAGATTGACAGGCTTTAAATTTGGTAGCCATAGTTAAACGACAATAATTTGTCGATAATTGTATTTTTGAACAAAATATAGTTGTTTGTATTGTACAAAACCTATACCCTTCTTAATTAGAAAAATTATTGTTACTTTATAATATCTATTTTAGGTAAAAATAAGAGTATTCTGTTTGCTATCTTCATTATTAAAGGTTTTGTAAATTATGATATCTATTGCACATTTGGGACCTCGCGGTACTTATGCAGAACAAGCAGCTTTATATTACGTTAGTTGGCTGACGAAAAATACTAAAACGGAAGCTTCATTATGTCCTTATCCTAGTATTTTTAAAACACTTTATTCTCTAGCCAAAGGTGAATCAGATTTAGCAGTGGTACCTGTAGAAAATTCAATTCAAGGAGGAGTTACTGTCACTTTAGATACACTATGGCAACTAGATAATTTACAAATTCAGTTAGCTTTAGTTGTACCTATTACTCACGCATTAATTTCTTGTTCTCAAAGTTTAGATAAGATAAAAACCGTTTATTCTCACCCGCAAGCGTTAGCTCAATGTCAAAAATGGTTGGAGAAGTTTCTTGGGCAAGTACAGTTAGTTCCGACTAATTCCACAACAGAAGCACTGCAACAATTAGAAAGTGATAAAGCCGCTGCTGCTATTTCATCGCTTAGAGCCGCGCAAATATATGACTTACCCGTACTTGCAAACGGTATTAATGATTACCCGGAAAACCTTACTCGTTTTTGGGTAGTTAGTCAACCGGGTAATAGTCCTAACCACGAAATGTTAACAAATACTGCAATAATTACTTCATTAGCATTTAGCGTACCAGCAAATTTGCCAGGTGTACTAGTCAAACCATTACAAGTTTTTGCCAATCAAAACATTAACCTCAGCAAGATTGAATCGCGTCCAACTAAACGTTCTTTAGGAGAATATTTGTTTTTTATGGATTTAGAAGCAGACGTTTCCTCTACTAAAATGCAATCTGCTTTAGCTGAATTGTCCAATTATACGGAAATTCTTAAAATTTTTGGTAGCTACAATATTTTACCAACTGAATCGTTGTAATTATAGCTATTGTCGTACTTGTTATGCGGCATTAAATAGTCGCCTCTTTAGGGAACAGGGAATAGGCAATAGGGAATAGGGAAAGAATACTGTATTAATAAACAATGTGAGTTTTTAAGCTTATAATCCATGTATAGTAAATATTAGGGCCTTTGTTGCAAAGGTTGTAGCATAATAACTACTGAAAGACCGTAATGATTAAAAGGGAATAAGGAATTGGGAACGGGGAACAGTAACTATTTTCAGTTGCAATAATTTTATTAATTTATTAATTTAAACAAGCATATTTTAAACATACAAGTACGCCCTCATTTTCTACCTATTAAACAACTATAGTTTTCCACTACTTTCTATGCTTTGCTGCTAAAGTTATTTATTGTTTTTACTTTTTCACACTATTCCCTATTCCCTATTCCCCATTCCCTATTTATTAAGACGTTTGATTTAATGTATCTTTAAGAACAGTACGTGCTGCTAAATGATTCCGAGTTGAAGTTAAAATTTCTGTTTCTCGTTGTAAACGAGCGGCTGTATCTTGCATTTCTAATAATGACTGTTGCTCTGGAGCTACACGGTAAAGGTTGCTTGCTACCCAATAAGATAATTCTTTAGGTAGAGCTGGTAAATCCTGCGGTAGTTCGATATTTTGTTCGGTCAATTTGGCACTTAAGCGCACTACGTCACGCAGTAGCTGTTCTACCTCAGATGCTTCATGTCGTAAATCCTTAGTCGGTTCTTCGTCATCAATCCATTCAACTAACCCAACAAAATAAGGCTTTTCGCGGACGTATTCCAACACTCGAAACCTCTGCTGTCCCAAAGTTAGCATTTTCATGCGGTCATCTTTCAAACGTTGATGATGAATAATTTCCGCACAACAGCCAACATTAGCAACAGTACCTTTTGCTTGGTCAACCATTAATACCCCGAACCTGCGATCGCTATCCAAGATCGTGTTCATCATGATTCGGTAGCGAAATTCAAAAATATGTAGTGGTAACGGCCTGGTAGGAAACAGAACCACATCCGGTAAAGGGAACAAAGGTATTTCGCGAACTGCAATTCTAGAAGAGGATGTCATATTTAATCTGATATATAGCTGTACTACTACTTGTACTACTCATAAAAGTATTTTTTGCCGGGACTTAAGCAGTCATTAATATAATTATGACATTAAAAGCAATAGTGGAACTTCTCAAAATGTTGGTATTGCTTCCTCATAGAAAGCCAACTTTTGGCTATTGACGGTTTTGCGATCGCTTCGGAAAATTTAGCTTGATGTAAGTTCTATATTTTTGAAAAAACCCGTATATTTGTATATTTTATCTTAAAGTCGTTTTGTAGCGAATAAAAAGCCCTTAGAAATTTATCTAAGGGGATGAAGGTATCGATTATCACGCTCGTATTCTATTTAAACAACAATTATTAATTGTTGTTTTCGGATTAATTATTTCTCGAAAAACTATAATTAATCCTCAATTAATCCTCAATCAATAATTACAGCTTGACTTCAATGTCCACACCAGATGGTAAATCAAGTTTCATCAAAGCATCAATGGTTTTAGACGAAGGCTGATGGATATCGATAATGCGTCGGTGGGTACGGGTTTCAAAGTGTTCTCGTGAATCTTTATCTACGTGAGGAGAACGAAGTACGCAGTAAATACGGCGTTTTGTAGGTAAAGGTATCGGCCCAATTGCCGTTGCATTAGTGCGGTTAGCAGTATCAACAATTTTCTCGCAAGATGTATCGAGCAAGCGACGGTCAAAAGCTTTTAAACGAATTCTAATTTTCTGCTGCTGTAAAGTAGCCATTTGTTCAGTTTTCCTGGTTCAGATTATTTGTAAAA
>JBARZF010000429.1:0-4913 GCA_049649675.1 Rivularia sp. (in: cyanobacteria) | reverse complement strand
TCGGGATGCGAATAATGCGGGAGGCATAGCCACACCGCATTTTCGCTCATGAATTACAAGCCGGGTTTATGTTAAAATGAAAAATGTAGGTGTAATCCAATTAAATGCAGAAATGCAGCCTGCAAATTAAAAAAAGCAGTTTAGTCAAAAGTCCCTAGGGCGTAGGGCTTCAAAGCTCGGTCAATGTTCTCATAGAGGAGTCGCCGAGAAGCCTACACTTACTCGTCAGAGAAGTGCAGGTGCGTCACGACATTGGTTAGTTGATTTCTTAATCAAACAAGGATTAAAGAAAAATAATAGCTCTATTTTTGATCCCGAACCCATCGAACAATTATTAAAACAAGCAGTTTATCCTAATACTCTGCGAAAAAATATTGAATTATGGGTGACGGTATTTCCTTCTTTAAAAATTCCCGGTTTGGGTTACGACTTGTTAATTAATTTGATTCGTGCAAAAACTGGTGCTGGTGCTTGTTGGCTTTGCTTACAAGACTGTATGGATGATGAAACTATTTATAATTTACTGTTAGCAAGTGCAGCACTTCCTCTAGCATTTCCCAGTCGAGAAGTTAACGGTAAAAATTATATTGATGGCGGTTTGGTTGATAATGTACCGCTAACAGCTTTAGCGAAACGTGGATGTAAAAACGTAATTGTAATTCATTTAGAAAATGGTTCTGTATGGAATCGTGATGACTTTCCCGAACAAACAATTATTGAAATTAGACCAGAACAAACAATTAATAAATCGGAAATTCCTGTTGTTGGTGTAGTGGATAGCTGGTTAGACTTCAGCAGTCAGCGAATTAGGAAATTGAAACAGCAAGGATATGAAGATGCAAAACGCTGTTTGAATCCAATTATTGATTCTTTGATTGCGGTTAGGGAACAGCGTCAATCTCAAGAGTCGTTGATTAATTCTACTCAGCAACTTGTTAATGATGCTCCTTTGTGAATTATCTAGGTTTGTATTAAGTGGCTTTAGCCCTTTTGCTAATGTTGGGTTACTAAATACTGATGTTGGATTGGGATACGATTAAATTAAGAATGGTGCGTTACGGTATCCACAAAATAGTTATTAATCTACAAAACAATCTGTACCGTAACACACCCTACAACAATTTATACCTTTGACCTCATCTAAGCTTTAAACTGTTTCTCTAATACATTCAATAAAGTTTCTCTAGGAACTATATTGGATATTTTGGTGATAAACTTGGATGCAATTCCACCAACGACTACAGCAGCGTTTCCTTCTTCTAAAGCTTTCAACGCTTGATCTACTACTTCTTCGGGGGTAGACATACTTTGAGCGTTGCGTGCGAGTGCTGCTGGAAAGTTAGCTTCTTCAAAAAAATTGGTTTCCGTAGGGCCAGGAGAAACTACTAAAACCTTTACTCCATACTGGCGATTTTCTGCCCATAATGCTTCGCTGAAACTGCGAACAAAAGCTTTAGTGGCAGCGTAAACAGAAAGATACGGAATTGGTTGATATGCTGCAATTGAAGATACGTTGATAATGCTTCCCGAACCTCTTTCGCGCATTTGTGGTAAAAACTTGTGAGTTAAATCTACCAGCACTACATTATTTAACTGGATCATTTGGATTTGGCGATCGCCATCGGTTTGAGCAAATTCACCATAGTCTCCAAAGCCTGCATTATTGATCAGTAAATCAACAGTCAACCCTTTAGCTTGGGTAGCGTCAAACACTTCCCGCGCTGCTGATGCTTCAGTTAAATCTTTGACAATAACCTCTACATTAATTTTGTATTGCTGCTGTAACTGTTGAGCAAGAGCATTAAGCTTATCTTCCGAGCGGGCAACGATAATAAGGTTCGTATTTTTTGCGGCAAGTTTTTGGGCAAAGCATTTACCAATTCCACCAGAAGCACCAGTAATTAAAGCTGTAGGCATTTTTATTAATAATAATTTTGTTAACGAACCTACAAATGCTAGCAATAATTGGCACTTAGTTTTACCTATCCAAAGTCATATAACAGCAAACAGTTAACAGTGAGCAGTGAGCAGTGAGCAGTGAGCAGTTAACAGTGAGCAGTTAACAGTGAGCAGTGAGCAGTGAGCAGTTAACAGTTACCAGTTACCAGAAAAAATTAACTGACTCCTAACTCTCTATCGTCGTGTTGTAATTTTTATCTCACGAATGGGAATAATCATAGTAAGAGTAACAGGGTGATTCGATGTACCGTCTTGATAACAATGCATTTGAAATATTACGTGCGGAGGTTGAATTATGTAGTGTTAATGACAAACAAGGGTTGCAAAAGCAGCAAATAGTGCTTAAGCGTTTAAAGCAACTGCAATCGAAAGTTGGAAAACGTGCGAAATTAAACGAGCTGCGTGCTGTGGTTGTAGATATATTTCCTATCTTCAGCGAAACGGCTCTCAAGGAAGCTGCTAAAGTCAATCGAAAGCCAAGTATTTTTGGTAATTTCAAATACTTCGCTATAGCTTTGACAAGTGCTGCTGGGATACTAACGATACTTAATTTACCGCATCCCAATATACGCTGGTTTGTTGCTAGAAAAGCACCAGTATTGCTTATACCTTCTTATATGAACATGGATTTTCACTATCGGAGTGCAAAAAATTCCGTTAGAGAAGCAGAAAACTCGTTCAAGTCTGCGGCTACTTTTACACAAATAAAGCAAGTTGAGGAAAAATTAGAAGATGCAGACAAACATCTGCGTAGTATTCCTATTTGGTTTTTAGGATATTATCCGGAAGTTTATTGTCAAAGATTTAGCTGTGATTGGAATTTTAGTTTTAGTGAGTATGAAAAAATCCGCAGTCAAACAGCGCAAATTGAAACCAAAGTATTTAAAGAAAAACAGGCTTTTGTACCCTTGGTAGAAGCCTCGCTTGCTTATAACGGTGCTAAGAAAAAATTGAGTATAGCAAAGACTCAGAAGCAGAAACAGCTAGCTATTGCTTCTTTGCAAGCATCAATTGAAACTATAGAGGCAATTCCTCCAGAAACCTTAGCTCATATAAAAGCACAAGCAAAATTAAAAGTGTATAAGCGTTATTACGAGAAAATAGCTCAAAAAAAATAGCGTTTGTTCGGGGGTTTTGAATAAATCCTCCCTCTCTTTTAAGATTTAACATTTCAAATCAACCTTTTAAATCAACCATAAAATCATGTATCGTCTTAATGATTCCGCATTTAAAATTTTACGCTCAGAATTGCTTAATTGTGGTTCTAATAATGATATTGGTAGAACTGAAAGACAAATTGTCGCTAGGCGTTTTGAAAAGCTGCGTAGAGAAAAAGGCTCTCCAGCAACTTTCGAGGAATTACTCTTATTAGTTGTAGATGTATTTCCAGAATTTAGCGAAAAAGCTATCAGAAAAGCTGCTAAAGCCAATCAGCCACCGGGAATTTTCAGCGATCTAAAATGGGTGGCAATAGTTGTAGCTAGTATTGGCGGTGCAATATGGTTAGTTAATTTACCGTACCCGATGATTCGCAAACCCGTAGCCCAAAAAGCACCATTGCTGCTTTTACCTTCTTATATCAGTATGGATAATAGCTATCGTGGAGCAATTAAGAATACCGAGCAAGCAGATCAATTAATAAATAAAGCTACCAGTTTAGAAGATATTAAGCAAGGTAGCGACAAAGTTAAACAAGCACAACAAAGTTTAGATAATTTACCCGTTTGGTTTTTGGGATACTACCCTCAAGCTTATTGCGGTTTATTTGGGTGTAGTTGGAAGTTTACTTTTGATGAATTTGAAACAGCACGTCGTCGAGTTGCAAGAATAGATGCCAAAGCTTTTCAAGAAAAAAATGCTTTTGAATCGCTAAGTCAAGCAGAAGAAACTTTAAAAGTAGCCAAAGAGCAATATGAAGACGCGAAAGATGCTGGAGACAAACAAAAGGCTGTAGCCCAGATGCAAACCGCGATGATTACTTTAGAGCAAATTCCCAGACAAACCTTAGCTGGTAAAAAAGCTCTGAGTGTGATTGCAGTTTCCAAACCCGATTTAGCCAAAATAATTGCTAAAGATGGAAAAAGCGGTGTTTCCGGTAATTTAATTGAAGCAGCGAAAGTATTTGCCATGCAAGCAGCACAAGCATCGCAAAATCCACCCCATCCAACTTATAAATGGGAGCAAGTTGAAAAGCTATGGCTAGAAGCTATCAAGCGATTGCAAAAAATTGAGGCGACAAATCCCAATTATCTAGAAGCCCAGAAACTATTGGCTAAATACCAAAGCAACCAAGGAATTATTCAAACTAGACTGCAAGCAGAAAGAGAATCGCAGAAAATTCTCAACCAAGCTGAAGTACAGATAGAAAGGTTTATAGCGAATCCTCCATCAGAAATTAACCAATACAAAGCCAAATTACAGACAATTCTCAGTAAACTGAAAACCGTACAGTCAGGAACAACATCTTATCCAAGAGCAAAAGAACTAATATCATCAATCCAGAAGCAACTGAACAAATAAACTAGCAATGTATGTAGAGACGTAAAATTTTACGTCTCTTTCACGTCTGTGCAGAAAACCAATTACCCAAAAAACTTGCATTAATAACAAAATGTATGTTATACAAATAAAGCTTCGGACGTATAGCTCAGTTGGTTAGAGCGCTACGTTGACATCGTAGAGGTCACTGGTTCGAATCCAGTTACGTCCATTGTTTGAAGAATAGTTGAGAATAGCTTATTGTCGTTTGCCACGTTATTTGACAAATTAATGTCTTACTAATTATTTAGAATAGACTTGTTAGTTTTACCTACATTCTTCCCTCATCCCCTAACCCCTTCTCCCAAACTTGGCAGAAGGGGGATTTGAGCATAAAGCAGCTAATCTTTTACCTACATTCTTCCCTCATCCCCTAACCCCTTCTCCCAAACTTGGCAGAAGGGGAATTTGAGTAT
>JBARZF010000428.1:0-13527 GCA_049649675.1 Rivularia sp. (in: cyanobacteria) | reverse complement strand
CATCAAATAAAAATAAAATCCAAACTATGTTTCAATTTATATTTTATCATTTGAATAAATCTGTGAATAAATAATGAATCAAACCGGATATCAATCAAAAAAAACAGAATTACGTCGTAATATCATTAAACAACGTCAATCTCTCTCAGAAGAAGAATGGCGGAGAAAAAGTCAAGCTATTTGTAAAAATCTTTTCAATTCAAGTTTATTTAACCAAGCTAAAACAGTACTTGCTTATTTTAGCTTTCGTCAAGAACCCGATTTAAGCTATTTATTTTCTGAGAATACAAACAATACAAAAAAATGGGGATTTCCTCGCTGCGTTGACAAATCCTTAATCTGGCATCTTTGGACACCTGAAGATGAATTAATCGCTGGTAAATACGGAATTCGCGAACCATATGCCGATGCACCAATAATTAATCCCCATCAAGTTGATTTAATTTTGGTTCCTTGTGTTGCTTGCGACGAACAAGGTTATCGTTTGGGTTACGGTGGAGGATATTATGACCGTTTGTTAAGTTCTCCAGACTGGGAATCAATACCAACAATCGGTATTGTGTTTGCCAACGCTTATTTACCTCAAGTACCTGTAGAACCTTGGGATAAAAAGTTGGATAATATTTGTACGGAAACCCGATTAAAAAGGTAAATAATTTTAAAGGGTTCACCTTGATTACCCCGCAAGAAGCGTCTCGCCCCTTGGTTAGAACCAGCAAGCAAGATACTCGAACTACGGAAATTAATTGGAATTACAATACAAAAAAAGTTTTCTCACAAACAAGTTTCGACCCCCTAATCTTCCCGATAACTAAGGAGACTAGAGGGTCAAATTTAAACACAATTTCATAGAAAGTGGTAAAACCCTGAATATTATATTTTTGTCGTTCCCCTTACTAACAGCCAGAAATAAATCACAACCATAAATACACAACTAATTTAACAAGCACCACTTTTATTAAATACTACCCAAATTGTTTTAAATATCAAAAATAAATCGTAAGAGATAGACCATTTACGCTGATAGTCTAAATCCATTTTGACTATATCTTCAAAATCTTTGATGCTGGAACGTCCGTTAACTTGCCATTCTCCGGTCATTCCGGGCTTGACTCGCAACCTTTCCCAATGATGTGGTTGATATTTGATTACCTCATCGGGAGTTGGTGGACGAGTTCCCACTAAACTCATTTCCCCTTTTAGTACGTTCCAAAATTGAGGTAGTTCATCTAAACTGGTACGACGCAAAAATTTACCCACGCGGGTGATACGTGGATCTTCTGTACATTTAAATATATGGCCGCTGGCTTCGTTCTTGACTAAATGTTTGAGTTTATCGGCATCTTTTATCATGGAGCGAAATTTCCATATACGGAAAGCCTTTCCATTATGACCGCAGCGAATTTGACTGTAAAACACGGGACCGGGATTATCCAATAAACTGACAATTGCGACTGGAATCGCGATCGCAGCAGTTATCATCAATCCAACAATTGCCCCTAGTATGTCAATCAATCTTTTAGCGATACTTACTTGTGAAGGATGAGTCAATTGGTAACTCAAACTTAATGATTCAGGTGGACTGATTAAAACCAAGTCTAGATTATTAGCACGTTGCGGTGCAGAAGTAATATTGAAAGCCATTTTTACGTATCATTACTTATATGCAAGGGTTTCCAGTGCTAATATAAATAACTTCTTTGCGTAAGTGTAAGTAAAAAAGTCAAATTCACACAATCTTCTAATCACATCCCATGATTGTAAAATTTACGTATTTTTTATAATTTGTGCATACAAAATATGTAATGCAGTTGGGAATTAAGAGTTGGGAATTATTAAGGTTAAAGGTCTGCATGTTAAAATTCCCCCTGTCCCCTTGTCTCCCCCGAACCCGATCTCCCGCTCTCCCCATCCCCCCCGAACCCCCGAACCCCCGAACCTACTTACTCACTCCCACGGCAAAGTTAACAGTATAGGGTTCTTCTAAAGACTGATGGGCGCTGGCTTTGATTGCGTCAAGGTAATTGCGTAAATGCTGTAATTGTCGTAAATTTGGACGGTAGGAAAGACTTCCTTGTTTGTCAAATAATGGCGATGCGCTGATTAATTTGTAGTTGGAGTTTTGTACGGAACTTTTGTTTAGCCACTGCATATCTTGACTGCTTGGTACTAAACCGGGTGGTATTTCTCCTTCTAAAAAGGCTAATAAACGTTGCTGACAGCTGCGAGTGTTGATACCACGGGATTCAAACAGCCCGATTACTTCACCGAAGGTGGTGGCTTTTTCTGGTATTAATCGCAGTAATTCGGTAAATAAGAAATAATCGGTGTATTGCTGTCTGGGAATTTCCAAGACTAAAGGATGTAGCGGCAGCAGGGATAATCCTTGGGCAACGCGAGAAGTTGCGGGAGTGCCGTTTTCTCCAAGATATTTTTCTTGAATAATTTTGGCGCTGGGAAGTTTTTGCTGTAGCCAACGGCTAATTGCATTTATGGATGAAACTCCACCGCTAAGAATAATTTGATTGATGGCTTCTGTGGGTATACCGCGTGCTACTAATAGTTTATTTAGTTCGCGGTTGATGCGGCGCACAAAGGGGACGAATACTTGAGATTCTAAATCTCTTCGCTGCAATTCCCATCTTTGATCTGATAGTTCGATCAAGAAAGATTCTTGGTGCTGCAAAATTAATTTAAGGGCGATCGCCGCATCTAGTAGGGCTTTACCGCATTGTGAACTTTCGAGTCTTTGCTGTAAGCGAATGCGTTGACTGATATCGGGTTCGCCAGCGCGAGGTAGTTCTAATTGTTCTAAGCCCAGGGTGGAAAAACGTACTTTATCTAAGCCGGGAATATTTGGTTTCCAATGTAGGGGATTATTATCGGTATTCGCATCGTTCGATTCAGAGTTACGCGGTTTGCGCCACTTTTCGGGTAGCAGTAATTGAGTGATTATATCTTGTTCCATTGCTTTTCCCCCGCAGGTAAAGCCGTGGAGCATAAACTCGTTGTGTGATAAATCTTGCAAGTCTTGGGGTATATCTACCAATGCCATTTCGGTAGCGCCCGCTCCGATATTGATGACTAAAGTATTGCCTAAAAGATGGCGATCGCTGGTGACTACGGGAGCAGAATTTTCGTTTTGTACTAGTTTAATTATTTCCCCGTTAGCACCTTCAAGTTCTCCTAGTAAGCTGGCTATGGCTTCTTCAACAAAAAAGACTTGTTGGGGATGTTCTACTAATTGAGAAATAAGTAATGATTCTCGAATGTTAAACCGATATTGTTCTGACCATTCGGAAGGGCAAGTACAAATTATACCGGCGATGTTGTTAATAATATTGCTAAATTGCTCTTTTTCAATACCGATTGCAGTAGCGGTTAATCCGAGAGTGGTGCTATTAGAATCGGATTTTAAAGTTAATAGCAATTTTGAAAGGGAACGGATAATCCAGACTAAGGGAACTGCGGAGAATTCGTTGAGTTGCAGTATTGGTTCCCATTTTTGACGTACCTCGCTTTTATCCGTTTCTGAAATGCTTTTGTAAGGAAGGGAAATTGGTAAATATGGTTTTAAATATGCTGAATAAATATTTTGTTCTGGATTCTCCCCAACATTTTGGCTAATAGAAGTTTTGGGAAGATAAACTTCAGCCGGTAAACGGAAATTCCGACTTTGAGAATTTGGTTGGGTTTGGTTTTCCTGTGCCCAGTAAACCGGATGTATTTCTGTTGTGGAACGATTTAACAATGCAGCGGAAATCCCGGTGGTGCCGATATCCAGTCCCAAATACCAAACGGTATGGCTGGGGTTTATGGGAGGAATTTCGGTACTGGTTACTGTTGTCGAATTATCTTGTAAGTTTTCTTCGTCTGGAGCAATAGTTTTTTCGGTTTGGGGGAGTGAATAAGTAGTACTAGTTTCGGTAGTTGCTTCAGTAGTCACTTCTTTATTTTCATCTGGTTGACGAAGGTAAGTAGCGGGAAGGCTAATTTCCTCTAACTGTGGTTTATATGTTGGTTGAATAGCGGCTTCTGGCTGGCTTGGTTGCTTTTTGATTGGTGTAGTGATTTTTTGTTCGGTTAGAGGCGCAACTTCAGGCTCTACTTCGGGTGTAGCGGTTTCGGATTGTGCCGCTGGCGCTTCTTCAACTGGTGTAACAACATATAAGGGTGCTACTGAAGGCGGTGCTTCTTCTTCAAATAAAAGCTCTGTAAGTGTTGTAACTGTATCTTCACTTGCAGCTTGTGTTTTACGTTTATAGGTTTTTGCAGGGGATTGATTTAACTGTGGTGGAACTTGTGTAGATTCAATCGTAGACTCAATATCTCGGCGAATCGCTTTATTCTCACCATTCCAAGGATCTGTTACTGGCGATGGCTCCGATATTGATGATGAAGGAACATATTCAAAAACTACTTCTGATGAAACAACTTCTTTTTCTTCTTCTTCTATTTGTGTTTGTTGTAATTGCGAATCAATTTCTGTGGATGTGTCAGCAGATGTGGCAAGATTTTCCACATCAATAGCCGCCGATCGTATAACTTGTTGGGGAGGTTGAGGATTGGAAGTAGTAGAAATATCGCTATCGAATAAACTCGCGTAAAGTTCATCAACTTCATCTTCATTGTCTGAAGAAGTATCTGCTGTTAATTCTTCTTTCTGAGATGTTGATTTTTTCAACTCACTCAATACTGCCTGCATTTTTTCGGGAGAATCAAAAGCATCTTCTTCGACTCTTTCTTTTTCTTCTTCTCTTTCTTCTGGAAACTCTACTTCTAAATAATTATCTGGCTCTAATTGTTGATTACTAGCTTGATTATTTTCTTCACTTAAATCTTCACTTACAGAATTATCCGGCTCTAACTCTGTTATACTGCCTTGATTATTTTCTTCACTTAAATCTTCACTTACAGAACGATCCGGCTCTAACTCTGTTATACTGCCTTGATTATTTTCTTCACTTAAATCTTCACTTACAGAATCATCCGGCTCTAACTCTGTTATACTGCCTTGATTATTTTCTTCACTTAAATCTTCACTTACAGAATCTTCGTCAAGTTGGGAAATAACTGTTTCTAAATCGGAAGTAATAGAAGAATCATCTGAACCCTGTTGAGCTTGAGAGAATTCAATACTATCAATTGTTTCATCGGGAGTAACTAAATTATCGTTTTTTTCTTGATTGTATTCAACACTTTCAATTTTATTACTTTCAACAGGTTCAAAATCTTGTTTTAATTGATGATTAATTTGAGTTGATTCAACACTTTGAGCAATAGTCTCGACAGTTATATCATCTGTTGCTTGGTTAATTAATTCCGAGTTAACTTGAGAAGGTGAGAGATTAGCAACATTCTTAATAAAACTTTCTAATAGCTGCTCTCCTTGTACTCCCTTATAATGCATTCTTGATAGTGCTTGAGATAAGGAATCATGATAAGCGTGAATATTGCGCTGTAATCCTTCAAAAACAACATTTACCGTACCATCTAAAGCGACCAAACGTTGGTCTAAATCGTTAGTTAATTTTGTTAAATTTTCTATTCGTCCAGAATCTACTCGATCGCTAGAAGCCGGGAGAGCCTTTCTAGTTGTGGTATTAGCAGAATTTCCCACTACAATATCATCTTGCAAGCGACTTGTTAGCACCTGCATGAATTCGGAAATTATTTTCTCCTGGGAAGCCAACTGCTGCGCTAGAGAATAATCATGCAGTCGCTTTTTTTCCAACTCGCGGATTTCGCTAACCAAATTGGCTCTTTCTTGAGATAGCGTTTTTAATTCTAATTTAAGCGGTTGTATTAACTCAGAGAGCAGATTTTCAGTTGATTGTGGCTGTTGTGACTCTTCACTATTGTGGTTCCCTTCCTCCATGAATTTTGCTACCAAAGGAGGTAATTGTGCTTGCGAAGAATTATTGCCATTACCTTCGACTTCATTTGTGAGGAAATCCCGAACCCGCTGTAAAACTTCACGTGGTTCATCAGTAGAAGAAATTACCCCCCACAACCGCTTACCTTTGTGAGCAAGTAATTTATCAATATCTGCAATCATACTTTGGATTTGGTTTGCGCGGGGAGTCACGTTAATTTTCCTTATTATGAGCTTTACAGGGGTTATGACGAACGCAGCACCGCGTTAGTGGGTGAATGCAATTAATTTACAACTACTAGCCCGATATTATCTATCAGGTAGGCTTATTGCTTCAAAGTCAAGGCAATTATATTTATTACATTAATTGTGTTTATGCTGTTGATACAATATTGCCACTAAGTGCATTAATAACAACCAAGCTGTCGCGATATTACGCCCAAACCGTTAAAAATTGCAATGTTAGCAAAAAATATTCAACTTGAGTATTATTAATCCGATTGAGGGGGATGGGGAGATTGGGTGATGGGGAGATGGGGTGAATATAATTCGTAATTCGTAATTCGTAATTCGTAATTAATGCCCCATAAATAAATTTAGGGGCTTCGACAAAGTCTAAAATGATATCCACGGATAAATCCGGGGGCTTCAAACCATTAATGTTTTCCCGGTGATGGGGAGATGGGTTACGATTTTTTAGAGTCGCGAGTAGGTGAAAAGTATTTACTTACTACTCACTACTAATTATTTCCAATTCCCAATCCCCAATTACCAATTACCAATTACCAATTACCAATTACCAATTCCCAATCCCCTTTTTTCGCTAAGATAGTTGAGTTTTGTTGTATTTTTGTTCGTTACTACTTTGATAGCTGGAGACACTAACTGTTAGTTTAGAAAGTAATTTGCATTACAAATTAGATAAAAATGTCCCAATGGAAGACAGGTATAACTTGCATCCCCCCGCCAAAGATATTATTCTCTCAACTCTGTTTTTTGAAGGGCTACCACAAGATTCCATCAAATCAGCTTTGAGCAATCTTGTCAGTCGTTCTCACCCAGCTAATCAAGTAATTTTACTGGAAAATGACTGGGGAGGTTCGGTATATTTTATTTTGGATGGCTGGGTTAAAATTCGCACTTACAATCTAGAAGGCAAAGAATTAACCTTAAATATTCTTGGTAGAGGGGAATTATTTGGTGAAATGGCTGCATTAGATGAAGTACCTCGCTCCACCGATGTCATCACCTTAACTGCCACTCAAATTGGTAGTTTGCCATCACAAGATTTCATTAAGTTACTTAACACCGAACCCTTAGCGGGAGTGCGACTAGCACAGTTAATGGGACGACGCTTGCGACAGGTTAACCGACGTTTGCGATTGCGCGAATCGGATGCAGCTTCTCGCGTAGCTGACACTTTATTATTTTTAGCAGAAGGACAAGGAATAAAAAATACCACGGGTGTGGAAATTCCCAATCTACCCCATCGGGAGTTAAGTAGTTTGAGCGGATTGGCAAGAGAAACCGTAACTAGAGTATTAACTAAGTTAGAAAAGAAAAAATTAATCAAACGCAATGGGGAGGTTATTTGTATTCCTGATGTATCAGCGTTAGAAAAGATGATAGCTTAACGAATTACAGAGCGCGTTTTTCATATGGATATTCTTAGTTCTTCGTCAGATGATAAAGGAGGAAACAATTCTTTTAACTCCAAATCCAACCCCGAATCGGATAATCATACCCAGAGCCAACATTTAGCGAAACCTCAACTTCAAACCGATGCGCCATTAAAAATGGTCGAAACGGCTTTTTTGGCAAGTACCGCTAGTTTGATTTGGTTTATTAATTTTTATTTCCCTTTAGGTCTGTTAAAAGTATTCTTCCCCATACCCATCGCTTTAGTCTACCTCCGCTGGAATAGCAGAGCTGCATGGATGTCAGCATTAACCTCTGGTTTGCTGTTATTGGTATTAATGGGGCCGACCAGGAGTATGCTATTCGTAATGCCCTATGCTTTTATGGGAGTACTTTTAGGTTCAGCATGGCATCGCCGCGTTCCCTGGATTGTTTCCATGAGTTTGGCTACCCTTCTAGGTACAATTGGCGTATTTTTTAGGCTAGCCTTACTATCCTTACTCTCAGGTGAAGATTTATGGATTTATTTAATTAATCAAGTAACCAACTTTTTAGAATGGTTATTCGTCAACATAGGAATCCTTACAACTCCCAACCCCTTCCTAATTCAAATAGGAGCCATTGCCCTAATATTGCTCAACAACTTTATATATTTATTCGTAGTACATATAGCAGCATGGTTATTATTAGATCGTTTAGGCAACCCCATACCCCGTCCACCTCAGTGGGTACAGGTTTTGATGGATTATGAATGATGAATGATGGTAATTGGGGATTGGAGAGAGGGGGATTGGGCATGGGGCATGGGGCATAGGGGATTGGTAATTGGTAATTGGTAATTGGTAATTGGTAATTGGTAATTAACTCACTATTTAAGTTGTTACGCACTTAATTTGTATAGTACTAGCGGGCAAGATGCCCGCACTACAATAATTACCAAGTTTTGTTTTATACAATTTATCTGAACATCAGCTTACTACTCCCAACTCGCTACTCATTCCTAACTCCTAACTCCTAACTCCTAACTCCTAACTCCTAACTCATAATTCCTAACTCATAACTGCTCCCATGCCCAATGCCCCATCCCCCATTCCCAAATACCATGCTTCGCATACATACAAATATTGATCGAGGTGAAAGTTGGGTTTCTAAGTATAAAGGTAAGAAAACCGCTTTTGCTTGCGTTTTAGGTTTCACTGAAACAGCTTTGATTCCTGGTATTTCTGCGGCTGGTAGTACTCCAGAGGATCGAAAGTATACGGCTTTGGCTGATGCTGAGTTTTTATACTATGGAGCAGATAAAAGAGGTCAATATCCTTTACCTCCACTGATTGCGGGTGCTTCCCCAGTGTTTATTACTCGCGCTGTGGTGGAGGAACTAAATATTCCAGTTTATCTGTTTAATGCAGGTTTACTTGAACCGCCAACCGTACCAACTATCGATCTCGAAGGTGTACCGGCTAAATGTTTAAGTCAAGGTGCAGCGATGGATTTAGCGACGGTACGGCATTTATTCGAGCAAGGCTTGGTTTGGGGTGAAAAACTTGCTCGCAATAAGGAAAATGATTATTTAGTTATAGGTGAGTGTGTTGTTGGTGGAACTACTACTGCTCTGGCTATTTTGACGGGTTTGGGTATTGCTGCCCAAGGTATGGTTAATAGTTCTCATCCCTTTTGCAATCACGCACAGAAATGGGAAATTGTGCAAGCAGGATTGGCGAAGATGGGGGAGAGGGGGAGAGGGGGAGAGGGGGAGATGGAGAGAGGGGGAGAGGGGGAGATGGGGAGAGGGGGAGAGGGGGAGATGGGGAGAGGGGGAGATGGGGAGAGGGAGAAAAGGGGACAAGGGGAGAGGAAAAGGGGACAAGAGGAAATCCAAAATCCAAAATCCAAAATCCAAAATCGAATAGATCCATTGCGGTTGGTTGCTGCTGTGGGAGATCCGATGCAGGTTGTTGTGGCTGGAATGGCGATCGCCGCAAGTCGTGATGGGGGTGTTTTGCTTGCTGGTGGTACGCAAATGCTGGCTGTGTTTGCTTTGGCTGGTGCAATCTGCGAATTTTACGATCTGTCTTGGCAACCGTCGGAAGTAGTTGTGGGTACTACTCGCTGGGTTACAGATGATTCTAGTGGCAAAACGGTAGAATTAGCCCAGCAGATAGGTAGAAAAAGCGCGTTTGCACCTTCTCTACTTTCCACTGAGCTATGTTTTGATGGTTCTCGTTATCTTCAGTTACAAGCTTACGAACAAGGTTTTGTTAAGGAGGGTATGGGTGCTGGAGGTGCTTGCATTTCTGCCTATTTGAGCGAAAATTGGCTTTCTCACCAACTTTTAAGGGCAATTGAAGCCCAATTAGACCGTTATTGGCAAGCATAGAAATCTATGCAGCAAAAACAGTATCAACAGCAACTGATTCTAACTTCGTTGGGAAAAGCTCTTTTTTTGAGTTGTTTGCTTAGGAATTGATTCTTTTGAGTAGTAATTGCTCTTCTAAGGCTGCAATGCGATTGTATGCTGCTGTTAATTGGGCTGTAAGTCGTTGAATCTGAATCTCTGGCGTTATATGTTTATCTCTTGCTTCAAAATTTCCATCTAAATAAACGTCATCTGCTAATACATCTTTATGTTCGAGATCGGGATTTAAACCAATCGAATCCTTTATTTGATATTCTCCTAAATCGCCAACTGTTTCATTCTTGTCTTGACTCTGACAAGCTGCTGCTAAATGACAATCTGTTAAAGCTTGAGAAATTTTACCATCTAGCTGTTCAACCACTTGATAAAGTTGGTCAAGCTTACTACTCAGGCTCGACACTTGATGCTCTAACTGCTCCATTTCATACCCTCGTTTAATATGTATCTCTATATTATTCTTTCTATAGCTAAAGTTAACTATACTTATGATTTATTTAACGTTCTGGTTTTTTTCAACTCCATACTTAACTCATTCATTGGTAATAATTATAAATAATCAATCGGGTGGTTGCTTAAGTTAATTTGTAAAAAAATTACGATAATACTTATGAGTTGATAATATTAAAAAAATAGAGTAAAAAAGATTCACTGCAATCGATATAGATCAATAGTTTTCAGCAAATATAAAGAAAATATTAACTACAAAAATGAGTAAATATTGGAGATTTTTGTTAAAAACTATTTATCCTTATAGGCTATATATATCAATACTTTTGCCAGTTTTACGATGGAATTCGGTCGATTATTTTATTGTTAATCCTAACATACTTGAAAATTTGTATGTACTAACAATTTTCAGCCCCTACGATTATCTAATAAGGTAATTACTTCTAACTAAAGATATAGCTTGAGTTAGCTAGAAGGAACAGTATTGAGCCTATCGCGAGAAGTAGGCAGATTTTTACAAAATATGATTTTCCAAAATCTATATAGATATAAATATAATTAGATTAGTTCTGCCCCGTGGCGTACATGAAATGCCTTATCGTCACGCTGCCAATATGGTGTAAAAACTCAATTTCAATATCTAAAGATTGTACTGATTATCAGAAAAATAAATCAGCATATATAGCAGGATAGGTATTATGAACTTACATCTAGTAATTAATTATGATTTTCCCAGGTTGCGGAATATATCAGTTACAATCGGCGAAAGCGGTTCTTAAAATACACAAAAAGCACTAAAACTGATAGGTATGCACAGACGCTCATTTTTGTTCGGTACATCTACACTCTTTGTTTCGCAATTGCTTGTAGGGTGTAATGCGAACATACAGCCCCAATTGACAGTACAGGTACTCAAAGGTTCTATTCCAGGAAGGATACTTAAAGGGTTTGAGAATCAACTTGAGAAAAATTTGTCGCAAAAAGTACAGTTGAAATTCTCGCCAGTAGTACAGTTACGGGAATTATTCAAGCAGTTGAAAACCTTGAAGAAAAACCAAACAGCAGGAAATAAATCTGAAGGGTTCGATATTACCCGATTGTTTGGCAAATCTCAACTTCATAAGATTGATTTAGCTACTTTGGGAGATTTCTGGTTAGAAGATGCCATTAAGGACGAACTTATTCAACCGTTGTCTCGCGAAAAGTTAGAAAACTGGTCTAAATTATCTCCGAAATGGCAAGAATTGGTAACGCGCAACAATCAAGGTTTAGTAGAGAAACAAGGAAAAATTTGGGCGGCACCTTACCGTTGGGGTAGTACAGTAATAATTTATCGTCGCGATAAGTTAGAAAAATTTGATTGGGAATTGCAAGATTGGAGCGATTTGTGGCGAGAAGAATTAAAAGGACGGATTTCTTTACTTAATCAGCCACGAGAAGTTGTTGGTTTGACGTTAAAAAAATTAGGAAAATCCTACAACACCGAGAATTTAAACGAGGTTGCATCCTTAAAAGAGGAACTACAAAAGTTAAATGAACAGGTAAAATTTTATAATTCAACTAGTTATATCGAACCGTTAATCCTTGGGGATACTTGGTTAGCAGTAGGTTGGTCAAATGATATTATCTCTTTACTTTCCCGTTATCCGCAACTTAGCATAATTGTTCCAAATTCCGGAACTGCACTTTGGGCAGATTTATGGGTACAACCCAAAGGCAACGATAAAGAAGATTTATCCAGCAAATGGATAGATTATTGCTGGGAAACGAAGATAGCAAAACAAATCGCCTTACTTACTAAAGCTAATTCCCCGATTTCTATAGATATAACTAAGATAACAGCATCTGAAGTTCCCGAACCATTACAAAATCTATTATTAGTAAATCCTGAAATTTTCAATAAAAGTGAATTTTTAATTCCTTTATCAAAAACAACAAACGAGCAGTATAATTCGTTTTTTGAAAAAATGAAAGTAGGTTAAAGGTCAAAGGTCAAAGGTTAAAGGTCAAAGGTTGATTACCGATTGTTTATTGATAATTGATAATTGATAATTGATAATTGATAATTGATATTAATTGTTTGAAACCGAAGTATCCATTATTAAACCTGTAACATTTAGATCGATATTGCACAAAGGTGTTTTGAGATTTAAGTTACAGGTATAAGTTGCTAAAGGTTCTTTTTCGTAATTGAAAACGCGAATATTGTAACCGTAAGTTCGTGCTTCGGTGCCCAAGCGATTAACAAAGTTATAACGTTCTAAATAATCTAATACGCTCCAAATTTGTTCGTTGACAATTAAATCGACTCTTCCAGGTTGAGAATTATTAGCGGGGTATGCTATCCAGTTATCTAAAAGTTTATTTTCAGATTGTTCCTGTGCCCACCATAAACTAGGAACAGTTAACTGTTGTTGATAAATAGTATCTGCCGTAATGACGTTACCTTTAGGATTAGTCAATAAATCTAATTCCAAAGGCGCTTGAGAAGGAGCGGGAATTCGAGAATCTCGTGCTTCGACAAATTGAATGGGAAATATTGAAAGTGTAGAAATACAGATACTAAAAAGTAATGAAAATTGGCGCATGATAGTTTGTGAATTTGCTAATAAACAACTAAAAATATATTGACTGCCTTTTAATGTAGGAGTGTTCCCTTGTAATTAGAATCTTCAAATATGATTTTTATGAGTATTTTAATTAACTTAAAAATTAAATTTATTTATTGAATAAAAAAGTAGCAAGTCATACTTAAACTAACGCCGATAATAAAACTATCTAATTTTATATTTTAGATTTTGGATTGCAAGAATTTAGGAGTTAGGAGTTACCAATTCCCAATGCCCAATCCCCTATTTTTTAATTGCTTTTACTTGAATTCTTCGATAGTCAGCAAACCAATTTCCTTCTTGATATAACTTTGGTTTTAACTGTTTCTCTACATCCTGAATTACCATTATTTCTTCTTCTTCCGATAACCTTTCAAAGAAAGCTCCACCAAACATTTTTATCCAATTAGCTAAACCAGCGTCTTTGTCTTGCAGTAAAGTTGGACGAGAAAATAAATTACTATAGGTAACTTCAAAACCTTGTTTTTCTAACTTTGAAGCGTATTCGCCGATGCTGGGAAAGTACCAAGGATTTAAATCTG
>JBARZF010000427.1:0-3176 GCA_049649675.1 Rivularia sp. (in: cyanobacteria) | reverse complement strand
GTAGCTGCTCTTCCAAGGTTATATTTTTCACCTAACTGTTTTGGAGTCAATCCATATCCTAAAGTATGGATTATGATGTTGTTATTTCTTTTCAAAAGACTGCTTAACTTTTGAAATTCTTGTGCTTCATTTCCTTTATTATGATAACCATCAGACACTAAAATAATTGAAAGTCGAGGTTGAGTTTTGCCAGAATCTTCAGGTGGATAAAAATCGGTATTTTCACTGTTACCTAAAAATCTGATTGTTTTCTTCAAAGGCTCATAAAGATTAGTCGAAGCACAAGGAGTTTGAGCTTGTAAGTTATCAAGATAAGTTGTTAGTTTGGCATCTCTGGCAGCAGAAAAATTATCAAGAGATTTTTGATCTATTGGATATCCTTTACTACAGCTAGGGCCAGATTCACCAAAAGGAACAATTGCTATTTGGGTATTTTTCCCACGTTCGGCTGACACCTTAATTAGTTGGCGAATCGCGTTAATAGCTCCATCAAGTTTTCTTGTATTCTGACTTTTTGATTCCATACTGCCACTCATATCCAGCAATACAACAATCCAGACTGGCGGTGGCGTACTTTCTTCTGGACTTTTCCAATCCCTGCTATTAAAATTTACTTCTTCTCCGTCTACTTTTAAGTTAAAATCTGTATCTTCTAAACCCATAACAGGTCTTTCTTCGGCACCTTTGACTTTAATGCGAACAGTCACCCGGTCATCATTTACAGTAGGATTATCGACAATTTCTGCTACTTTTACCTGTGCCATACTTGGAAATCCAAAAGCTGCTAGCATCAGCATTGATGCGCTAAGCTTGCGGGTCAAGGAAGCGATTATAGTAGACGAATCGATACATTTTTTGTTCATTATTATCACCGTCTTTTTTTTCTGCATTAAATGTTAAAACATAGTTGTGTTTTAAACGAATATCTTTGCGATCGGTTAAGCGTTCGCCGTTAACTTCTATAGTGGAAAAACATCGAGAATTTGGAGATAATATAGCTTGCCGTTTGTTTAAAATTAAATCTGCGACGTGGAGCGGTAAATTTGGTATACAAACATCTGCTTTGACAGCAGAGCCGATTCTAATTGTTCCAGTACCAGGTAATTGAATAGATAAACCTTCTTCTATTTCGTAACTATTATCTTCGCTGACAAATTTAAGCGATGACCTGTTAATATATGGAAACTCTTGATTAACAGACATCATTTCTGGGTCTATATCAACATAATTTGGTCCTGTATATTCAAATCCCGTACCAGCTCTCAAAGCACCCAAGTAACTGGGTGAATTCGTAATACTAAAAACTAAACCCAAAAATAAACCCAAAATCGCAAATCCTAAAGGATCTTCAATACCTCTCAATTCAGATGGCATTGCACCAAAGGATGTACGGATTAACTCAAAAAGCCCCGCCGCAATTAAACTCGCAACAGTCGCGCCAACTACGCTGGTTGCTAAGCGTTGCCGGAAACGTTTTGAATCTCCTGCTTCCATGCTGTGCCAACTCCAACTTAAACCTTCAGCCAGCCCCACCGATAAACCAATAATCAGCCAGCCAAACGTTCTGACAATTAGAGTAGGAATGCGAATTTGAGGTAAGAATAAAATTTGAGAAATACCACCAGCGATTAAACCTAGTAAAAGTCCTAAACCAAGAGCAATTAGTATGGGAGTTTTGGCAATGCGAAAGCTAAGTTTAGGTCTGGTAGGGTTGCCGATTAATATTTCATTCATCACCATGCCAATTGCTAAAGCTATAGCAACGCAAGGGAATAAAATTACTTCTGGAATTTGTTGTAGTAAGCCTAAATCGGTAAGGAAGAATTGACCCAAATTCCAGCCAAGTAATGCTGATGTTATTCCAGCTAATATATAAAGGTAGATTCTCATATTGTTATTATTTATTTATTTATTTTTAGGTTACTTTCTTGTTTCATCTTCCATATATAAGTAATTTTCTACGTCTTGTTTCAAATCTTTATATGTTTGAGCGCCACTTGAAGCGCCTGGGGCATCCATGAAGCCATATGCATTTTTGGTATTTTTACTTTTCTGGTAGTTATAAATAGCTTCTACCCATGCAGTTTTGGCTTTTCTAGCTTCTTCAGGTTTGCCTTGTTTTTTATACGCATCCTCAATTGCTCCTGAATAATTTAGTTCAATATTTTTGGGATTTACATAATTATTTAAAACGTTTTTTAAGGCTTCTTTTATTCGTTTTTCTTCTATTCCTTCTGGTTCAAAACTTTTTGTAAGATTATCCACAAGTTGCTTAATAGCACCACTAGTAGTGTCAAATTTATTTAAAGCTTTTTCCTTTTTATCTTTAGATATTTGCCCAGTATTATTACTTCCGTCCAAATTTTGATTATCTTTAGATATTTCTTCTGGACTAATTGTTGTATGTTTTCGATTATTTCCTATAATTTTTAAATCCTTAAAATATTCTGGAAGAAGTTGTAATATTGTTGCTATTAAAAGACCCACAATAATAATTAATCCACTTAAAATAGATACATAAGCTTTATTATTATTAATAAATCCTAAAACTGTTTCCACAGGAGTAATTTTTTGATAGAGACTTAATCCTAAAAAAGGAATAGTGTTTTCCCTTGTATTAGCTAATTGTGCTACTTCATAAAATATATCTTTAGGAACTACACCATCACTTACTTGGTAAAAATAAGCAGCAAGAGGATATTGTTTTAATTTTCCAAATAACTCAGCTAAAGGTTTATAAATGTCAATTTTAAGAGAATTAACACGAGAGGATTGCGTATTCTTTATTAATGCTTGCCAAATTTGTTTATCAAATTTAAAATTTGCGACAGGAAAAGGTGGCTGTCTTGTAGAAGTTTGAGCTAAATTACAAATTAGCTGTAAATCATATTGAATATTATCAATAAAAGTGTTTTTTATTTTAAACCAAGCACTGCCTTTTCCCAGAAGTAGCCAATATGCAGTGTCAGGAGTAATTTTTTTTGCTAATAATCTTGGAAGAATAAATTTCATTCCATCTGCAAGTTTCTCTTGAGGAAATAAGTCACGAATTTTACATTGAAAATCTAAAGAAACTGTTTGGTTTTGATCGGGGTTTCTACCTCCTTTAAGATTCAACCAATCCAAAAAATCTGGCAAAGTCTCCGGTATTACCATTGCTCTAAGGGTAATTAACC
>JBARZF010000426.1:0-4136 GCA_049649675.1 Rivularia sp. (in: cyanobacteria) | reverse complement strand
AATTGCCGAAGCAATCAAAGAGCGCAAACCCAGTTTTCAAGTAATTGCGGTAGAGCCTAAAAACAGTCCCGTCTTGGGTGGCGGGCAAGCGGGGCCTCATAAAATTCAAGGTATAGGTGCCGGATTTATCCCAGATGTTCTACGTAGAGATTTGATTGATGAAATAGTTACCGTCACCGATGAAGAATCGATGGCGATGGGAAGACGTTTGGCAAAAGAAGAAGGAATATTATCTGGTATCTCTTCGGGTGCGGCTTTATGTGCGGCAATTGAAATCGGCAAGCGCCCGGAAAATAAAGGACGTTTGATTGTGATGATTCAGCCTTCCTTCGGGGAAAGATATTTAAGTACACCGATGTTTCAAGATTTAGGTAAGGAAGTTGCTACGGTTGGGTAAATAAACCATATTCTGACCTCTCTCCAAACCTCTCTCCTACTAGGAGAGAGGCTTTTACAAGCTTGTAGCTTGTAGTGGTAGGTTGGGTTAGACACGAAAAGAAATGAGTTTATTAAGATAACTTAAATTCCCAAAGTGTCCTAACCCAACATCTTTTGCGATCAATTCAATATGCTCGCATCATCAACGAATCATCATCTTGGGTTACGGCGGAATTAAAATTAGGATGCGAAGACAGCCCTACTACGAACCTTCAACAAGCAAAAAAAATCTCCCATTAAGGGAGAAGATGAAATGCATTAGAAAAGGATTTTATTGAATAAAGTCTTTTTTCACCTAAACTAATTCGCTGTTTGAAGATTTGCGCTTGCGCTTGAGAGAAGAAGCAACTAAGCCGCTTACAGCAACTAAACCCAAAATAGAAGTTGGTTCGGGTACCTTTCGACGGTAATTTAATCCAGTAATTGCTCCGCTTCCAGATAAATTAACATAAAGTTCTGAAACTTTTTGACCACCGAAATCGAAATAGTATTCTCTAAGTGAATTTTCATCTGTCACTTTACCGTTTTTTGTCCCTCTCTGTCGCGTCATTTGAGTAACATACTGGGAACTTTCAAGTGTCAAGACTTCAGTATTACCTTCTCCGGCTTCCTCTACAACACTTCCGTCTTTTTCATCAAAATTAAATGTAATTAATTTATCTTCACCAGCAAATTTCACCATGAATTCTGGTAGTAGCTTCTCATCAAAGTCTAGTAAACCAATACTATCAAATACAACCCCAGCTTTATCGGTGAAATCAAATTTCATAATTCCACCTACATTATCATCTGGTCCTCTCGATTTACTTTCCTGAATTATAAGGACTTTATCTTGAGCTTCAGTATCGTATTTTATGGTATCGCCATTATGAACATAGCTACCTTCTTTTCCAGTTAGTAAATCGTCGTCTTCACCTCCCGCAACACTAGTATCATACAACCACAATTTTTTCTTCGGGTGTTCTACAATTTTTCCATTATTCTTTTTTTTCATGGAAGACATTTCTAAACCATAAGAACTCCAAAGTTCATCAATACTTTTTTCATCATATTTGTTTGGATTGTCATCTTTTGTGAGACCAACACCAACTTCTTCATCAAAATTGATAGTTGTTGAATTTGTAAAATTCGCAGCTTGAGCCGGATTTGCTGCAACTGTGACAGCAGTAGCTAATAATGCACCAATGCTCAATCTAGAAAACAATTTATTAATACTCATTCCTTTATTTACTTCTCTTAAAATTTGATATTTTTTGTGGGCTATATCAGTTGTAAGAGATTAGGAGAATAAATAGGTTAGCGAGGAGTAAATACTCTCTCAAAGTTAAAGGTTGTTTATTCAAAGCTGAAGTAAAGCTGCTAAGTTTAAATACTAGTATTGTTATTTGTATGAAAAGATTTACTTAAGTATTCTAATTTAGTTCATCTAACTAGTAAAATGATTGCGTGATATCAGTTAGCGGTAATTGATATATCAAAGAAAAATCCCCTTTTGCAAGGGGGAAATTGAGAGATTGAAAAAAGCGATTTTGTTAAAAAATTTTGTTATAAATCAGTTTGGTCTATTTAGACGAGCGTTTGCGTTTGATTGAAGCTACAGCAACGGTTCCAAAGATTAAGCTCAAGATGGAAGTTGGTTCTGGTACTTTTTTCTTAATTGTGCGTTCGTAATCTAAATAAGTCACCGCTCCACTTCCGGGTAAGGTGATATCAAGCTGTTTAATATTTTGTGAGAAATCAAATTTGTATTCTCTGAGAGAGTTATCACCTTTGAGAGCTTTACCTTGCCAATCTTTACTCAACAAAGTAACCATTGGGTCATTTTCATCAGCGTCTTCTCCAAATTTAAACTGTTGAGTAGTATTATCTAAAAACGTGAAATTGAAAGTTGGTACACCGGGGTCATCAAAATCTAATAAACCTATATTATTAAAGTCAACACCTTTTTCATCGGTAAAGTTGAATGTAATCTTTCCTCCTCCGGCTAAGTCATCTGGTGCGTTTTTATTTTCTTGAATTATCAGGACTTTTCCTTGCTCGGGAGAATCGTATTTAATCAAGTCACCATTTTTCGCTCTATACTTACCTTTCCCGGTTGCTAAATCTGGGTCATCACCAGTACAAATATTAGTGAATCCATTCTTCGAGACACCTTTTGGCTTACCGTTAGCTTTAGCTCTACAGTTACTATCGTACAGCCACAATTCTTTAACACTTGAATCCATTTCCAAGCCATAATCAGCCCAAAGTGTATCTAGTTTTGTACCTCCTCTTTTTAAAGGATTTTTACCAACACCAACGTTTTCGTCGAAATCAACTACGACATCTTTTTGAACTTCTATATATTCATTTTTCATACTTGCTGCTTGTGCGGAATTATTTCCGAAAGAGCCTAATGCAGCAATTAAAGTTCCGGCAGATAAAATTGATAATTTCTTTAAATTTAGCATCCTGTTTTTTCTCCGATTCGGTGAATAAGTTAATTAGATTTGTTTGTCTATATCAGTCATAAGTGATTTCTCCTCTCGGTAGTTAAACTGACAGCAAATCTTCTATCAATAAGTCAGTAGATTTTGTTGAAGTTCTGATGAGCTTCCTCAGTGTTATTACTGGGGAGAGTTGGGAAAGCTGGTGAAGGTAATAGGTTTCAATAAAAGATGCCCGCAGCCTAGAAGGCTGGGGCTAATATTACAAAGCCCACCTGCGTGGGCTATTTTGTGCCCGAAAAGAGATTTAAATGATTTTCTAATGTTTTATGACGAACGAAATAACACTCTTCCGGGAAGAATTTCGTCGTTGATTTTGGCGTAAACTCGCAGACAAGCAGAAACTTCTCCGGGTATACCTCCTATATCTACTTGTAAATCGTCTTTTGAGAAGGGGTAAACATCGGCATAGGTTCCCCATAATGGACGAATCTGCACGCTTATTCCTGCTTGACGTGCTTCTTGTGCTGCTGTTTCTAAGGTGCGACGCGCTTCTTGTTGCAGTTTTCCCCACCAGGAAAAGCGATCGACGCATGGTAAGTAAGTTAATGAATGTATGGCTTCGTCTAAGTCAAGTCTGGCACGCAAGCTTGTTAATATATCGGTATTAAAAGTAACTTTAACCCTGTGGAAGCGTTCTATAAGTGCGGCAATGTACTTAAGTTTATCTGCTGAGTTTAGCGAACGAACGCCGAATCGATCGACGCTTCTTAAAGCATGGTGTAAATGCGGTTCTATTTCGAGAAATTTGAGACAAGTAGTGACAATCCCGGCAAGGATATCCAGTTCGGTACCGCTTCTTTGGGTTTGCAGTCGCTCGTCAAAATTAATTGTATTGGAAAAGCACAATCCCGAAGCTTGAATACTACCTTTCAAACCAGAGTAAATATGTTCGGGAGTAGGGAATGGAAGGTATTGCAGAGAAACTTTATCTTCCGTTGCACCTAGTGTAATTGCTTGGTTGAAGAGTTGCGATCGCACTATCTGGGCTTGTTTTTCTGGTACACGCAAAAGCAATCGTTGCATTTCGTTCCATAGTTGAGCATCATCGTTAGCGTAAAACTGATATTCACCGATATATTGCGATAGTTCTTTTCGGGAAAGTAACTTTTTAGTAATTGGTTTTAGTTTAAGCTGAGTGGGAGTTTGCTGTAATTGCGGTTTGTTATCAACTTGGTTTGAAACTGGCTCTAAGACATCTTCCCAGGTCGG
>JBARZF010000425.1:0-2558 GCA_049649675.1 Rivularia sp. (in: cyanobacteria) | reverse complement strand
GAAATCGAAGTATTTTTATTATTACTCCTACCGTGACTGCTGCTGTTGTTTTTGCACAGGGGGTAGGATTATTTAATTTATCGGAATGGCAAACCAGAGATTCTTTTTTTCGCTTGCGTTCTCAATTAGAGAGCAAACAAGATTTAGCTGAAAAAATTGTAGTAGTAACCATTGATGA
Source organism: Rivularia sp. (in: cyanobacteria) (assembly GCA_049649675.1). Taxonomy (GTDB): domain Bacteria; phylum Cyanobacteriota; class Cyanobacteriia; order Cyanobacteriales; family Nostocaceae; genus Rivularia. Next base: position 2,380 of record JBARZF010000425.1, on the reverse strand, counting down.
AAAAGATATTCAATCTGTAGGTAAATGGCCAATTCCCGATGCTGCACTTGCCGATTTAATCGACAAAATTAAAAAGCAAAATCCTCGGGCTATTGGTTTAGATTTATACCGCGATTTACCCGAAGGCGAAGGACACGAACAGCTTATTAAAGTCTTTGAAACTACTCCTAATTTATTCGGGGTTGAGAAAATTACCGGAGAAAAAGTTAATCCACCCCCGGAGTTGAAAAAGAAGGGACAGGTGGGTATAGCTGACTTGGTTTTAGATGGCGATCAACACGTGCGACGTGCTTTATTAACAGCAGTTGATAAGAATGACAAAAACGTTGATAAGCCAGGTTTAGCGACTTTTGTTGCTTTGAAATATCTGGCAGCAGAAAAGATTGAATTAGAAGCTGTTGACGTAGAACAAAAAAAATACAGGTTGGGTAAACAAATTCACGTACCGTTAGAAGTCGGGGAAGCTGGTTATACCAAAGCCGATTTCGGTGGATATCAACTTTTACTCAATTGGTACGGTTCTGAAAAAGCATTCACTAAAGTATCAATGCGCGATGTTATAGGTGGGAAAATACCTAAAGATATAATGCGCGATCGCATGGTGTTTATCGGTTCAACTGCTTCGAGTACTAATGATTTTTTCAGCACTCCTTTTAGTTCATCTTGGTTCACTGCGGGAAATCCGACTCCAGGGGTTATTGTCCATGCTAATATCGCTTTGCAATTAGTAGAAGGAGCAAAAACCGGAAAGGCTAATTTAAAGGGTTTTTCACAAACAAATTTTCTGATTTGGATAACTTTTTGTTCAACTCTCGGTTCTATTGGTAGTTGGTGTTTGGCAAGTACTTATAAAAAAAAGCGGCTTCCGGGAGGCAATATTTTATGGGCGACTATAGGAATTACTGCTGGATTAATCGGTGGTAGCTACTTAATATTTTTAAACGGTTTATTAATACCAGTTACTCCTGCTTTGACAGCTTTTATTAGCAGTGTAGTTGCGACTACTAATGCTTATAAACAAAAGAAACTTGTACAAAGCAATCGTCAGTTAGAAATTGCGAATAATAAACTGTTAGATTATTCTAAAACCTTAGAAATCAAAGTAGAAGAAAGAACCCATGAATTAAAAGAAGCGAAACTTGCTGCTGATAGTGCAAATCAAGCTAAAAGTGATTTTCTGGCAAATATGAGTCACGAATTACGCACGCCGCTTAACGGGATTCTTGGTTTCGCTCAAGTATTAGAAATGAATCCAGATATTAAAGGAAAAAATTTAGAAGGTGTAAACATTATTCATCAATGCGGCTCGCATTTGCTAATGTTACTTAACGATATCTTGGATCTTTCTAAAATTGAAGCCCGTAAATTAGAATTGTTTCCCAGTACCGTTTTTTTTTCAGACTTTTTACATGGTGTGACAGAAATTTGTCAGATTCGAGCGCAACAAAAAGGTATTTCATTTAATCTTGTTGTAGATAAAAATTTACCTGCTGCTGTAGAAGTTGATGAGAAACGCTTGCGGCAAGTACTGATTAATTTAATGGGCAATGCAATTAAATTTACCGATGAAGGTGGAGTTACTCTTAGAGTTAATTGTCTCTCACAACAAGATGCGAATTGTACAATTGATTTTCGTATAGAAGATACGGGTGTGGGTATGTCACCCGAGCAATTGCAGCAAATTTTTAAACCTTTTGAGCAAGTTGGTGATGCAGGAAAACGTCCAGATGGTACTGGTTTAGGGTTAACAATCAGCCAGAGAATCGCGGCGTTGATGGGAAGCAAAATTCAAGTAGAAAGCAGTTTGGGTGAAGGAAGTACTTTCTCGGTTGAACTAGAAATGCCAATTAACGATGAATATGCAGCAGAATTAATTCCAAATCAACAAAAAATAGTTGGTATTCAAGGAAAAATACCGCAAATTCTGATTGTGGAAGATGAGGAAAATCACCTCAATGTATTGAGCAATTTAACAAAAGCCATCGGCTTTCGTACTTTAGAAGCAACCGATGGTATAGAAGGGCTAAAGTTGGCAACGGAAAACAAGCCAGATGCGATTTTATTAGATTTAGCAATGCCTAATATGGATGGTTTTGAACTGATGGTGAAACTTCAAGCCAATTCTCAAACATCCTCTATTCCGATAATTGTTTCTAGCGCTAGCGTTTTTGATGCAGATAAACAGCGCAGCTTAGAAGCAGGAGCAAAAAGTTTTTTACCCAAACCTTTACAGGTTGAAGAATTAAGCAAAACATTGGGAAATCTCTTAAATTTGGAATGGATTTACGATAACTCTAATTCTAATCTCGGTAATACAAGTAAATCTTTATATTCAGCTACTAATAAAACAGATTCCACCCCAACCGAGATAATTCCCCCA
>JBARZF010000424.1:0-11629 GCA_049649675.1 Rivularia sp. (in: cyanobacteria) | reverse complement strand
CTCCAATATGGAAGCATCTTTTGACATCACCCTGCAAATGGTGATTGCTGTCGTTGCAGGCATCAGTGCCCAAGTGCTGGCTGCCTACATTAAAGTCCCTAGCATCGTTTTTTTACTGCTGTTTGGCATCTTTTTTGGATCGGATGGCATTGGGTTATTACATCCCCATTTGTTAGGCATTGGATTAGAAGTAATTGTTGCTCTAGCAACGGCAATAATTCTGTTTGAAGGCGGATTAGACTTAGAATTGCGGGAATTAGGTAAGGTTTCTACTAGCTTGCAATTGCTCGTAACCTTAGGAACCTTGATTACATTGGTGGGCGGAAGCATGGCAGCCCATTGGCTGGGAGAGTTTCCTTGGCCGATTGCTTTTCTTTACGCTTCGATTGTGGTAGTAACTGGCCCTACAGTAGTTACTCCACTGCTCAAACAAATAAAAGTAGACCGGCAAGTTTCGACGCTTTTAGAAGGCGAAGGAATTCTCATCGATCCCGTAGGAGCAATTCTTGCGGTCGTTGTTCTCGATACTATTTTGAACGGCGATGCAGATCCTTTAAACGCCATCATTGGTTTGTTTGTGCGTTTGGGTATTGGTGCGGCAATCGGTGGAGTAGGCGGTTGGCTGTTATCGCTATTTTTCAAGCGGGCCAATATTTTGTCATTTGAACTAAAAAATCTGGTAGTACTTGCCTCTGTATGGGGCTTGTTTACTTTGGCGCAGATGATTCGCAGTGAATCAGGACTAATGACAACGGTAGTGGCAGGAGCTGTTTTTGCAAATTCATCGGTACCGGAAGAACGTTTGTTACGCCACTTTAAAGGTCAGCTAACAATTCTGTGTATCTCGGTATTATTTGTCTTACTAGCGGCCGATCTATCTATCGCCAGCGTATTCGCTTTGGGCTGGGGTAGTTTATTTACCGTGTTGGCGCTAATGTTCGTAGTGCGACCGATTAATATTCTCTTATGTACCTGGAACAGCGATCTTAACTGGAGACAAAAAGTATTTTTAAGTTGGGTTGCACCGAGGGGTATTGTTTCGGCCTCTGTTGCTTCATTATTCGGTATTTTACTGACGCAGCGCGGCATCAACGGTGGTGACGCAATTAAAGCCTTGGTGTTTTTGACAATATTAATGACAGTATTTTGTCAAGGACTTACAGCAGGTTGGGTTGCAAAATTGCTGCAAATTACCTTGAAACAAGCAACTGGAGCGGTAATTGTCGGTTGCAATCCTTTAAGTATCTTGATTGCCCGCTTCTTTCAAGAACGCGGAGAAACTGTAGTCATGATTGATACAGATCCAGAGGCTTCTCAGCAGGCACAAGCGGAAAATCTAAGGGTTTTGACTAGCAGTGCTTTAGATGCCAATGTTTTAGAAGAAGCTGGACTTGATTCGGTGGGTACTTTTCTGGCTATGACTAAAAACGGTGAAGTTAATTTTGTTTTAGCCCAACGAGCCGCAGAAGAATTTGATCCACCTCGTGTTTTAGCAGTCTATCCTCGCGATCCTCAAGCCCGCACCAAAAATAACAGTAAAGTTCTTCAAGCCTTTCTTCCCGATTTCAAACTCAAAATTTGGAATCAACATCTGGCGGACGAACAAGTCAAACTAGGAACTATGACCTTGAAAGATCCTGGTTTTTCTTTACAAAAAATTCAGTTACAAGCATTAATCCGGACTGGGGACTTGCTGCCGTTGTTTGTAGAAAGAGACGATAAAATCAATTTGATTGCCGGTGGTGAAACTTGGCAAGTTGGCGATCGCCTAATCTACTTGTTGCACGATCCCAGACCGGATTTGCTTAAACGCTTGTCTGGTGCTAATCAATCTACTCGTCTTTCTTTAGAAAATTTACCAGAAGTAGAAGAAATTCCCATGGGAAAATTATCTCAACTTTCTGCAACTGATGCGCCAACACCTTGAACTAGCTCTTGGGGTTGGCTGACTCGCTTTTCAACCCACAGCATGCTGACTAAATGTACTACGGACAAAATAATCGCAACAGTAGAGAGAATGTAGCTGTGTATGGTATACAGACGCTGAACTGTCAAGGTACTAACACCACTACCACCAGTAAGAATTTCTCTTAATTGCTGACCGATAAAAGGAATTGCTTCAATTGTTCCTAATTCGATATTAAAGCGCCAAAATCCAACTTGATCCCAGCCCAAAATCATCGATGTCCAGCTTAAGCCGATTACGGTTAAGGTCAAAAATATTCCACTAACCCAGGCTGTATACCAGGTTTTAGTAAATTTTCTACCTAAAAACATCACCACAATCTCAATTAAAGCAGCAACAATTATTCCGTTACCAGCAATATGGTGAGCTTTACGGAATAACCAGCCGTATTGAATTTGTTCGGTAATCATCTTTAATGACTGAAAAGCTCTACCAGAAGCTGGTTCGTAATAAATGGAGAGCAGAATACCCGTACTAGCAGCAATCAAACTGAAAGTAATAATCACCACTGATAGAATCGTCGCCGTCCGTCGCATCACTATGTCAAATTTACTTTCTTGAGCAAGCATAGAATCTTCCTTTCTTAAAAAAGATTTACAATTATTACGATTTTAACTAAGAAATATAAAAAAATTCAAAAGATTGTATACATTTATGCTAGGTATTGCGACCAAATTGATAAAGATTGTTGCGAACCATACCAACATGACGAACTTCTAGGAGAATGCATCACATTTTCAATAACTAAATTCCTTGCTCCTTCTAGATGAGCGGCTTCGATAGGCGTAATTCCATCTCCCCAAGTGTTGCCGTTACCGCAAGTTAATTTATAGCTGCTATAAGCCAGCCAGTTTCCAAATTTTCTTTGACCAAAAACTGTTTTTCCGGCAACACAGGTGTAATCAACATTTGGATGAAATGCACCGGGGTAATTATTATTGACAAAATCCAAATTCCACTGAGTCCAACGTTCCAAGCTGGTATGAGGTGTACCTAAAGTTACAAGAGTGGCAACTTTTGGATGAGCTTTCCACGTCAATAAATTAAGATTGCTTTTGCCATAAGGTACATCTCCCAAATAAATACGCGATATCCAACCTCCTGCGGAGTGTCCGATTAAATTAATTTGAGGAACACCCTTTTGCTGTAAGATACGCTCTACCGTACAGTCCAACTGTTTTAAAATCGGAGATACAGCCCTTCCTCCTAAAGTAGCTATCCAATCGCGTCGCTGTAACGGCACCGTCACTGTAGGAAAACCTAAACTTTGCAATGATTTTTCTAATTTATAGTAAGCTTCGGCGCTTTCTAAAAATCCGGGTAAAATAACTGTAGGTAAAGACATAGTAGTACTTTTATTCTTCGATATTAGCGGAATTTGAGAGTTGATACTTGCCAAAAAAAAACGGTTCGGTATAACTTATACGTAAGTAGATACCTCTTATTAGTGTTATGCGAACATTGCTAATAGATGCAGATAATCTATAATTGATGATTGTCTGTGCCTTACTGCTTGAAAGCTATTTTTTGAGATAGTACCTTAAAGTTCTGTTCTGTAACGGATATAATTGTTGTTCAATTTAGGCTATAAATTAGCTACAAGAATCCGTCTGCCGATTATTTATTTTCTTTGACAGACAATAGCTAGTGGAGATCCACCATAAAAATAAACAAAAAACTTCCCGAATCTAGTAGATGCTTTATCAAAAAAGATATATCTAATTTTGTTTAAAGTAGTATATATGACACCGATTATTTGTTTAGCATCAAACTCAAAGATAGATTTTTCGCATAGTTTTAAGATGATAATTTTTTTTTATCCTTTAATACGGCAAGCACTACTCCTATAAAGGAATAGGTTCGCATTTTTTTTATACGCTTTCACGGCTTGCATCAATCTACCGTTAAGAGCAACTGGCAATATTGCTATTATTAGTCTTGCCACAAAAAGCTATTATTTTTAAAGGGACGCATCCGAAAGGGCTTGCCGCAATCAAATAATTATTGCCTGAAATTATTGCCTGATATATTAAATTGCCAGTCAACCGCAATCTTCGTCTTTGTAAGCGATAACAGCCATGTCTTACGTCTCAGTACTCAAAAATATACCCGAATTCCTCAGCCAACCAGCTGGAATAGCAGCCATAGCATCCGTCGGCATACATGGAGCTATTGCTTTCATCCTGCCTTTGATGCCAGTTGACTCCAAACCAAAGCAAAAACCAGAGACGGCAAGTGTCGGAATCGTGGAGTTATCTGAGGCAGAACAAAATAGATTACCCCAAACAAAGCGTCCTCAGATTTCAGGTTTACCCCAGGTTCCCTTACAGCCTGGAATTCCTTTACCTAACTTTGCGACTCAACCGACTCCGCTAGCTAAACTACCACCGAGTCCTGACTCTACAAAGGTGATGTTACCACCCTTACCTAAGTCATCAGGTCCGAATATTTCATCTTTACCTAGAAGTCGTTCTTTACCAATACTTCCTCAACCGAATTTCAACCCTTCATTTAACGCTAAAGCGCAATCTGGCGGCTCCTATCGTCGTTACAATCAAAAAATCAACTTAGGAAACCCGGCACCATTGGTTTCTAGAAGAAGCACGCCAGCGAGAATCCCGGCGGCTCCTCGTAACGTACCTCCGATACAGTCGGCAGCAGTGCCAGATTTTGCTAATATGCCAGCACCACCACCCCTTCCTCCAATGGAGAATCCCGGCATTAGTACTGGTAATAGCGTGGCGATTAATCCACTAATTAACCCCGCCATTAATAATGGTGCTGTAAATCAACCCAGAAGAGTTCGTCCCGAAGATTTTATTGCCCCTACCAATAGAAATATTCCTAAACCGGGCGATAAACTAACCTTCGCAGGACAAAACGTGCAGCAATGGGGGCAAAACTCATCTGGGGGCAGAAGAATTGTTCTACCAAAGCAACCATCAGGAAATGCAAATACAATTACAGCGCCTCAAAATAGCAACATATCACCTAAGAATCCATCAAAGTTAGTTCTGGCAAAACAGTTTTCAGAAGTTGAACAACGTTTTGATAACGTTGAAACCAAACCACCAATTTCTGAGGTGATTAAGACAAAGCCAGGAAAAGAAGGAAAAGTAGAAGGTACTATAGTTGTTGATTCTCGCGGGCAAGTTGACTATTTTAAATATGTTGATAGGTCAGTTGGCTCTAAGCTAGACAAAGAAACTAAAAATTATTTCCGGAAGTATATCAAGCAAAATCGCGATAGCATCCGAAAAAATGGTACAGCGAAAGTATACGCTTTTGCCCTTGACTTCAAATCTGATGCGGTTAAAACTGTTGAATTTTCCAAGCCTGAAGATAAATTACCTGAAGATAAATTAGTCGATCGGTTGCGTGATGCTAAAGATGAGCCAGTGCAGAAAAAGCCTGAAAACATATCTAGAAGTTCGGCTCCGGTAAAAATTGACGTGCAACCGTCTCCTGGTGCGGTAGTTGTTCCGACACAAACAGCCCCAGCTAAAATCAAGCCACAGGTTCAAATTAGAACCAAGAAGCCCGCATCTGCATCGCAGAATAACGATAAGCTACCTGTAGAAGTGCGGCTGAGAAACAGTCAGGAAATGCCCAAGGTACCATCAATACCCAAGCCCCAAGCGCGAGTTAACGTCAAGGAACCCGCACCGCAAGCTACTTCTAAACCATCACTTTCTTCAAGGCTAAGAAATATTAAAGAAGAATCCGAGACAGAAGATGATTCTAAAAAAACTTCTGATTCTAAGAAGCTAATTCAGCGACTACGTAAAATTCAAGAGCGTAGAGAAAATTCTAATTAGGCAAAAATTAGACAATTTAAATATACATATAGAAATAGAAATAGAGACGTAGCACTGCGCCCCGTCTCTACATTTTTTGATTTTGCTCGCCACCTATTTTAAAATTCGGGCGCGAGCAATACGCTCAACTTTTCTATTCAACAATCACTTTACCGACCATGCCAGCACCACGGTGAGGTTCGCAATAGAAAGTATACTCACCAGCAGGTGCATCCGCTGGAATGGTGCTTGTAAATTCTTGTCCGGGACTCATTACCAACTGCTTGTGAGAAAGTTGTTTAGCCAAATCAGCGCTCTTTGCAGGGTTTTGAGCAGCATCAAATACAACGTTATGGGGAGGAACTTTGTTGTTCACCCATTTAATGGTGTCGCCCGGTTTAACTGATAATTTAGATGGTTCAAACGCCAGCATACCTTTATCGCTACCTAACTTTACAGTAAATGTTTCAGCCGCAGCATTAGGGGCAAAAGCCACGAAACTGCTGACAATCAACAGCATAGTCAACGCAGCTAAACCGAAACGGCGTAAAGTGGACGCAATCAATTTCATTGATTTCTCCTAACAACAGTTTTCATTATCTTTTTCTATTTTAAATAAAATTGCGACCAAATACGACAATATGTCATAGATAAAAATTTTTGTAAATAAACAAGGTAATTTGAATAAAATGTAGTTATCAATTTTTAGATTCCCAAAACCCCCCGATTAAAGGGGGGCTTTCGTGAGTCCGACTATAGACCAATGACTAAACTTTACTGACTACAAAATAATCGAAGGTTTAGTAGTAAATCTTACCACCACCCCATTTCTGACCAACGATTTTAGGTTGCAGGAGAACATGACCGGCGATCGCCTCTAAATCTTCCTCGGTCAAATTACGCATTTCTTTGTAAATATCCGCACTCTTTAAGCTAGGATGCAATTCAGAAATTTCAATTTCTCCATCATAGGTAGTGGGATTTTTCATATAGTCCACTAAACCCTCGATGTTATCGCGGGGTGGGGTTGCTAATGCCAAAGTTTCGGGATCTAATCCTACGTTTTGGTTTGTCTTGGTTACACCACCAGCATGACACTGGGCACAAGTGTCGTTAAATAGCCGTTTACCTTTTTTAACTTCTTTTAAGCTCAGTACATAGTTATCGCCTTGTTCGTTCAAAGGTACCGTGCGAGTACCTTCATCAAGTTCTACTGCACAAGCGCTACCGACAAACAACTGAAAACTTAGGAATGCACCAGCAATAAAAATGCTAATTAATCTCGTTATCATGTTTCCCCTCAAAAATTCTAATACTCAACAGAGTTTCGGACAGCGATACTTAATTCCTTATTGCTAAAGTCAACACAAAAAGTGTTTTTTGCTATTAACCCGCTTATTGTTGGTAACTTCGGTTTAATTCAAAACGAGGTACCGATTAAGCAGGGATTTTTCAGACAAAAATTAGAAAATAAATAAATTGCGGTATTCTCAAACGTCATAATGCAGGAATTTATAAATACTTTATAAATATTTGTAAATTATTCCCACCCAGACGTACCAAGAAAGCCTGTTTCAGCCTTTTGAAGCTGTAATAGACTGTGATTTCCGCGATTGATAGGCTCGTAAAACCCATAATGGTCGTCAACTCAGACAATAAGATAATCGCTGCTTTAATACAATTATCACTCTAAGCGTGCAATTTGTTGCCCTAAGTACTTTTTGAAGTTGCGAGCTGGGGAGAGGGGGAGATGGGGAGAGGGGGTAGAAAGAATTTTTAACTCCTAACTCCTAACTCCCAACTCCTAACTGCTCACTGTTCACTGTTCACTGTATGACGCTACCGCGTCACGCTGCGCTAACACTGTTCACTGCTTACTTCCTGTAAAGGAGACGCTTTGAATGAAGTATCGGTTGAAGAAGGCGTAAATGAGCAGGGCTGGTAGGGTGAATACCATTGAAGCTGCCATGATATAGTTCCAGTAGCTGATATATTGACCTTTGAAGCTGTTTAATCCGAGGGGTAGGGTAAACATTTCTGGATCGAATAATATAACTACGGGAAGTAAGAAGTTATTCCAGCTACTCATGAAGATAAATACTGCTTGGGCTGCGAGTGCTGGTTTGGCAAGGGGAAGTACAATATGACGGAAAATTCCAAAGGTATTTAAACCATCTAAGGCTGCGGCTTCTTCTAATTCTCTAGGAAAGTTAATGAAAAACTGCCGCATCATAAAAATAAATGTGGCGTTTACCATATTGGGAACAATCATCCCTTGGTAGGAGTTTAACCAGCCAAATGTTTTTAAGATTAAAAATGTGGGAATGAGCGTAACTTGTATTGGTACGGCTAATATTGCCAAAATCATAAAAAACCAAAAGCGTCTGCCCCGAAACCTCAGTCTTGCTAAGGCGTAACCTGCCATTGAATTAAATATTAAGTTTAATATGGTGACGCTAATGGCGATAATTACGCTGTTGAAAAACCAACGTAAAAATAATGGTTCTTCTATAAAGATTTGTTTGTAATTATCGAAGGTAAAGTTCTTGGGTAGAAAGTTCGGTTCGCCAGCGACTATTTCTGTTAACGGTTTAAACGATGCTGAAAGCGCCCACAAAAAAGGAATTAAAGTAATAATTGCATACAGAGCTAAAACTAAATACAGCAGTATCTTTAGCCACAAACCGTTCCAGTTTCTATTCAACTTCCGCCTCCAAAAAGTCGTCGCTGAATCAAGGTTATAGCTATGATTACTACTGCTAAAAGAAAAGCGATCGCTGCTGCATATCCCATTTGCAAGTTACGAAATACGGCTTGATATATCAGTAAAACTACGGTTAAAGTGGCATTATTTGGTCCGCCAGTACCTTTGGAAAATATGTACGATTGATCAAATAGTTGAAATGTACCGATGATTCCCATTGCTACCACAAAAAAGGTAACTGGATTAAGCATGGGAATGGTGATATTTATAAATTTGTGCCATCCATTTGCACCGTCTAATTCTGCTGCTTCGTAAAGATATTTAGGTATATCTTGTAAACCAGCTAAATAAATCACCATGAAAAACGGTGCAGTTGACCAAATATTCATAATCATGATGGCTTTGAGGGCAACTGCGGGATCTCCCAGCCAGTTATATGTCGGAAATCCAATCGCGCTTAAAAAATCATTCAGCAGCCCGTTGGTGTTGTAAATCCACATGAATATCAACGTCAACACCGCAGAAGAAGTGACTGTAGGTATAAAGAAAAGAACGCGCCACCAACTTTTACCGCGAATGCCAGAATTAAGAGTAACTGCTAAGAATAAAGCCAGTATGGTTTGCGAAGGTACGACGATTGCCACGTATTCTCCTGTATTCTTCAGAGCAATCCACACCCGTTCATCTTCTACTAACTGGCTGAAATTACGAAAACCAACAAACTCATATTCAATACCACCCAAAAGCTGTACTTTTTGTAGAGAGAGAAATACAGCATAAAGTATCGGTAGCACCACAAAAATTCCCAAAACCAAAATAGTTGGTGCGAGGAAAAGATATCCAGCTAGATTTTCTGTTAAACCACCGTTTGTATTCTGATTTCGTCTGGTTAATTGCTGCAACAGAACTCAACCTTTTATTTTTGCATCACAAAAAAATTGTAGCGGTAAGCGATGAGTATGAATAGTTAGGAGTTAGGAGTTAGGAGTTAGGAGTTAGGAGTTAGGAGTTAAGAGTTAGGAGTTAGGAGTTAGGAGTTAGGTTTTATTCTCCTTGTCTCCTTATCTTCCCATTCCCTACTTACCTATCTAACGTTGAATATCTGCTTGAGGTGTAAAACCTTTGTTCTGCAAACAATTTTTGAATTCAATTTCTGACTGACTTAATTTAGGGTTATCTGTAACGTCATATATTCTTTCTAGTTGGTCATTTTTCATTTCTGATAGGGCATTGGCGATACGATTGCCCGCGTCTTGTTCTTGAATGGTTAGTTTTGCGGGTAAACAAGATGCGATCGCCTGAATTCGTTTGCTATTTTCAGTGGTGGGTACTACTGGATTGCCGGTAATAGCTGCATGGGCTGGAGGTACGCTTCCCAGCCAAACGGTAACTACTAGTAAGCCGCTTAGAACTACTGTTCCTAATTGCTTTAAGAAACTTTTTAAATTTATCATTGGATTTTTGACCTGATGTAGTTACAGATGGGTTAATTCACTCAATTTTTGAGCAATCAATGTCCAATACCAGATAACAACATTTCCCAGCTTTTAAGCTCCATCGCAGAAAAGATTAAGTACTATGTCTATAGGAAGAATTGTAATTGTTATTTTTGATCGCTTAAAATTCGCGCATTATGGTTTTCCAGTGTTTTTTAGGTTAAAAACTAGTTTCGCGAAAATTATTAAAACAAAAAATCATACTCAGGGTATATTGCAATGTCAGCACCTTTAGAATCTACAAAAGAAGATGTAAATTATCAAAATCCTCAAAACTCTACTTTTGAAGTAAAAAAAAAAGGTAAATCGCTGCCTTCGGGGTTAATTATTAAGCTAGGAAAATTTGTTTGGACAACTATGTGGCAGATAATGATGTCGAAGCTGGCACCTAGTAACAATAAAGGAGAATATATCCGCCCTTCAAGTCAGTTTCGCGATGACCTAGGTGTGGAAGAAAATAATCTTTATCAACCTGTTGCGGGACGTTATCGCTTATATGTAGGCTTGGGATGTCCTTGGGCGCATCGAACTTTAGTAGTTAGAGCTTTAAAAGGACTTGAAGATGCTGTTGAAGTGTCAATTGTTTATCCTTCTCCTAATGAAGGAATCTGGGTTTTAAATAATCAAGAAGAAAATTGTCGAACTGTTCCGGAACTATATCAAGTTGCACAACCGGGTTATCAAGGACGCTCTACTGTTCCAGTATTATGGGACAAGCAAACAAACACGATAGTTAATAATGAAAGTGCCGAGATTATCGTAATTTTAAATTCTCAATTGAATCAGTTTGCAAACAATCCCGAATTCAATCTCTACCCGGAAGAATTAAAAGAAGAAATAGAATTGTGGAATGAAAAAATATATTATGCTGTAAATAATGGTGTTTATCGCTGCGGGTTTGCTCAAACTCAAGAAGCTTACAATAAATGTTGCAATGAATTATTCACGGTTTTAGATGAGATCGATCAAGCGTTAGAGAATAAAAGATATTTATGTGGCGAACAGTTAACTTTAGCTGACGTGCGTTTATTTACTACCTTGTTTCGTTTTGATGTAGTATATTACAGTTTGTTCAAGTGTAATCGCCGTAGAATTCAGGATTATGTAAATTTAGGAGCTTATTTACGCGATTTATATCAGCTTAAAGGAATTGCTCAAACTTGCGATTTGGAAAGCGTTAAGCAGGATTATTACGGAAATTTGTTTCCGCTCAATCCGGGAGGCATAATTCCTTTGGGACCCGATATTTCTAATCTTTTAGAACCGCATTATCGGGAAAAAGTTGGTAATAGGTAATAGGTAATAGGTTAAAGGTCTGCATGTCAAAGGTCAAAGGTCTGCATGTCAAAGGTAAGAGATAATAGGTAACAATTCATAAGTAACAGGTTAAAGATTATATTTAAAAGATTATATTTATTCGTAATTTTATGGCAAGGAAATCAAACTTTTATATTACGTTTATAAGTAAATCAGAACTGATTAATGTATCGCCGTACACAAAAAAGCAATCATAATTTAACTATTATTTATTTTTTTACTTTTGACCTTTAACCTTTAACTTGCTACTAGTATAAAACTGTAAATACCAATGGCATTTGTAGATAAATCAACACACATTATATATAAAAATATATTACCTTTATTTAGTGCCGGGGTAGAAATGTAG
>JBARZF010000423.1:0-5692 GCA_049649675.1 Rivularia sp. (in: cyanobacteria) | reverse complement strand
ACCTCCTCTTCCTTAAGGAGAGAGGATTCCTTGACGCTTCATTGGGTTGTGCTACCCTGCGGAGTCTTACCATCCCTCCACGTCCGTTTAGAGTCTCCCAATGCCCTAGGTTGACTATTCAAATTTTACCACAATGGAAGGTAAAAAAAGCCGTTCTAAAAGAACGGGGCTTGAATCCCACTAATTTCGGTCAAAGCAGTTTGCAGCTTAGTTACGTCTGTACCTCTTGAACCCTTCTTCAGCAAAACAGAAGTAGTGTTTGTAGTTAGTTGCATCTTTTTGTATTTCCATCTTTAAGTCAGTGCATACTTAATACCAACTTTGAATCGGCTTATTCCGGAGGCGTAAGTGTAAAATGTCAGTTTTTTTGAATAATGGTTGGGGTATAGCCTTATACGTGCTGTCCGGAGACACGTCGTAAAGTTATGTAAAACAATAACTCTACAACCCTTACCCTGCAATACCTTGACAATTGTTCAAGTTAAAACTAAAAGCCCTTCATCATCCAACAAATTATAATTAGCTATCGCACAGTGCATGAATATTGGCACAAGTTAATAACTGATTACCCAGAGTTAGTTGGAATTAAAATACACGATTTACGGCAGAATGAATGTAACGTAATGTGTTGGTTTAAGCGAAAAAAATCACAGAATCTAGATCATCGCAAGTATCTTAACAAAAGTTTGCAACGTGTCCCCGGACAGCACGTATCCCGGCTGTACCCCAGACTGGTGCGTGACACTAAAAAGATTATTAATACGTTTAAAATTTGCCAAAGTGTCACAGCAATTAGCTGGAAACTTTCAGCAGAATTAAACAGTGGAAGTCCAATTGAAGCTGATGGTAGACAAACCGAGATTTGGGAAAAACGTGATGGTAAATGGTTAATTATTCGCGTAAAGAAATTAGTTTTGATTCTGAAGAAGAATCTGAGACTGAAATGTGATTGGAGGTTATCTCTACCTCCAGCTACTAAAAATATTGCTTTATGGGAATCACATTCTTACATTTGGACGCATTAACCAGATATTTTCCTCGTCTTTGTGAACTAAATCCTCAACACTTTCATCTAAAATCATTGCTTTGTCATATCTAGCTTGCGCGAAAGATACTTTACCCGAAGCATGAAAATCACTTTTAACAGCAACCCTAGTATGTCCACCATCTTGAGTTATATTACCTTGGTGATCTACCATCAAAAAATCACCAGGTTGAATCAAAGTAAATAGTTGATGAATTTTGCTTCTCGCTTCACTTCGGGAAAAAGAATGGGCAGCGACTTGTGCAATTAACTCGAAACGCACCGGATTTCCCTGTCTAAGAGCATATTTGTCAGTCCATTTATACCACTGATTAGCGTTAGGATATTCACCTTTTCCATTGTCGGTATTATCTTCGTAATAAGGGGGTTCATAACCAGCTTTACGTAATACATTACCGCCAAATAGATTGCACTTCCAGCGATTTACAAGATAGTTAAAGTGGATATCTACAGGAACATTATGCTTAGGATCGTTATTTATCCACGGTTGAGGAACGCCATAATATTGTGCAATATCTCCACTACAAAGTTCTTTCGCTGCATTAACTATATCTTTTGGAGTTGCAAATAAACTTCCCGGTACATTAGTAGTTTTGAGTGCTTCATCTAATAATTTAGCTGTATAAGCATCAACTTTCCCGGTAATAGTAATTGAATTATGTTGCTGAAATGCTTTTACGGCTTTGGTTGTTTCTCCACCATAGATTCCATCTGCTCCATATTCGGGAAGCATATAATCTAATACTTGGTTACGACTTGCTAAAGCAATTAAACAACGTTGAATATTGCGAACCGATGGGTGTCTGCGTCCAGAATCCGGTATAATTATTTGTCCGTTGAGTAATGCGGTATCCTCAGCGAGATTAACTATAGCTTCTGCGACTTTAACGCGACTGCCAAATCTACGTAATAGCTTATTTAACCAGTTTCCGACACCAGCTTCTAAAGTATCGGCATAATTTGTAGCGATAATTTCTGCATCTTTTAAACTTGTTTGTCTGCGTTCAATTTTTTTCTCTAAGTTAACTAATTCAGAAGCTGTAAAACGAGCGTTTTTGATTAAGCTTTTAATAGCAATGGATAAAGCAGGCATAATTTGGCTCCGAAATAATAATTATTTGTAGGTTATTTGTAGAATTTCCTTATGTTTGTCACTACAAATATCCTTTGAAAGATTTCGGATTTTTTTGACTATAAAACTAATTTTAGGTCGATCGTTATTTTTGGTTATGCTTAGGTTAGGATAAATTTTTATTGCAAATTAAATTCGCAAATTCTATTTAAATTTATATTTTGCACCATTTTCAGTAGGTGAAGGCAGAGCCTCCAATACCTTTCCAGGTTGAACCTGGGAACCAGCTCACAATATTTATTTCCTAATTTTCTGTATTCATAACATAAATGCTTGTAGTGATAGTAGAATTTTATAGTCAGAAATATTAACCGACATGAAACTTGAAAATATTAGTAGTTTATTAAGCACAGAACAAGTAAAAGCTGACGAAGAACTAGTTAGGGAAATTCAAATTAATCTTAAAAGCTTGGGTTTATATCCTGGTGGAAAATTAATAGATGGTGATTATGGCTCGATGACTGAAGGTGCAATCAAACAGTTTTGTCAGGCTGTAGATTTACCATTGCTGCGCTTTGATGAAAACTTTGCTTGGAGGCTGCTAATTACAAAGCAATTACCTTTTATATTGCAAACAGTAAATCAAGAATCGGTTTTTCAAAAATTAATCGCTATAGCTAGAAAAACAAGGCTTGCAGGTGATGATGTTGCAGCATTTTTACACCGAGATATTAAAAACTCAACATATATTACTCAAATAAACGAATATTCCAATCGTTTAGGGGCAAAATACGAAAATTCATCTATTAATTCAACATACAATAATTATCCCCAACGAGGAACAATCCCAAGTATTGAAAATCAAAGTTTAAATTTCTTAGATTCAGAAATTACAGAAGCTTGTGTCTGTCTTGGTAAATTTGATAGTGGAGAAATTAAAACCCGGTGGTTGGGAAAAAATGCTTTAACTAAAAATCAATTTTGGAGTGCGACAAAAATTATTCCTACTTTGAATGTAGCCTGTGAAGCAAATGCCAAACTAGCTAACCTTGATATTGAAAGCTGCTACTTCAAC
Source organism: Rivularia sp. (in: cyanobacteria) (assembly GCA_049649675.1). Taxonomy (GTDB): domain Bacteria; phylum Cyanobacteriota; class Cyanobacteriia; order Cyanobacteriales; family Nostocaceae; genus Rivularia. The sequence continues at coordinate 2,500 of JBARZF010000423.1, read as the reverse complement.
GATAAAAAATATAGTTTCATAGATATTGTGTTAGATATCGTTAGCTATCGGAATAAAATAGCAAGTTCTAACTCAGCCGCTGCAATGTTAAAAAGGTTTCAAACACCCTTTGATTTAGAAAATTGGCTTAAAAGCATCACTGGCAATCAACAGCTAGAATTTCGTAGCGGATACGGTGAAACACCTTTTCTTTCTCAACCCTCTTTATTCGATCGCTTAACCGGAAAACAAATATTAAATGCTGCTACAACAAATTTAGAAATAGATAAAAATTATCTTTCCGCTTACGATCTAACCCGGTTGATGTCAATGTTAGGATGGCATTTACATCTTAACCAATCAGCACGTTTACCCTCAGCGCAATGGCACAGTCTTAAAGATATAATTTATGCAATGGGTTACGATAAAGCACGGTATGCAGAAGTAGCTTTAGAAACTTTAGGATTAGAAAAAACGATCGGCGCACCAGTGATTATTTCCAAGTTAGGTTATGGATATAGTAACAGTAGAAATACATTTGAGATTACCTACACCGCTTTTGTGCAGTTTATTGATGAGCGTTTCAAAACCAGTACTCAATTCGGTAAATTAAGAACATTAGCCATGACACTCCGAGGAGTGAAAAATCCTGGCAACGATACATGGAGAGAAGTTGATGCACGTATGGCTGCGGGAGTAACAGAAATTATTCGTAGAGTAGTGAGAGAGGAAATTTAAATCAATTTTTTGTAAATCATGACAACCCACATCTTTGGTATCCGACATCACGGCCCCGGTTCAGCACGCAGTTTACGTAAAGCATTAGAAAAACTCCAACCCGACACCATCCTCATAGAAGGACCACCCGATGCCGAATCCTTACTAACACTAGTCGCTTCATCGCAAATGCAGCCGCCAGTAGCACTACTAATTTACCTTCCAGACAACCCCAAAGAAAGCGTTTATTATCCCTTTGCCGTCTTCTCTCCAGAGTGGCAAGCAATACAATTTGGACTAAGTAATAATATCCCCGTGCGGTTCATGGATTTACCCCTGACTCATCGGATGGCTATGGCAGGAGAAGGAGACAAGGAGACAAGGAGACAAGGAGATGGGGAGAACCCAGAATCCAAAATCCAAAATCCAAAATCCAAAATTCCCCAAGATCCTCTGGGCTTACTCGCCGAAGCAGCAGGTTACAGCGACGGCGAACGCTGGTGGGAACATATGGTAGAAACACGGGGGAATAGTGTTGATTTATTTACAGCTATCCTCGAAGCAATGACTGCCGTGCGCGAAGAAATGCCAGCTTCTGAAAATCCCATAGAAGCCAAACGCGAAGCACATATGCGGAAAACCATCCGCGCAGCAGAAAAAGAAGGATTTCAACGTATCGCCGTTGTCTGTGGAGCTTGGCACGCTCCCGCACTTTCCCATATGCCAGCAGCAAAAGAAGATACCGCATTACTCAAAGGTTTACCTAAGAAAAAAGTACAGGCAACCTGGATACCTTGGACTTACGGACGTTTGTCATACAGCAGCGGTTATGGTGCGGGTATAGAATCGCCAGGTTGGTATCATCATCTTTGGGATTGGGGAATCGGCATTGGGCATGGGGCATTGGAAAGACAAGAAGATAAGGTAGAAAATTTCTCCCTATCTCCCCATCTCCCCATCCCCCCATCTCCCCATCCCCCTATCTCCATAACCTGGATGACACGAGTAGCACGCTTATTACGAGAGCAAGATTTGGATGCTTCTTCGGCTCACGTTATTGAAGCGGTGCGGTTGGCGGAATCTTTGGCGGCTTTGCGAAATCGTTCTTTACCTGGTTTACCAGAGTTAAATGAAGCTACTCAAACGGTGATGTGTTTTGGTAGCGATTTACCGATGCAGTTAATTTTCGATAAGTTGATTGTTGGGGAAAGTTTGGGCAAAGTTCCCGATGAAACGCCGATGGTGCCGTTGCAGCAAGATTTACAGCGACAGCAAAAGCGATTGCGGATGCCTGCGGATGCTACGGAAAAGATGTACGATTTGGATTTGCGGAAAGAAAACGATTTAGCTCGCTCTCATTTACTACATCGGCTCAATCTTTTAGATATTCCTTGGGGACAATTTCAGCAAACTCGCGGTAAAAAAGGTACTTTTCACGAATTTTGGCTGGTGCAATGGCATCCCGAATTTGCCGTCAATTTAATTGAAGCCGGAGTTTGGGGTAATACTATTGGTGATGCTGCAAATGCCAAAGCTTGTAGTGCTGCGGATACGACTGATGATTTACCGATACTGACAGGTTTGTTGGATAAAGTTATTTTGTCTGACTTATCCGATGCAGTAATTTATTTGATGTCGCGATTGCAAAATGCTGCGGCTTTAACTAGTGATGTCAGTCATTTAATGAATGCATTACCACCATTGGCTAACGTTATGCGCTACGGTAACGTGCGTCAAACAGATACAGAGATGATATCTCATGTAGTTGATGGTTTGGTAGCGCGAATCTGTATTAGTTTACCGG
>JBARZF010000422.1:0-1660 GCA_049649675.1 Rivularia sp. (in: cyanobacteria) | reverse complement strand
GCTTGGCTTGACGATGTAAATTATCTTGGGTCAGATATCGGTTCGCTGCTGAAATTTCTACCCAAGCTTCAGTATCTCGAAAATGATTTTCGCTCAGAACTTTCCACATCCATGAAATTTGTTCTTTCGCATTAAGCCATGCGATTACAGTATCAGTCATCGTCAAAACACTGCAAACTTTATCCTTCACATAAACGCGGTTGGTGCATTGACGATGTTCGGGACATGAGCTTCTACCTTTCTCTCCAGAAATCAAGATAGTTGTGGAGTGTTTGAGAGAATTTTGGATTTCCGTTAATTTAATACCGCTATCTTTATCTTCTGAAATAACTAGTAACTGAGGAATCGGTGGTGCTTCGTATTTATTAAATCTTCTCCACAACCAGGACCATAACTGTGTATCGTTGAGCGGAGAAAGTTCTAATCCAGCTTTTGTATTAAACAGCATTTCCCATTGAATAAACCCTTGGGTGTAGGCTTTCATCAATAAGACATTGAGAAGCTGTTCTTGTCTTTGTGATATTCTTCCGGTAACGTTATCTAAAAAAGAACGTCCTGCTTTCCCCGAATAGTAAATTAGTTTAGACAAAGGGTCAGTTTTATTTTCTCCAAATCCACTTGCAGTCCAAGTACAGAATACAATTTGTTGCCAGGTTGACCTTGCTCCTTTACGAGTTAATTCTTGTACTCTTGCTTGTTCGTTGCGAGTTAGGATAGCTGGTAGTTTTAAAGAACAGTTTTGAGCAAGATTATTGAGATATTGTTGTCTTACAGAGTCATCCGAATAACGTCCTAGAAGAAAAGTACATTTTTCTCCCGGAAGGATAGATTTCATAGCTTCGGAAATGGACGATGATATCGATGTTACTTCTTCTGGGTACAGTTGGTTGTGAATACCTTTGATTTGGAAAGCGAAAACTACTTGAAATTGGGTTTCGTCCTTAATATCACCTTGATTTAATAAAAATGCTCCTACTTTACGATTGTCTCTTTCGATGCGAACCATGCAGCAGAGGTCGAGTTCGTTTTCAAAAGGGAGGTATTGCGATTTTTCATTGTTTTGGTCGATAGAATTTATCGTTTGAATATGAGCTTTCATCCGCGTTTATGCTTCTTTAGTTGCTTTCTGATATTCCGAGAAAGTAAAGGAGATATATAAATTGCACCACCGATAACCCAGTTGCTACCTTTGGGTTTACGAAAAAGATTAATGTATTTATCTGGGTCTTTTCCTGTCACAAACCACCAACTTAGAATTAGCCAAAAACTAATAACTGCAACCTTGGGTATTCCCCAACTTAATAACCCATCAAAAATAAAATAAGTTATGGTAATAATCGCGAACCAAGGGAGAATTTGATTCGCTGGAATTGGACCAAACCCTGCTTGTTTTCCGATTATTTTATTTACTTTAATCGGCTCTTTATCCCAATTCATTTCAACATCTTTTCAGTAACTAATTATTACTCACTCCCTCACTCTCTCCCTCTCTCCCTCCCTCACTCTTTCATACTCTCCCTCTCTCACTCCTATCCCCCAGCAGTTCCAGTTCCGTCACCAATAAACAGAAAGGTAATAACATCAATCGTGAGGATAATACCAATCGCTAAACCTGCTTGAGTTGCAATTGGTCGCCAGTCGTTCCCTTGCTGTGCTTGGT
>JBARZF010000421.1:0-1671 GCA_049649675.1 Rivularia sp. (in: cyanobacteria) | reverse complement strand
CAGTTATCAGTAGGGGAGTTAAGCAATTTTAGATTGAAGATAAAGATTTAGAAGTTAGGAGTTTTGAATAATTAATTCTTCTTGTACCCTTCCCTATCTCTCCCCAATTTCTTTTTGTAGCAATTTTTGATGTGATGAAATTGAGCTTATCGCGGTCAGTTGAGCAAATTAGCTTGAGCAAAAGTTTGTTTCTGCTGCTGATACTTTTGTTGAGTGTGGTTATTGCGTTATGGCAGTTGATTCCACCTGCTGTTATCCCAGCGAGTGCGCCACTGACTGAGTTTTCGGCAGAAAGAGCGATGCAACATTTGGCAGTAATTGCTCAAAAACCCCGCCCTATAGGTTCTGTAGGTAATATTGCAGCACGAGAATACTTGGTTGAAGAATTAACTGCAATGGGTTTGCAACCAACTGTACAAAAAACTACTGTTGTACAGCGCTTTCCGGGTTCTCAGGTTTTCGAGTCTGGTACTGTATATAACGTTGTTGCACGACTTCAAGGTGGCAATAGTACGGGCGCAATCGCACTCGATGCACACTACGATTCTGGCGCAACTGGTCCGGGTGCTAGTGATTGCGGTTCCTGTGTGGTAACTTTACTCGAAACAGCACGGATACTAAAAAATGAACCGTCCCTAAAGAATGATGTCATTTTTGTATTTACCGATGGTGAAGAAAACAGTGACTTGGGAGCGCGGGCATTTGTTAAGGAGCATCCTTGGGCAAAGGATATCCGTTTGGCAATTAACTTTGAGGCAATGGGTAGTGGTGGTGCGAGTTTGTTATACAAGACTAGCCCAAATAACAATACGCTAATCAAAGAGTTTGTTAAAGCTGTACCGCATCCGTTTGTTTCATCCTTCTTTTCGTCGTTCCTCAATTTATTTTCCGCACAACGTCTTGGTTGCGATTTAGAAGAGTATATGGACTACGGTAGCGCTGGATTTGGTTTTTTCTATGGTGCAGATACGCCAGCTTATCATACTGAACGTGACAGCATACAAGTAATAGATCCACGAAGCATTCAGCATCAAGGCTCTTATGCTTTAGGATTAGTGCGTCATTTTGGCAACTTTGACTTAAGTAATATTACTGCCGATACAGATGCGGTGTATTTTAATATTCTGCCGGGAGTTGTTATTTATTATTCTCAAGCTTGGGTAATTCCGCAAATGGTAATTACAGGTTTGCTTCTGATTGCAGTTGTTATTTTTGGTATTCAACGGAAGAGATTAACGCTCAAAGGAATCAGTTTATCAGCAGTTGCTTTTATTTTAAGTATTATAAGCGCTGTTGTTATTGTAAATTTGGTGTGGTGGTTTGTCAGAATTTTAAATTCTAACTTACAAATATTCATCATCGGCTACTACCAAAGCAATATTTACCAAGCTGCTTTGATTGCCCTAACGATTGCGGTAATGAGTGCATTTTATACTTGGCTGTTAACTAGATTTCATTTGCATGACCTTTTTCTGGGTGCAATATTTGTATGGGCAGGTTTGATGGTACTAACTAGCTTATTAATGCCCGGTGCTAGCTATTTATTTACGCTACCATTATTTTTCAGTCTTCTAGGATTGGGCTGGATATTTCTTAAGTATAAGCAAATTGATAATTCTTGGCAGCAGGTGATTATCCTTTCAGTAACTGCCATACCGGGAATTATTTTGC
>JBARZF010000420.1:0-1757 GCA_049649675.1 Rivularia sp. (in: cyanobacteria) | reverse complement strand
TTTGCAGCTTCATCTGGGAAAATGCCATAGGGAAAGCGTAAATACTCTTCTAAATACCAGCGTAAATCTGTTAAAGCTTGTTTGTTAAATGGATGTTCAAGTTTTACCGCATCGGCAAATCGAGGCGCTGCTTGCCCGCGCTGCCAGGAAAGTTGGATATTTTCGCCTTGATGAGTGATTCTCAAGCAGTTTCTTGCCATAACTAAGGGTAATTACTGAATATTTATGATAGCTAATAACATTGATTCACTTAGCTATAACTAAATTCCCGAAATACACCAAACCTATCTCTATGGTTAACCACATTAATTTTGCAGGGTAAAAAGGTTCGTAGTAAGGGCTTTAGCCCTTGAATTTAGGACTAAAGTCCCCACTACAAACCTATCTCTATGAAACTTCTTTCCTCCGCGCTCTCTGCGTCTAGTAAGGTTTTTTTAATCGATAATATTCTGCCCAGAAGAGAGTAATTCCCAAAATATTTCTACTCCCCATTCCCAAATTCAAACCAAATTAAAAAATATAGAAGAAAGAAAACAAGCAGCAATCAATCCAGTTGCATCAGCCAATAAAGCCGCAACCAAAGCATGACGAATGCTAGTAATTCCCACTGCACCAAAGTAAACTGCAAGCACATAAAAAGTTGTTTCGGTACTTCCCATCATGGTTGAAGCGACGAAAGCACTATAGGAATCCGGGGCTTTTTCAATTAATTCACTCATGATTCCAAATGCACCACCTCCAGAAAGAGGGCGTATTAAAGCCATTGGTAGTACTTCTGCTGGAAGTTTAATAAAACTAGTAACCGGATTTAAAACGTTAGCGATGACATCCATTGCACCCGATGCTCGAAACATCCCAATCGCAACTAAAATAGCTACCAAAAACGGAATTACGCTAATTGCAATCCCAAATCCTTGTTTGGCTCCCTCTGTAACTGCTTCATAAACTTTGACTCCTCTTCCCACACCATAAGCAATAATTAATAATATTAAAGCTGGCATCAACCAATGAGAAAGAAAATCTTGATTAAAAAATCCGGCAACATTACCAGCTTTAATTACTCCATAAACCCAACTTCCTATAAATCCGAAAATAAATAACCAAGCAAATAGTTTTGAAGCTGTACCTGCGGGATAAAGCAGATGCGAATAATCTTGATCTTCAACTGCTTCACTTTCTACTTTTCCTACTTCTCCTACTTCTCCTACTTCTTCTATTTCAACTTCTTCTAATTCTAAACTTTTACATTCTGGTGCTTCACCTTTTTTCTTACTTCTCTCACCCAACCACAAAGCAACAGAAACACCAACAAAAGTAGAACATAAAGTAGCAATTAAAGTTGGTATCCAAATTGCTGCCGGATTTTGAGTGTTAGCCGCAGCCCTAATCCCAATTACACCTAAAGGTAGTAGAGTCACGCTAGAAGTGTTAATTGCCAGAAATAAACACATTGCATTAGTCGCAGTTCCTTTAACCGGATTAATTTTATTCATCTCAACCATCGCTTTAATCCCAAAAGGAGTAGCTGCATTTCCCAAACCCAACATATTCGCAGAAATATTGAGAATTATTGCCCCCATTGCTGGGTGAGTAGGAGGTACATCGGGAAACAGTTTGATCATTAAAGGTTTAAGATATTTGGCAATGGTATACATCAAACCACCAGCTTCCAAAACCCGCACCAATCCCAACCAAAGCGCCATCACTCCAATTAGATCGATCGCTAAACCAACAGCAGTTTTTGCCGACTCAAAACT
>JBARZF010000419.1:0-9331 GCA_049649675.1 Rivularia sp. (in: cyanobacteria) | reverse complement strand
GTTTCACCAAATCCCCCACCTCCCAAATTACTAATTATTTGGTATCTTCCAACAAGTGTATTTCCCAACATTTTTATACAGTTATCAGTGAGCAGTGAACAGTTATCAGTTATCAATTATCAATTATTAGATTATTCCTTATTTTCTAACTCCCAACTCCTAACTCCTAACTCTTTCAATCCAAAATCCAAAATCCAAAATCCAAAATCCAAAATCCAAAATCCAAAATTTCCTTATGATTCCTATTGGCGATAAAATTTTTCTTTTGACTAATAAAAAGCCGTTAGCTGTTTGGTTTTTAATTGGTATCAATGTTGCTTTGTTTTTATGGGAAATAAAATTAGAAATTAATGGCGAACTGGCTACATTTTTCAATAATTGGGGTTTGATTCCGGAACAATTTAGTACTGCTTTCGGTAGTGCTATAAATGGAAATCCCGCCGCTGGATTAATTGCCTTTTGGCGTTCGTTATCAATATTTTCAGGAATGTTTATTCATGGTAGCTACAGCCAAATTGTTGGTAATTTGATATTTTTGTGGGTTTTCGGCAATACTTTAGAGAAAATTCTTGGTAGCGGACGTTTTTTATTATTCTATCTATTTTGCGGTTTTTTAACCGGGATAGTACAGATTATTGCCCAACCGAATTTAGCTCTACCTTTAATTGGTGCTAACGGTGCGATCGCATCTGTTTTGGGAGCATATATTTATAAGTTCCCCAAAGTTAAAATTGATTCTATTTTACCGTTGGTAATTTTATATATTCCCGTCGAACTACCGGCTTTTTTCTATTGTTTCTGGTGGTTTGTGCAACAGTTATTTTACGGTATTGGTAGCTTAAATGTTCCCGGTGGTGTCAATCCAATTGGTACGGGTTATTTAGCGCAAGGTGTGGGTTTGCTGATTGGTGTCGCTTGGATGGTGGTAATGAAGCTTTGATATATGGGTTAGTACCCACTGAGGGTTGCAAACCCCCAGCTAATAGCATAAGTCCTATAGCCGAGGACTGAGAAAATTGGAATTAGAAAAAACCTTTAACCTTTAACCTTTAACCTTTAACCTTTGAAGGTGAGTTATTACCAACTTCTGATGATATAGCCGAACAACAAAGACAACGTGCCGAACTTGCAGAATCGCAATTAAGACAAGTTGCGATGAATTTATTGCAACAAGGGATGACGGTAGAAGAAATAGCGAGATTAACGAGTTTATCGGTTTCTCAAGTTGAAGAATTCACTAAAGGTGAATAAATATGGTTAAGAAATTAGTAAAGTTCCTTCGTGTAGCGGAGCCGACACGTAAAACCACGGCATTTTATAGTTTTTGTTAGTAGCACAAATAATTAGGGAACCATAAATCAATCCACCGCTCTAAAAAAATTTTGACAATATGAAAGGGATTGCATTTCTATCTGGATTGATAAGTGGTTTACTAACTTCGGGAATAGTTTTACCAGTAGTGGCTCAGGTAACATCCGATGGTACTACCAACACAACTGTTACTTCAAGCGGCAATAATTTCAATATTCTTAACGGTATTCAAAAAGGGAATAATTTATTTCACAGTTTCGGGGAGTTTTCTCTTCCCACGGGGAGTTCGGTAACTTTCAGTAATTCGACCGATGTGGTGAATATTATTAACCGAGTAACAGGTGGAAATATATCTAATATTGATGGATTAATAAAAGCGAACGGAAATGCTAATTTATTTTTGATTAACCCTGCGGGAATAGTATTTGGTGAAAATGCTTCTTTGAATATTGGTGGTTCGTTTTTGGGAACTACCGCAGAAAGTATCTTGTTTGATTCGGGGTTTGAGTTTAGTGCGAGAAATCCTCAAAGTGAGCCGTTGTTAACTGTGAGTGTTCCTGTTGGTTTGCAGATGGGACGAAATTCAGCAGACATAACAGTTAACAACACCGGACATCGGCTTACTCTTGGCTTGGGGACACAAATTACTAATCAAGATACTAGTATTGTGGGTTTGCAAGTTCCTTCAAATAAGACTTTTGCATTAGTAGGAGGTAATTTAAAATTTGACGGAGGTGTAATAACATCTCCGAGTGGTCGAGTAGAATTAAGTGCTGTTGGTAATCAAGAATCTCCATCTCAAATCGGATTGGAGATGATTAATAATCGCCCTTCCTTAACATACGATACAGTTCAAGCAACAGGAAATATTCAACTTTTACAAAAGTCTTTAGTAAATGTTAGCGGTACGGGACAGGGAACAGTACAAATCCAAGGGAGCAATTTGACTTTGGATAACGGTTCTATAGTATGGCTGGAAAATCGAGGTAGTCAAACAGCAGGTTCTATCAACGTTAACATTTCAAATTCTATTGACTTGATTGGAAATGCTCCCAACACAACACTTAGAAGTGGGATTTATTCTGATGTCAGCAGCACAGGTAAAGGTGGTGATATTAATGTTAATACTACCGAACTGAAATTTATGGAAGGAGGAAGCTTACAAGCTCGTACTTTTTCTTTTGGTGATTCAGGAAAGGTTAATGTTGATGCTTCAACTATAAAATTTATGGATAGTAAATCCGATAGAATTATTGGTACTCTTGGAACTAGAACTTCTATAGGAAATGGAAATAGTGGCGACCTTAATATTAATACCGAAGTCCTTTTTGTCGATGGTGGTGGTGCAATTTCAACTGTTAATTTCGGAGCCAATGGAAATACTGGAAATATTTTAATTAATGCGAGCGAATTCGTTGAATTCAGCGTTTTTCCATCTAATACCAATGATGCAACTATTACATCTAGTGTAGTTTCTTCTATGGGGAATGCAGGCAGTATTGAGATTAATACTCCTCGTTTATCTCTCTTCGGAGGAGCATTTATTGCTTCATCAACTTTTGGTGAGGGAAATAGCAGCGAAATTACGATTAATGCATCGGATAGTATTTTGTTAAGCGGTAGTCGTTTTAGAAGTGGTCGTACTGAACCTAGCACTATTAATACTAGAGGTACATTATTGCCACCATCCCTCCGTCAAAGGTTTGGAGTACCCGACAAAGTTACAGGAAATGCAGGTAATATCAATATTAATACACCCAAATTGTCAATTACCGATGGAGCAGAGCTTACGGTTAGTCACCAAAGTATGGGTAATGCAGGTACATTAAAAGTTAATGCGGATTTGATTTCCCTAGATAAAGGTGGACGTTTATCTGCCTCAACGGAATCTGGACAAGGTGGAAATATTGATATTAATGCAGCAGACTTTTTAAGCCTACGTCGTGAAGGTGCAATTAATACAGAATCTAAAGGCACTGGCAATGGTGGTAATATCACCATCAATTCTCCCGTAATTGCCGGTTTTGAAAATAGCGATATTATTGCCAACGCGTTTCAAGGAAATGGCGGCAATATTGATATTACAACTCAAGGTATATTTGGTTTAGAATTTCGCGAAGAACTAACGCCAGATTCGGACATTACTGCTAGTTCCCAATTTGGTGTCAACGGTACGGTAAAAATTAATAATATTAGTATTGACCCCAGTTCTGGTTTAGTACAATTACCTGTAGATTTATCAGATTCATCGCAACAAATTGCCTCTGGATGTTCTAGCAACACTGGCAGTAGTTTTGTCGCAACCGGAAGAGGTGGAATACCCCAAAATCCTAACGAACAAGTGAATATAAATGCTACTTGGTCAGATATTCGCGATTTATCGGCATATCGTCAGCGAAAGAATAATACTGTTGAAAACACACAAATATCGGATAAACGAGTAATTATAGAAGCGACTGGTTTTATTCGCAATGCAGACGGAGAAATTGAACTTATTGCTCTTCAAAATACTCCTTTTACAACAAAACAAATTGCTGAGTGTAGCGGAGCCGATATGTAAAACCACGTCTTACTCGTCACTTCGTAACAGTTTTATATTATTGCATTACATTTAAAAGCAATCAAACAAATAACCAGCTATCAGCGAGTGACTTCTGCTCAGCAGCGCTTATAACTGGACTGGTAAAACTAATTTACTAGTAGTGTGTTCCCGCTATCAAAAAACGATCGCGGTTTTTGATGCGTTCGCGAAAAACTTTTCGCGATGGGAACTCGTGCTTTTATTCTCTCTACAGCGGTTTATTTACACCTGCGGTAGTACTTTCATCAAATATAGAAAGTTGCAAATCAATGCTTTTGATTTGTCTGAGTATTTTAATGAATTGGGTAAAATTATGGTGCATTGCGCCGGAGCGACAACACACCCTACCATTACATAAATACTTGTAGTGTCCGCGATCTTGCTCCCTATTAATAAAGATTAGCGGCTTATATTGCCCTTTTAACTGCTCACTGCTAACTGCAAAAAAAAAGCCTCTCATAACGAGAGACTTAATAATGGGGGCGAAGACAATTTGAATTTTGAATTAACGATTAATTAGCCTGGTGCATTAAAATATACAGCTAAAGCTCCAGCACCTGCGGAAGCAATACCAGATACAACCGCTGTTGCAAGTAACCAGGTAGCTGCTGATGCTGCTGCTTTACGGGTTTCTTCGGCTTGCTTCTGGGCTTGGTATTTCACTTCTTCCAAGCGTCGCTGTGCTTCTTCTTGGATTCTTTCTGCTCTTCTTAATACGCTGTTGCGTGCATTTTCGATTTGATCGATGACTTTGTTTGCATCTGTTTCGGATATGTCATCGCGAGAACTCATTAAAGCTACATAGGTATCGCGGTTGAAGGATGATAACCTACCGCGTAAGGCATCAAATCCCGCTTGTGGATCGTAAAACACTTGGCGAACATCGCGCTTGATGCCATCGTAATTTAGTTCGGGACGTTCCAAAGAGTTGAGATAATCGCGAAGTCGCTCGAATACTCCATCTACTGTATCTTGAATTCGGCGCTCAATTCCTCTTACTTGAGCTACAAATTGCTCGCGTACTGACATAATGTTATCAGCAATTTGTTCTGCTTCCTGGTTGTCCATATCTCCGCGAATTTTCAGCAAAGCAACAATGGTAGAACGATCGAAGTGAGAAAGGCGATCGCCTAAGCTTTGCATTCCCACTCGCGGGTCGTTTACTAGCAGATTTAAGTCGCGCTTGATACCTTCTGGATTGAGTTCCTGTTTGCCGGTTTGGCGGAGGTATTCTTCTAAGTTTGTTTGGAAGTCTGTCACTTGTTGTTGAGTGCGACTAGCCAAACGGCGCGGTGTACGGATGAATTGACGAATTGATGATTGTAGCGAGTCGATTACTTCGTTGACTTGATCTTCGTTCAAGTCTCGTCGTTGACTCAGTAGTTTTACTAAAGTGTCTCTATCAACTTGCGACAATCTACGGCGTAATGCAACGGCACCTTCTTGGGGATTCTCAAACAGTTTGTTAAAGTCTCGTTGAATACCTTCGGGATTAAGTTCCGATTTACCAGTGTTCCGCAAGTAATCAGCAATTGTGGTGGTTACGTTATCGTACTGGGCTTGAGCTTTATCTACAATCTTGCCCGGTGCGTGACGAACGCTATTCCAAGACTGTTCTACAGTATCAATAGTTTCGTTGATTTGGTCTTCGCTCAAATCTTGACGTTGATTGAGCAGTTGTACCAAAGTGTCGCGGTCAAAACGACCCAACCGCGCCTGAATTGCTGACATTCCCGCTTCGGGATCTTCCAACAAAGTTTTTAATTCACCGCGAATTGCATCGGGGTTGAGTTCGCCTTTACCTGTATTACGCAGATATTGTTCTAAATTCAACCACAGGCTTTCTGCTTGATACTTGGCTTGGTCTGCAATTCCTTTGGACTCAACTAAAGCTTCGTCGCGCTGTTTCTCCAATTCATTAAGAATTGGGTCGATTTCTTCAGAGGTAATATCGTTACGCTGTGCCAGTATCGCACTCATTTGTCCCCGGTCAAATCGAGACAAGCGCACGGCTAATATTTCGTAATCTGCGTCGGAATCTTCTACAATCGGTTTGAAATTTTGCTTGATTCCTGTTTCATTTAACTCTGACTTGGGAGTTACCAACAAATAGCTTTCTACCCGACGCTGCAAGTCTTGAACTATTTCTTTTTCTTCCTCAGCCCTTACCTGTACCAGCACACCTTTACGAACCGCTTCTAAGCGATCGGCGATTTGCTTAATGTCAGTTTGAGTTAATAAACCGCGCTGCTTGAGAATACTGACAAAATCGCTGCGATCTAGCTTTTCTAATTCCTGACGTACATAACCAGGATCTGCTGCTGCATCGTAAATTACATCGCGGAATTCGCGCTCAATTTTATCGGTACCAAACTGCCAAGCATATGTATTGTGTAGATAATTTTCTACGTCGGCGCGAACGGTGCTGTAAGACTGTGATGGTGCGGGAAGTCCCATTTTATCTGCTTGGTCGGTCGCTTTATCTTTAGCTTGGGTAATTTGAGCTAGAATCTTTTCAACATCCAAGTCCGAAAGGTCACTTCTTCCCATAACCACGCTACTAAGGGTTGTTAAAGCTTGTGGTATAGCCATCTGCAATGCACCGGATTGCTGGCTTAATGACTGTCCTTGACTGCCACTACCTTGGTTCTGGGAACGCATTTCGCCGATAACTCGATCTAACTTAGCTTCGAGTTCCGAGGTTTTACTTTGTCCCGGTACAACAGTTTTAAGATAGTCAACCAAATCGCTTAAACCGTTGCCACTGCTACCCGAACTAGCTTGTTGAGAGCCTACCGTTTGTTTCCAAACATCATACAAAGTATCGGCAATTCGTTTAACTTCTTTTTTAGAAAGATCGGTACGGCTGCTAACTAATTCTACAAACTTTTGTTTATCAATATTACGCAGTTCCGCAGCACCTGCAAGCGAATTAAGTGATGCATCTGAAAGTAGATTTTCAAATTCTTTACGTATTGATTGTATGTCTAATTCTTTGGGACGTACTGTATCCAGGTAATCTTCTAAATTTTCCTTGATGCTTTCGGGGTCGATCGCATTACCTATCTCGTGACGAACTGCCGATGCAGCTGCTTCTGCGGTAGCTACAACTTGTCTATTTACAGCTTTTGCTCCCAATGCAGCAGAAGCGGTTCCTACGATTGCCTGAAGTCCCGAAGTTGCCGAACTAACGACATTACCAACTAAAGAACCCACTGCTGTCGAACTAACCCACACCAGCAGACAAAAGTACGCGGCCCAAATTACTAACCCCAGAATTGCCCCTAAGCCTACATCTAATAGCAATCCACTGAGTTTCACCGCCAAGAGAGAGGCAAAGAAAAGAGAAGCAGTTACCGAAAGTAACGTACCTATACCAACAGCGGTACCGATCTTGTTAATAGTGCTACCTAAACTTTCGCTTTGGCCATCATTATTTGAATTCGAGTCAGAATCAGATGAACCACCCAAAAACGACAAACCAGCAGCCACTGCTGCATTTGTTAATACCAATTGAGCCGCGAAAGCTAGGATAATACCGGCAATCAAAGCAATAAAAAACCTCGGCCCGGAAAAAGCTACCGAAGCTTCCGACGGCGATAAAGGCTCCGGCGGCTCTACTAAAATCTGCGCCATCCAAGTCATCGACTTAGATAGCAAAGGCATTATGTGCGTACTTTCAATCATCCTAATAACTTCCTCTAGGCTAACTTTTGGTGTGGGGAGAACAAAAACGATGTAATTAATGCAAAAATCAATTTTGTTTATTCATGCAATACCCAGTTGTTAAGCTTAGAATCCAGCAATATAGCCCTTTTAAACATCTCTCGTAAGTCAGAAAAATTGCCCCAAGCCATAGGGCATTAGATAGAAGTTTTTTTGCTTAAGTCTATTACTTGTAATTAATTCAGCACTCGCCGCATCCTAAATTACTTAAATAATTTCAATTATAAATCCCTGAAAGTGCTGCTATCACTTATTTTTATTCAATTAATAACATTTATTAAGCAACAAATTTTATACCATTCATCTAGCTTAATGTCATCTTTACTTAACATATGTTTATGAATATAAAATTTTGCACCTCCTTTAGGTAGATTTATCAACGTGAAGAAATGTAACGTATTTATGTCTTTAGACAGAAACAAGTTTTTTAATCAATCGTTACATTAGGAACATACAGATAAATTTAACCGCAATAATTAATTATGCAATCTCCAACAAAAACCGATTTACCACCAGTAGCACCAGCATATAACGGCAAAGATCGCAACTCTTTTCTTTTCGGCTTTAATCCTCAAGCTGAACTATGGAACGGACGTTTAGCAATGATTGGTTTCGTAGCTTACCTAGCATGGGATTTAGCTGGTTACAGCGTAGTTCGCGATTTACTCCACATCGTTGGATACTAATAGCTGTCTGCAATAATAAATAGAAATTTATGTCCTAGACGTAGCAGTGCTACGTCTTTTTAATTTTGGTTAGGGAGCAGGGAAGAGGAGGAAGAATGTCCGAAGCGAGGAGGAACGACGCTCATAAGGAGCCTGTCCGTCAGGACATAGCAATCCCAATTACCCATTACCCATTACCAATTACCTATTCCCCCACAACAACCGTAGGCAGTTCGGCTTCCACAGGATTTTTAGCCAACTTGCCATCTTCCATATATACAATGCGATCGGCTATATCTAAAATACGGTTATCGTGAGTTACCAAAAGAATCGTACAGCCTTGTTCCTTCGCTAAAGACTGCATCAAATTCACTACATCTCGACCGGATTTTTTATCAAGTGCAGCGGTAGGTTCATCCGCCAATACAATTTTAGGCCTCGCTACCAAAGCTCTGGCGATCGCCACTCTTTGTTTTTGCCCTCCCGATAAATCATCCGGATAATAATTAACACGATTGCCTAAGCCAACTAAATCCAACATCTCCACAGAACGGGTATGCATATCTTTGGGAGAAATATTTCCATGTACTTCCAAACCCATACGCACATTTTGCACCGCCGTCAAACTTTCGTGTAAATTATGAGCCTGGAATATATAGCCATTATCGCGTCGCGCTTTTACTAATTGTTTAGCCTTAGCACCACACATTTCTTTATCTAAAACCTTCATACTCCCTTCCTGAGCCGAACGTAACCCACCGATCAAAGTCAGCAGAGTAGTTTTACCAGAACCAGAAGGGCCAGTCATAATAATAATTTCACCACCACCAATATCCAAATTGATATCAAACAATACCTGCTTGCGAAGTTGCCCCTTCCCGAAAAAATGATTCAGATTGCGAACAGAGATAACAGAATTCATAAATAATTTTAGATTTTAGATTTTAGATTTTAGATTTTAGATTTTAGATTGAGAGTTAAGAGTATTGAGTATTGAGTATTGAGTATTGAGTATTGATTTAAGTAGTGGGAGCGTCTCGCTCCCCGG
>JBARZF010000418.1:0-2930 GCA_049649675.1 Rivularia sp. (in: cyanobacteria) | reverse complement strand
GGATAAAATCATTTGGCTGCACGGTAAAACTTTGCACTCAGAAATTGAATTGGGTATGGCTGCAAAGTTGGTGGTAGAAAATGAAGCGGATAACTTTGCTCGTGAATTTGAATGCAGTTCCGAACTTACAAAAAGTTTCCAAATAAAGCCGGGAGAAACCGTAAGAGTAGAAAAGATTGTCACGGCTTATACTTCGCGTGAAACATCTACTCCAGCAGAAATCGCCTGAATTGATTTGGTGGAAGCACCCAGCTACAGCACTTTGCTCGCAACTCATATTGCAGCATGGGAAAGAGTATGGCTTGATAGCGATGTGATTATCGAAGGTGACGAAAAAGCACAGTTAAGCGTTCGTTACAATATCTTCCAAATTCTGGCTGCAACTCCCCGTCACGACGATAAAGTCAGTATTCCTCCCAAAACTCTTTCCGGTTTTGAATATCGCGGACATATATTTTGGGATACGGAAATTTTTCTTCTGCCCCTACTTACCTTTACTCAACCAGCATTAGCGCGTAATCTGCTCAACTACCGCTACCATACTTTACCGGGAGCAAGACGCAAAGCCGAGAAACTTGGTTACAAAGGAGCAATGTTTGCTTGGGAAAGTGCCGCCACCGGCGACGAAGTAACTCCTTCATGGGTTCCCGATCCCAACGGTAAATTAGTTCGTATTTGGTGCGGGGAACTTGAAATTCATATCAATGCAGATATTGCCTACGCTAGTTGGAATTATTGGCAGCATACCGGCGATAATCAATGGATGCGCGACTATGGCGCAGAAATGATTTTAGATACCGCTACTTTCTGGGAAAGTCGGGTTTCCTGGAACGAACAGCGTCAAAGTTATGACATTTTGAATGTTATTGGCCCCGATGAGAATCACGAGCAGGTTGATAACAACGCCTTTACTAATGTAATGGTGCGCTGGCATTTAAATACTGTTGGGAAATTATGGGAATGGTTAACTAAAAATCATCCCGAAAAAGCTACGCAGTTAGCAGAGAAGCTAAATATAAATCCCCAGAAGTTGGAAAATTTCGCTTTTATTGCCGATAATATCTACTTAAATCAAGATGCGGAAACTGGTTTAATCGAACAATTTGATGGCTTCTACGATTTAGAATACGTCAACTTTGATGATTACGAACCGCGCAATAAATCAATGCAGGGAGTTTTGGGAGTTGAAGAAACCCAAGCTACACAGATTCTCAAACAGCCAGATGTTTTGATGATGTTTTACTTAATGCGCGATCGCTTCGACTTAGAAACTATTGCTAAAAACTGGAATTATTATACACCTCGCACCGACCACGTTTATGGTTCCTCTTTGGGTCCGGCAATCAATGCCATTATTGCTTGCGACCTCAATAACCCAAGCGTTGCTTATACTCATTTTATGCGTGCTGCTCTGGTAGATTTAGACAACGTTCGCAGTAATGCAAATCAGGGAATTCACGCAGCAAGTGCCGGTGGAGTATGGCAAGCTGTAGTGTTTGGATTTGCGGGTATTAGAGTTACAGAAAACGGTATTACGGCTCATCCCAATCTTCCCTCCCACTGGAAGCGCTTGAAATTCCGCTTAAAATGGCGTTCGGAGTGGTACCAAGTAGATTTAAATGCTTCTCAAGCAGATGACAACAAGGAAATTGAAATCATTCCCACTTCTCCCACTCGGATAATTTCTACCTCCCCCCAAACATCCGCTTCTGAATCAATAAGTTCCATTGAAGGAATTATCTTCGACTTAGACGGAGTAATCACCGATACATCCGAATTTCATTATTTAGCTTGGAAAAAGCTAGCAGATGAAGAAGGAATTCCCTTTGATAGAGAAGCCAACGAAGGCTTACGTGGTATACCGCGTAGACAATCTTTAATGGGCATTTTGAACGGTCGTGCTGCAACTGAATCACAGATTCAGGACATGATGGAGCGTAAAAATAATTACTACATCGAACTGACGCAAAGTATTACACCCAAAGACTTGCTTCCCGGAGCAAGTGGATTATTAGAAGAATTGCAAGCAGCAGGAATTAAGATAGCTTTGGGTTCCTCCAGTAAAAATGCTCGCACCGTAATCGAACGCTTAGGAATCGCAGATAAATTTGTGGCGATCGCCGACGGTTACAGCGTAGAAAATTCCAAGCCAGCACCGGATTTATTCCTCTTCGCAGCCGAAAAACTAGGAGTATCACCCGATAACTGTATAGTTGTAGAAGATGCAGCAGCAGGAATAGAAGCAGGGCTTGCTGCTGGGATGAAAGTAGTAGGATTAGGGCCAAACCAACGAGTAGGTAAAGCTCACATCGTACTGCCTAGTTTAGAAGGCGTTACTTGGAAAGATTTGCAACAGCATTTAGCTAATTACGATCGGCAAGTTGGACGGATAAAAGCGAAAGTTTGATAATTGATAATTGATAATTGATAATTGATAATTGGTAATTGGGCATTGGGCATTGGGGTTATTTCAATTCTCGATACCCATTACTTTTTTGCTAACTTGAACACATTGAAGAACGAAGAATAATCCGTTAGACTTTGCCTATCACATTATTATAATTTTAGGATGTTTCTGTAGGTAGTTTTACCAAATAGAAACACCTTTTTTTTATTTAATACATACCCAGCAAAACTTATGTGGTTAAATATTAGTACTCTACCACATTAATTTTGATGACTTATTTCTCAGTCATATTTATATGACTTTAGCTATTAGACTGGGGTTTGCAACCCCAGTCGGCTTACGGTAAAAACCCATCAGAATTAATGGGACAGACTAGTAGTACTCCACCACATTAATTTTGACCAAACACTTAAACGGATACAAGCCCCCGGATTCATCCGTGGAAAGAAAAAATATTTTCCTTATTCCAAGCCCCTCGATTTATCGATGAGGTAACTGATTGATAACTGATAACTGATAACTG
>JBARZF010000417.1:0-11754 GCA_049649675.1 Rivularia sp. (in: cyanobacteria) | reverse complement strand
GCACAAGGGGGTGCTAATTAAATAGTCGTAAAAAGGCAGAAGGCAGAAGGCAGAGGGCAGAAGGTAAAAAATAACTGTTTTATGTTTTTTATGCGAATCAATACTTCAAAGCCCTTGCATGAAAAGTATTTCAGGATTTTTAATTAAAGATTTAGCATACTATGTAATGAAGAGCCATATAAATCATTTATAAAAATTGTAATTTATAAATATTTTCTAATGTATTTTTGAATACGTTGTTATTGCATTTCCCTGCAAAGATTGCTTAATAATGCACGTTATGTAAGTAAATTCACAGACATCTAAGCAGAATTATTAATAATATCATTGATGTCAGTCTTCAATGACTTGTAAGAATTGAAAACCAGTCCCGTTAAAAAACTTGGTTTTCTGCAATTATAAATTCTTAACGCTCATATTGGACTGCTATTCTCTATTATTTTTCAATCAATGAAGAAACATTCCAAAAGGCAAAATCACAACATTTTTTCTTTTCTAAGAAAGAAATTTTTGGGGAAAGTTTGGGTACAGGTAGTATGGAGTATACTATGGCGTGTAGCTATTGCTTGTTTACTTTCTGCTATTATCATAATAATAGTTTATAGTTTACAAATTTCGTCTACAGATGAATGTAAGCAAAATCGCAATAATTTGCCATTAGAACAAATTAAATGTGTTGTGAGGGTAGAATATTTAGAGCCTTTTGCGATATTAGTCGCAGGAATTATATATATATTAGAGATTCCTAAACGTGTAGGAGAACGCACAGAAAAAAGAATTAGACATGCTCAAATGTTGGATGTTATTGACTTGAAGTCAGGTCAAATAAACAGTCATGCCAGAATTAAAGCTTTAGAATACCTAAACGACCATAATGAATCTTTAACGGGATTTGAATTTGAAAATGCAGATTTACAAAGTATTGATTTGACTGGAGCAAAACTAAAAGGCATTAACTTTAGTAATGCTAATCTTAGAAATGCCAAACTCAGAAATGCAGACCTTAGCAATGCTAATCTTAACAATGTTAATCTGAGAAATGCAGACCTTAGAGATGCTCAACTCTATTATGCAGACCTTTATCATGCAGACCTTTATCATGCAGATCTTAGATATGCTGACCTTCTAAAAGCAGATTTAAGAGGTGCAAACCTTAGAAATGCAAAATTAAGAAATGTCAAACATTTTAAAAGAACTCAGCTAAAAGGCTGTTTGTACAATAGGAGAACTGAATTTCCAACTGAATTTTCATCTGAGAAAAAACGTCAGATGTACCAAATTTCTCCTGGAGTTAATCTGAGTAAATTAGATTTAAGAGGTTCTAACCTTTATGAAGCTAATCTAATTGATGCAAACCTCAGTAAAGCCGACTTAAGAAAAGCTGATTTGAGCAATACAGACCTTAAGAATGTCGATCTGAGCAAATCAGACTTGAGAGAAGCTAATTTACAAGGTGCTGACCTTACAAATGTCAAATTTGATGGCAGTTTATACGACCCAAAGACTAAATTCCCCGATAGATTCCAGCCAGAAAACCATCATATGTACTTTATTTATGAAAGTGCAAACCTCCAAAATTCTCACCTCAATGATGTGCAGTTTAATGGTGCCAATCTTAAAAATGTTAACTTAAAGGGTGCTGACCTGACGAAAGCTCAATTCAAAGGTACACTTCTTAATAACGCTGACCTTAGTAATGCAAAACTAAACGGTGCCGACCTGAGAAATACTGACCTTAGTAATGCAAAATTAAACGGTGCTAACCTCAAAGGCTGTTTATACAACGAAAATACTAAGTTTCCCATGCATCTTGCTCGTCACAATCACCAGATGTATTTTATTTCTGCCAATGCCGATCTGAGCAATGCGAATCTTTCTGAGTGTCATCTTAATAATGCAAATTTAAGGGGTGCTAATCTTCAGGATGCTAACCTTACAGCTGCTGACTTAAGAAAAGCAGATATTAGAGATGCGAACCTTAGAGGAACTAATTTGACTGAAGCCAATCTCAGTGGTGCAAAACTTAGGCATTGTTTATATGATGACAAAACTCAGTTTCCTAATAATTTTAGAATTTCCAATCACCAGATATATCGTATTGTGCCTGAAGAAAATCTTAGTGCTTGTACTTTAAATTCTGCTAATCTCAAAGATGCTGACTTGAGAAATGCAAACTTTTGTCGTGCAAATCTTGACAGTGCTGACCTGAGAAATGCAAAACTTAGTCATGCCGACCTCAACGATACGAATCTTACAAATGCTAGCTTCAAGGATGCCGATCTAAATAACGCTCAAATTAATCGTGCCAATCTTGGTGGTGCTAACCTGAAAAATGCCAATCTGAGTGGTGCCGATTTAAGTAATGCTAATCTTAGCAATGCCGACTTTAGTAATGCTAGCCTGAGCCAAGCAAACCTTACTAATAGCCAGTTGAACGGTGCTGACTTCAGAGGCGCAAAGAATTTAACTATACAACAGGTAAAATCTGCTCTTAATTGGGATATGGCAAAGTATGACGATGATTTTCGTCTAAAACTCGACTTGTAACCATAAAAATAGGCAAGGATGCAAAATCGATGGGTTACCTTACGATAACGATGTAACTCGTGCTTTAGAGTTACAGCAAGCAATTCGCTTTAATTTGTTTCAGATTTTGCAAGCTTCAGGCAGAGCGGAAGGAACTGGTATTCCTGCTAAAGGACTTTCGGGACAAGCTTATGAAGGTCAATATTTCTGGGATACGGAAATTTATCTGCTACCATTTCTGATTTACACCGCACCGCGCATTGCAAGAAATCTGCTCAAATTTCGTTACCAAATCCTTGATAAAGCCCGACAACGCGCTCGTGAGTTAAATCAAAAAGGAGCGCTGTTTCCCTGGAGAACTATCAATGGTGAGGAAGCATCGGCATATTATGCAGCGGGAACGGCTCAATATCACATCAACGCTGACATCGCTTACGCGATCAAAAAATACGTTGAAATTACTGGAGATACCGATTTTCTCTACAACGAAGGTGTGGAAATTTTGGTGGAAACTGCCCGGTTATGGGTGGATTTAGGATTTTTTAAAGATGAAAAATTCCACATTCACGGTGTCACCGGGCCTGATGAATACACTGCTGAGGAGATACTTCTTCAAGTCGGAATTCCTGTTTGTATTAAACAGAAAGTTCAAGATTGGGAGTAAAGGGGGATGGGGAGATGGGGAGACAAGGGGACAAGGAAGAAAGATTAGGTTTATAAACATTTGCAGTGGGAGCCGAACATCTCCCTGGTTTTTTTCTAATGCACTATGCCCAATCCCCTATGCCCAATTCCCAATTTTTAATTAGTTCGTAAAGGAGCGTTTAACACTTTACTAATTCTTTGGCGTGTTTCTAGTAAATGCGCCTTTGTATATTCATCATCGGATTTTACATCGTCTAATTTTTCGCCTAATTGACGCAGCTTATACCATGCTAAGGTACGGGCATCTTCGGGTACGTTGACTTTTCGCAACACCATATTAGTTAAGATGTCTAAATATTTTCGCTGCAATCCCCGACGCAAGCTGGAAATTTCAATGTCTTTGTCTTTTGGTTTCAATACTTCCGTCCAAATGCTGTCTTGAAGAGTATTAAATAGCTCTGGCAATGTAAGTGCTTCTCCTGACTTGCTTTTCAACTCAATATCTTTAAGACGAGAAAGGCGATCGCTCGAAAGTAAATCGTACAAAACCATGTTCTGCATGAATAGTACTAAGTCGTGGATGGGATAGTCCAACCGACCGATTTGAGGATTGCTTCCCCAATGCCGCCAACGAGATGGTGCTAATTTATTCAGCAGTTCGGGTGAGAAGTTGAAAGCATCTTCGGCAAAGATATAGTCTCGCAATACTACTAAGGCTTTGCGCTGTTTTTCGACGGGTACGGGTTCAAATGGCAAACGAGTTTGGTCTTTGCTGGCGTAAACTCGGTAGAATGACTGACCGCCAATGTATTTTGATGTATAGTAAATTTGTTGAAAATAATTACTTAATACTGCACCAAAGCGATCGCGCACGTCGCTGTAACTTTCTCCCTCTAGAGGATATCGTTTGTTGATTCTATCCCACATTTTACGAGCGTTATCCATCTGCCATTTAGAATAAAGCAGTACATTAGAACTATTATCCCAGGCATCGGCGGTGGGATCTAAGTCGTATACGTCTTCGTCTGTAGCATAGCTATACTCGGGTTTATAAGATTCGGAAGCTATTTTTCGTAATACTGGTTCTTCAGCTTTGGTGGATGCGGCTTTAATAGGAACGTAACCGTATTTTACAGCCCATGCATCGTATGGGCCAATAATGCTGGGAAAATAATCTCCCTGTTTGACGCTTTCTGGGGCAATATTGGGAGGAATATAGTCCATTACCGAAGCTACTTGTCCCCGAATACGAGTAATGCTTCTGTTGTTCATTTCTTTGGGAGAGAGCATGGTGCTACCTCGGAAGTTATGTCTCAAACCCAAGGTATGCCCGACTTCATGAGCAACAATCAACCGTAGATATTGGTGAAGATATTCCTTGGTTTCCTGACTCGTGGGTGGTAAGTCTCGCAGCAGAGAAATCGCTAATTTTCCGTAGCCAAATTGGTTGGTGGCTTCTATTCCATAACAAAGATCGTATCTGCTAGCTAATGTAGATAAACGCTCTACAACTTCTTCTAATGCGGATAGCTCTGTAGAATCGTCTTCTGCTTCTAAATTGTTGCTACACAATAGACGATTTTGCATCATCGCCGATAAAGAAGTAAGTTTTTTCGACTGGGTAGGTTGAACCATTTGTCGATAATCTTTCTTAAGAGAACTAACCAAACTAGCATCTATCAAAATATCTGCGTCTAGAATTTCTCCAGTTAAGGGATTAACGCGGGATGGCCCCATGGCAAAATATCCATCTACTGTGTTAATCCAACGGATGGTATTGTAACGGATGTCTGAGGGGTCCCAAGTGGCGGTGTCGGGCATCTGCTTGACTTGAATGGCATTTTTAAAACCAGCAGCTTCAAACGCCCGATTCCACATTAAAACGCCTTCTTTGATGGCATCTCGGTATTCGTAAGGTGTAGCGTTATCGATCCAATAAACAATCGGTTTTTTCGGTTCGGAAATACTCGCGTTTGGATATTTCTTTTCCAAATTCCACCGATTTACGTAGCGCACAAATGGATCGCTGGGGTCTTTTGTAGATAAATCTCGGTAAGCTGTGATGAAATAACCTACTCTTTCATCGGCTAAACGGGGTTTGTAATTATTCTCTGGTAATTGAGAAAGACTGTAATGAAGCTTGAGAGTAAAACCACGTTTATCAGCTAAAGTTCTGAATTTAGAACTTGTGACTTTGCTGCTACCAGATCCCGAAAAGTTCAAAACTGACTGAACTTCCATATTGTGAGGAAAAACTTTAGCAGTACCAAAATAAGATTCATCTTGACTTCCCGGTACTCCCAAACTGGAAGATAATCCAGCTAAATCTTTGAGCAATAAATCCCCTAAATCAATTAACACGCTCTTACGCTGGGGATGAATGCTTTGAATTTTTACTCTATAAAGAACAGAATCGCTGAAAGATCGAGCTAACGAACGGGCTTGAGGATCTCCTTCCTGAGTACGGAAGTTCACGTTACGAACTACAAAGTGTAAATTATTATTTACCCGCTCAAAGTAAAACAGAAAATCCTGTAAAGGCATTCCACTGTAAATTCCAGCTTCACCAATACCCGATTCTAAAGTTGCTGTTGCTAGATAATTTTTCTTAAACTGTGTTGGTTGAACTTCTAAATAGATTTTATTTTTTTCTTTATCCCTGTAAAGGGTAAACAAACCTTTTGAAACTTTTGTATCTTTAGTAACTTTCTCGAAAGCTTTAAAAGTATCTTTTTTTGCTGATGTCGGTTTTTTAGCAGGTTTTTTTACTGGTTCTTTCTCTGCTTTATTTAATTGTAATAAAGGTTGTTGCGCTACTTTTTTCGTATCATTAACTACCCAAGTAAATGGCTCTGGCTGTACTTCTTTCTCCCCAAGTACCCATACTTTTCCTGGTGATAGTTTTTCGATATGAGCAGGATTAATTTTATTTACTGCACGAGCATCGTTAAATTTTTCTGCCTTGCGCGATTGCATAGCTTGATTTAACGGTAATGCTTCGGCTACCGCTAGTGACTTGATGCCCGCATTTGCAACTGCTAAATACAAACCCTGTAACAAAATTAAATAAACACTCTTTTTTTTCATCCGAATAATCTCCGGGCTACTTAGCCTAATTCATTTGCAATGCTTACAGAGCATGAAGGCGTACCTGTTACTCTCCCCTCAGTTACTCATCGTATTTATATGGTCGATCTTCAAAACTATAAATATATTAAATGCCTTATATCAAGCAGAAAACTTTTTAGGTTAGATAAATATGAAATATTTTAGTTTTTTTGTCCCTTTTTACTGTAGTATTCTTCCTAACAATTGCTTCTGTATTAAACAGTGCGTATAATAAACCTCTTCTAAGCGAAAAATATACTGGGAAGATAGTATAACAATCAAATCCGGAAAATTCCGTTTTTGGGAAACGAAAAACTATTTAACTTGATATTTTAGCAATTGGAGGATTGCAAGTTGTATAGCAACGGTCAGGTAGCCGTTATTATACCCAATTATAGGTTAGTTCATCGTAGTAAATAATACTACTCTTTTTTGTTTACAAACCTACTTAGTTAGGGAAAATATTCAGGTAAGCTCTTTTTGACTAGTAAGAATAGGGTATATAAAGATACAAGCAATGCAAATAGAATTTCTCAAGCAACTTTGGAGAAATTGTTTGAGGCAGTCTCGATCCGAAGACGTGCTTCATACAGCATCCGGAGAAAGTAAAATGATTGGGATTGCCGCATTTCCCGATCGCTTGCCTTCACAACAATTAAAGTGTAAAGAAAATGATTTTCTCTCATTAACTTTTGAGGAAAAACTACAAGTAAATCTGATCGAGTGGGGGCAAACGGGCAATAGTTTTACATCTAGCATAGATGAGCAACAGTTTTACCAAGATATTTATGCTTTGTTGGCAAATATTGCATTAAAGCCAGAAGTGGTAGAATCTGTAATCAAGCGGTTTGTGACGAGCGAAAAGGCAAACCCAGTAACTGTTTTTAGAAAATTATCAGATTTTTACAATCGCTGGTGTGATGGTGAATTTATTGATGCTGCACCAGATAATAACTTGCCTCAAAAGCAAATGTTGCAGTTGAAACGGCAAAACATCGTGACTGGTTTGCGGAAAGTAGATATAAATACTGGGCTGAATGTAATGATTTTGCTCTTAGAGTTACACCGATTTCAAGAGCAGAGTAATAACCTCCAATCTGAAATTACTTTTTATTCATCTGGAAAGCCCGATATAGATAACTTTTTCACATCTAAGCTGCTGCGAGTAATTAACTATAGCGATTCGGTTGAAATAGGTAATTTTAGTAACGTGGTTGGCGCATTTTTAGAAGGTGCTCTGTTAGAAAACGTTTATTTAGGGGATGCAAATCTTACAAATGCTAATTTGAGCGGTGCCAACCTTATTAGTGCTTATTTGGGAGATGCTAATCTTACAGGAGTACAAGCCAAAAAAGCCAACCTTTCTAACGCTAACCTTGGTGACGCAAATTTAAGTGGAGCCGATCTTACAGAAGCCAATCTGACTCATTGCGACTTGACTCATTGTAATTTGAGCGGAGCCGATTTGAGCGGAGCCGATTTGAGCGGAGCCGATTTGAGCTATGCAAATCTAGCTGCTGCTAATTTAGCTGGTGTAAACTTAGCTGGTGCGAATCTAACTAGTGCAAATCTTAGAGATACAGATTTAAGTGGCGCTAACCTAAAAAATTCCGTTGCTTTCGGTGCTAATTTAAGCGATGCGAACTTAATTGGCGTGGAATTAAGCTATGCCGACTTATGCCGCGCCGATCTTAGCGGCGTGAATCTTAGAGGCTCTACCCTTAAAGGTACAAATCTTAGCGACTCTCTACTGTTCGGTACTAACTTTACCGAAGCTATATTACTTGCAGCCGATCTAAGCTACGCCAAACTTAATGGGGCTAACCTCAATAGCGCTAATTTGCAAGGAGCAATTATTTTAGGTGCTGATTTAGGAGGTGTTGATTTGAGTAAAGTTATTCTTCACGAAGCTGACTTGAGTGGAGTAACTTTGAGCGAAGCAGATTTAAGCAGTGCCGACCTCAGCGACGCGATTTTACTTGGTACCGATCTAAGTTATGCGAATTTGCAGAGCGCTAACCTCAGCGGTAGTAACCTCACCGGCGCTATTTTTTACGGTGCTGACTTGAGCCATACCAACCTTAGCTATGCGATTCTTGGTGGTGCCGACTTAAGTGAAGCTAACTTGGAAAATAGCAGTTGGAATGAAAATTTGGAATGGAAAAACGTTCGCGGTTTGGATAAAGCATTAAATGTTCCTGAATCTTTGAAAGATAAATTAAGGCTTTAGGTTGGACTAATGGTTGGACTTTAGGAAACTTTAAACTTTACCTATCTTTACATTTATCGAGTAAACGTTAAACTTCATTGCGAAATTTGCCAATGTAGAAATATTGATATTAAGTTCTGATATGCTCGCATAAATGGCAATCAAAAAGGAGAACACTGTGGCAATGGAATCAAATACCGTTACAGGTAATCAAGTAGCACGTGAAGAATTCAGCGAATATGTTGCTCACTTGCAATTTCATATGACTCTACAGGCTCGCAATCTGGTTCCAAGCCTCAAACAGAATTCGATTGACAGCCGAGGAGAACTACTTCATCAAACTCAGGCTGATTGTGAAAAGATTATTTCTAGACAAGTATTATAGACTATTAACTAAACTTAACAAAAATAAAATACAATGAAAACAGTTCTTGTTGAGAATATTTACCTATCATTCTCAACAAGAACTGTTTTTTACGATCGAGTGAGCAAAATCAATCTTTTGACGCAACGGTTAACAACGTCAAGCCGTTAATATAATTGGAGTACAACAACGTAATTACATTATATTTAAGGCTTAAGGTTGGACAGAGGATGAAAATGACATCATTACTTTCCCAGAATATTAATAATATCGCTATTCGACCAGTTCAATATCGGGATTTGGATGATATCGAACGTCTCTCCCAAGAGTCATTCGCAGCCCAAAACCGATTGTCAGAACATTTTGCGACGGAGCAGGCACAAAAATTGCGTCGTAATTTTGGATTACTGAAATTTTTAAGTTGGTTTCCCAACCCCTTACAGCATCGTCTTTGCGCTTATGTAGCAGAACAAGGACGTAATATGTTGGGAATTGTTCAGGTATCGCCATTCAATAAAACACGCAGTACTTGGCGCGTATCGAGGGTGATGCTAGAGAAATCTGTCAACAAGCAGGCAATTGGCTCTCAACTTTTGCGCTACTGCTTTGAATCGATTTTAGAAGCTCGTACCTGGATTTTAGAAGCAAACGTCAACGATAAAGAAGCCTTAGCCCTTTATCGGCAAAACGGATTTCAGCGTTTGGCTGAAATGACATACTGGGAAATTGAACCAGAATTACTAGCTTCATTGGCACAAGCAGAACCAGATTTACCCAATCTTTTACCTGTAAGTAATGCAGATGCTCAGTTACTGTATCAACTCGATACAGCATCAATGCCGCCTTTGGTACGTCAGGTATTCGATCGTCAAACTCATGATTTTAAAACTGGCTTAATCGGAGCTTTAGCCGATGCAGTAAAACAGTGGTTGACAAAATCAGAAATAGTTAGCGGTTACGTATTTGAACCCCAAAGAAAAGCAGCAATTGGCTATTTTCAACTGAAAATCGATCGCAATGGAGTTGCACAACACCTTGCTACCTTAACCGTTCATCCTGCATATACTTGGCTGTATCCAGAGCTACTATCTCAAATGGCTCGCATTACTCAAGATTTTCCTTCCTCTTCCCTGAAAGTTGCTTCAGCAGATTATCAGCCAGAAGGAGAAGAATATCTGGAGCAAATAGGAGCAAGTCGTATAGAACATACATTAATCATGTCTCGTTCCGTATGGCACAAAGTACGGGAATCGAAATTTGTTTCCTTAGAAGGAATTCAGCTACCAGAAATGCTTCAAGGATTGCAACCAGCACGCAAACCGATACCCGGTGGAATGTTGTGGAAGCAAGAAAAAAGACGGGAAATGTTAGAAAGAGCAAAATTAATCAAATTATCTAAATTACCTAAAGATAATATTGCTTTACCCTACAAGAAAAGTAACTTAGAAGGTAATTCCCAACCACCTTCAACCGACAATCCACAGGAGTAACAACTTGGTTCCCCAAGAGGAAAGAGAAGATCGAGCCAATGCCCCCGAATTCTCTCAAACTCCAACAAACACAAAGCAAACCTTCTACATATCCGCTTTAGGATTAGATGTAGGTCAAAAACGAATTGGCATAGCAGGGTGCGATCGCACTGGTTTAATTGCGAGTGGAATTACCACCTTGCATCGCACATCTTTTGACCGAGATGTCAAGTTATTACAGCAAATAATCCAAGAAAGAGACGTAGAAATTTTGGTAGTTGGGCTACCGTATTCTATGGACGGTTCGATAGGGTTTCAAGCGCGTCACGTGCAGAAATTTACCAAAAGAATCACAGCAATATTAAAATTACCTGTAGAATACGTAGATGAGCGTTTAACTTCGTATCAAGCAGAACAAATGATTATTGCTGAAAAACGTTCTCCTTCGCGTAACAAAGGATTAATTGATAGAAAAGCAGCAGCACTAATCCTGCAACAATGGTTAGACATCAGACGACAACAACAAAAAACATTGGATCAAAAAAACGCTTAATTTGAAAAGCTTTTGACATGATATTCTGAATATTGCAAGAGTCAGCATTAATAATCGTCAGTATTTTATAGTGAAGAATTTTTTGCGCTCGCGATAGAGAAATCTATTTTCAAGCTGGTATTAATATTTGTTCATTTTACTCGGCTATGTATCCATCTCAATTCCCAGAAGAAAACGACCGTTCCAATCAAAATTCCATCACCTTAACTGATGAAAATGGAAGGGCACTTGAATGTTATGTCGAGCATTCGCTTGAAGTAGATGAGCAAGAGTACTTTTTATTGCTTCCTGTTGACTCACCTGTAGAAATCTTTGCTTGGCAAACCGATGGTGACGGAGAAGAAGCCGTTCTTGTCGAAGATGATGTGACAATAGAACAGATATTTAGTACTGCTCAAGCTGTTTTATCCGAGCAAAATCTAGTTTTAAGAAACACCGCTTATGCTTTAACAGCTGCCGGAGAATTGCCGACTATAGAAGAGTCAGATATTTTCACCTTAGAAATTGAAGACGAAGAGGCAGATTTAGAACCGGAACAGCTACAGTTATTAGCAAGTTTCTATTGCGAAGAACAAGAATACGCAATTTACACGCCTTTAGATCCCTTGCTATTTTTTGCTCGTATCACTCCAGAAGGAAAGCCCGAATTACTTTCACCTGAAGAGTTTCGTGAATTTCAGCCATTATTAGAAGAACATCTTTTTAATGAAGTTGAATAGGAATTATTTTAATTTTTATTCCTAATTTCATAGTATAAAATATTGTCAATAATAATGTAGAGACGTAGCAGTGCTACGTCTTTTTAATTTATGGTGAAAACTAGTTAATTTGGTTTGCTGTAATTTTGAAAGAAACGGGCCTTCTCTGCCCGTACCACAAG
>JBARZF010000416.1:0-4575 GCA_049649675.1 Rivularia sp. (in: cyanobacteria) | reverse complement strand
GTACAGCAAACTCCCCAAGCTATAGTTTTGTTAATTGATGCTTCTTCAAGCATGAGTGATGGTAAATTAACCGAAGTTAAAGCTGCTGCAACTAAATTTGTAGAACGTCGTAACCTAACACAAGACAAACTTGCTGTAGTCAGCTTTGGTATTGATGTTAGAACTGCTACTCCCCTCACAGATGATGCCGATACTTTAAAAAGTGCGATCGCCAGTTTATCAGAATATGGTGGTACTCCTATGACAGAAGGCTTAGATGCATCTGTTGCTGAATTGCAGTCTACCTCTTTTGGTCGCAATATCTTATTATTTACCGATGGTGTACCAACTTCACCAACTCAAGCTTTTTTCTCAGCCGAATCTGCTAGAAGAGAAAATATTAATTTAATTGCTGTCGCGACAGGTGATGCCGACACAAATTATTTAGCACGACTCACGGGGGATCCTTCTTTAGTATTTTATGCGAGTTCCGGTAACTTCGATCGAGCATTCCGCAATGCTGAAGCTGCTATCGACAAGCAATTAGTAGAATCTGCTTCAACGGGAAATTACGGTTTAGTATTCTCTGCATTACGAATTGGGGGTTGGACAGCATTTCTGGCTATGGGTGTAGTGCTTGCTTTGATTGTAGGACAAAACTACTATATGCACCGTCGCTTACTCACGTTTAGCAAAGGAATTATTAGTACTGCCGGAAGTTTAGCCGCTGGTATGGTTGCAGGAGCGATAGGGCAATTGTTGTTTTTACCCATCAGTAGTTTAACTATCGGTGGTTCAATTGAAATTATTATTAATTGGTCAATTTTGAGTGCTGCGCTGACGGGTATCATGTCATTTTTTGTACCTGGAATCAAAAAACTCAAATTGCCAGCAGCTTTGATAACTGGAGCTATTAGCGGAGCTTTTGCAGCTTTTGGGATGTTAATAGCTGCCAATTTTTTGGGTTTGTTCTTCGGAAGTTTCGCAGGTAATGTAATTGGCGCGATTATTTTTGGCTTGTGCATCCGACTGCTTACGGGTTCTTTATTTGGTCTTGTTGCTGGAATAGGGTTATTAATAGCAGGTCAATTATTATTTGCGCCAATATTAGGAACATTTTCGATTTTAGAAAATATCGCGAGAGTGATTGGCTGGGCAATCTTAGGTTTACTTGTCGGAGGTGGAACCTGCTTTTTTGTTCCTAATTTAAAACTTTATAAAGCTTTGTTTGGTGGAACAGTTGGCGGTATTTTAGGAGCAATTGGTTTCATTGCTGTCAGTATTTTTGGCGATATTCCCGGTCGTTTATCCGGTGCGACAATTTTAGGATTTTTTATTGGCTTAATGATTGCTTGGGTAGAAAAAAATCAATTAAATAGCGAACCATATTTACTTGTACATTGGACACCAACAGAGCAAACATCATTATTATTAGGTAAGAAACCAGTTTTAGTCGGAAGCTCTCCCGATAGTCAAATTCCTTTGAATGCTTCCGAAGGATTTACACCAGTAACAGCTAAAATTTACAAAGAAGGTGAAAATATTGTGATGCAATTTAATGATGAATATGCAGCCAGTCGAAACATGAAAAAAACAATACAGCAGTTAAGCACGGGAGATAAGCGCAAACTGGGAAATATCACGATAGAAGTAAAAGCGTCTACAGCTT
Organism: Rivularia sp. (in: cyanobacteria); assembly: GCA_049649675.1. Classification (GTDB taxonomy): domain Bacteria; phylum Cyanobacteriota; class Cyanobacteriia; order Cyanobacteriales; family Nostocaceae; genus Rivularia. Next base: position 2,927 of record JBARZF010000416.1, on the reverse strand, counting down.
AATTAAGAGTTGAAAAAATCTAACATTATTTTGAGAATATGCCCTGCAAGGAGAATAAAAAAATATTCAAAATTAAATATCTTATGGTTAAATTATCATGGTCAAATATAAATTTTCTCTAAAAATCAAAGGTGATGTTAATGAATATTCTTATGTTTTAGACTTAAACTCAAATCAAGAAATTACCCCCGAAAAAGCTTTTACTCCACAAATCCGCGATGATATCCGCTTAAATCTACAAACTCAAAGCCTATGTGCTATTAAAGACTCTCATTTAAATCAAATCATCGATACTTGGATACAAGATATAAAAGAAGGTTATCGAGATAGTACTCTCACCCTACAATTACCTTTATTAGCAGAATCAGGAATCGACGAGTTAGGCGAAGCAGGCAATCAAGAAATTCCTGCCTTAGTCAATCCCGACTTATCCGGGATAGAACCTATGTTTGGAATGCTACCACCATTAAGTTTTTCTTAAGTAATTCAATTAAATCTCAGTCTAACTACAAAATAAATAACGGGAGATTACTAATGTCAAATGTATTAAATTTTGCGATTACACCCCACCGGGAATTTATGCCTGCCGATACCGCAGCGCAAAAATTGTTTCTCATGCTGAAACTGCGTCCCAACAAGGAAATAGCAGCAACTCGTCCTCCAACATCTTTCGTTTTTGTCATTGATACGAGTGGTTCAATGTATGAAATAGTTTCTGGAGAAACAACCCCTACTGGGGAAACACATACAGTAGATGGTAAAGAATATAACCAAGTGACAGGGGGTAAAACGAAAATTGATATTGTCATCGAGTCCTTGTTAGCCTTAGTGCGTTCTGGTAGATTGGGAACAAGCGATCGCGTTGCAATTATTCAATTTGATGATAGTGCTTCGCAAATAATCGGTTTGACTCAGGCAACGGAAGTTGATCAATTGGAAAAGGCAATTACTCAACTTAGCAGCTTTTCTGGTGGTACTCGCATGGGTTTGGGCTTGCGTCATGCTTTGGATTCCCTGAGCAATGAAGATATGTCCGTCCGACGTATCCTGCTATTTACAGATGGTGAAACCTTTGATGAAGATGTATGTCGAGATATTGCTTCAGATTTTGCTGCTCAAAACATCCCTATTACCGCTTCAGGAGTTGGAGAAGATTTCAAAGAAGATTTACTCAGCCATCTAAGTGATTCTACTGCCGGTAACTTGTTTTATGTAGTTCCTGGAAATGCCATTGGTACTCAAGTTTCCATACTGGATCTGCCTAACAAAATCATTGAAGAATACCAGAATGCACAGCAAGAAGTTATTACCAATTTAGCTTTAACCGTCAAAACTGTTAAAGGTGTAGAATTAACCCGTATCGTCCGAGCCTATCCTACTCAAGCAGAATTTCCTCTAGATAAAGATCCATATCCTATTGGCAATGCCGCCGGTGATGATGAAACAATCTTTATCCTTGAATTCAGCATGGAAAATCGTCCTGCATCCCGCGTTCGCATCGCACAACTCGGTTTAACTTACGATATTCCAGGAAAAAACCGACGCGGTGAACTTCCACCCCAAAACCTAGTAGTACAATTTGTTGCAGGGCAGGCAGGTGCAGCACAAGTTGACCAAGAAGTGATGGATTACGTACAGCAATGTAATATTTCTAATATTGTTAACCAAGCAACGAAAATAGCCGATAGCAATCCTGAAAAAGCCGAAGAATTATTAGAAACTGCGCGACGCATGACAGTAAGAATTGGCAACAAAGAAATGGAACAATCCCTCAACGGCGCTCAGCAAGAGTTACGCAAAACCCGCAAAATATCGGCAGGAACTCGTAAAACCGTGAAAATAGGAGCCAAAGGTAAAACAGTCAAAATGGGTGACGATATTAACGAGCAGTTATCAGAAGAAGAAATGCGTAGTTTAACAGGAACTTAAATAATTCTTGCTTTTTTTGAGATTTTTTTAACTACAATTGCCAGTTAAGCTCCTACGCATTTAATTTGTATACCACTAGCGAGCAAGATGCTCACACTACAACCTTTTCAAATTTATGTCCTTCGGACACGCTGCGCTAACGCATTATCCAATTTAGCTGCACATCAGCTTACTAACTTTGAATCGCTATTTGTTTTCTACTTGAGGAAGTATATAAATGATTACCTGTACAGCCTGCGGTTACGATAAAAACCCCGATGATGCCGAATATTGCGATGCCTGCGGTTCTGAGCTACAAGCAGTAGCACCGCCACCACCATCTCCTACAGTTATCCAGCCAGAAATACCCGAACCAGTAATACCACCACCACCATCACCTACAGTTATCCAGCCAGAAATACCCGAGCCAGTAATACCGCCACCACCATCACCTACAGTTATCCAGCCAGAAATACCCGAGCCAACTCCAACTCCTACAACTACTGCCACAACAGCCAAACTTATTTCTAAGCAACCAAATTCTCCAGTACCGGAGTTCATAGTCGATGGTAGTTCGCTAGTTGGGATATTCGATCCAGATATCGGACCAGTAGAAATTGATCTAGAAGAATTTCCTGGTGGTGAGACAGTTTCGCGCAATCATGCAGAAATTTATCCAGAAGGTGGAGATTGGAAAGTAAAGGATCTTGGTTCTACAAATGGCATTTTTATTAAAAAAAGCGGTCAAACTCGTTTTGGAGCTAGGTTAACAACACCCGAAACCATAAATTATGGAGACGAGATTGCTTTTGGAAAAGTACGCTTTCTCTTTCAAAGTGCTTGATATCTCTTAAAGACTGGGAGGTTGCTCCTCCCATTTCTAATTTATAGATTTGACCAAACACTTAAACGGATACAAGCCCCCGGATTCATCCGTGGAAAGAAAAAATATTTTCCTTATTCCAAGCCCCTCGATTTATCGATGAGGTAACTGATTGATAACTGATAACTGATAACTG
>JBARZF010000415.1:0-7690 GCA_049649675.1 Rivularia sp. (in: cyanobacteria) | reverse complement strand
CAAGATAGCTATGCCAAATTAATGTATCTTCATTAGTCCCCGGAGGAAGCAGTAATCTCCAGGTTTTGCCTTCTTTTTGAAGCTGTAGGTAAATTTCAAATATTTTTTGCGGTTGCTCTATACTTCGTTTTGGCAATTTCAAACTTAAATCGTAAGTTCCTTGCATTCGGAAAGCTGGTAAATGCTCAACCGTCATCAGCTTCCGTTGCTTAATTGATAAATGATTGATTTCAAGTTCGCGAAAATTCAAATTTAACTTTTGGCTTAGCTGCTGTTGCGTTTCCTGCAAAGAATACGCGATCGCCTTTTTGACTAAATGTTTATTCGGTGATGGCGTACCAAAACTGCAAGCTGTCAATAACACCAGTAAAATCATCGTTAAAACCAGTTTTACCATTTTATTTAGGAGTTAAGAGTTAAGAGTTAAGAGTTAAGAGTTAGGAGTTAAGTTGTATTTCACTAACGTCTAAGAAGCCCGCACAAAAAGGTTTTCATTAAAATAAAATAATTAAAATAAAGATTTTTAGCTTATGAATTAGAACTTAAAAATCATATACCGCTACAAGCCCCCTTGTCTCCCCATCCCCCAATCTCCTTCACTGATAACTGATAACTGATAACTGATTCCATGCAAATAAAAGAAATTGGCGAACAAGGGCTTTTACAAATATTGCAGCGCTTCTGTCCTCCAGATATTATCGGAGATGATGGAGCAGTATTACCAATCGCTGCCGAAAAATCTTTGGTAGTAACGACAGATGTATTAATTGATAAAGTTCACTTCAGCGAAACTACTACTTCCCCATCAGATGTCGGTTGGCGAGCAGCGGCTGCGAATCTTTCCGATTTAGCTGCAATGGGAGCTTCACCGTTGGGTATTACCGTTGGCTTAGGACTTCCCGGAGATACTGCCGTTGATTGGGTAGAAAACTTATACCAAGGAATGACCCAGTGCTTACAAGAATATAATACACCGATTGTTGGCGGTGACATAGTGCGATCGCCAGTTACAACTGTAGCGATTACGGCTTTCGGACAAGTTTCTGAACAGCTTACTATTCGTCGCAATCAAGCGAAGGTGGGAGATGCAATTGTCGTTACGGGCTGTCATGGGGCTTCTCGTGGAGGTTTGGAATTACTGTTAAATCCCGATTTAAAAACAAGTCTGAGCGCATACGATCGGGAGGCTTTAATTAAAGCACATCAACGACCAAAACCACGTTTGGATGTTTTACCAATTCTGTGGGAAATCGTTGATTCCTCCAAAGTCGTAAATATCTGTGGAATGGATAGCAGCGACGGTTTAGCAGATGCAATTTTACAAGTTTGCCAATGCAGTCAAGTTGGTGCAGTTATTGAAGCGTCTCAAATTCCCTTACATAAAGCTTTTGAGAATTGGCTTACACCTGAACTTACTTTACAATATGCTCTTTATGGTGGCGAAGATTTTGAACTGCTCATGTGCTTACCTCAACAAGCGGCAAGTGAATTAGTACAGAAACTTGGTAACGGTGCGGCAATAATTGGAACTATTACCGATGGCGATAAAGTGTTATTGCAGGATAAACACAAGAAAATTCCCGACCAAGTTTTAAACTTAAGTCGGGGATTTCAACATTTCACAAATTAGAAGCTACTCGATTTTGGATTGACAATTTTAGATTTAGGATTAACCTAATCTAAAATCCAAAATCTAAAATCTAAAATTAGCTATTCCACTTCTCGGCAACCAATTCAGCCAAATCGACAACGCGCTGACTGTAACCCCACTCGTTGTCGTACCAAGCCATAACTTTAACCATGTCGCCACCCAAAACCATTGTCAGGCTGGCATCTACAACCGAAGAGGTATCGCTACCTTTGTAATCGGATGATACTAAAGGCAAATCGCAGTAACCTAAAAAGCCTTTGAGTTCGCCTTCAGCAGCATTTTTAAAAGCTTGGTTAATTTCTTCAGTAATAGTAGGTTTCTCAACTTGGACTACGAAATCTACCATCGAAACGTTAGGAGTAGGAACTCGTAATGCTACGCCATTTAGTTTCCCTTTAAGCGATGGTATCACTAATGCTACTGCTTTTGCTGCACCAGTAGAAGTCGGTACAATATTCATTGCTGCCGCTCTTGCACGTCGCACATCTCGGTGAGAAGCGTCAAGTAAGCGTTGATCGCCAGTGTAACTGTGAGTAGTGGTCATCGTACCTTTGATGATGCCAAACTTTTCATCTAACACTTTAGCTATAGGAGCCAAGCAGTTAGTGGTACAGCTAGCGTTACTAACCACGTCATACTTGCTTGGATCGTAATCTTGATGATTTACTCCCATGACAAAGGTACCAACGTTACCGCCTTTCCCAGGAGCAGTAATTAAAACCTTTTTAGCACCAGCTTTAATATGCTTTCTCGCCCCTTCTTCGGTAACAAACACTCCTGTTGACTCGATAACCAGATCCACATCCCATTCTTTCCAGGGCAAGTTCTCTGGATTACGGTCAGATACACATTTGATTGTTTTACCTTTTATTGTAATCGAGTTATCATCCGCTGAAATGTCAGCATTTTTTAAATTGCCTAGCATCGTGTCATACGTAAGCAAATGAGCATTCGTTCTGGGGTCTGAGGTATCGTTAATAGCAACAACTTCAAGGTTACTATTTTCTCTCGTCATCCAACAGCGCATAAAGTTACGTCCGATGCGACCGAAACCATTAATTGCAACTCTAACCACAGGTCTTGCCCTCTGTATTTATGTCTAAACAGTGCTTATTTATGACCTCGATCATATCGCAAAGGGGGGAGTATTAATAACTATGCAGCGTTAGATTCATAAAAAACTATAGAAATTATCCCGATTAGCTGTTGCGAACACCGAGATTAGCGATATGGGTTTTGATAAATTCCGCAACTAAGCCCAAGAACAAACTAGTAAGTTAAACGTAAGTTACGAATATTACTTGACGTAACTCTTTCTTAAGAGGTATGTATTAATTGGCAGTACGTGGTAATAACAATTGTCCAGTTGTTGCTCTAGTTGCTTGCAGATTGAGTCGGATTGAGTTATATTCACACCACTTGAGAATAGAACTGCACATCAAAATTACACGCGGAGTGTTAATTACGATCGCCTGAATATCGCAAAGGAAGGTTAATTAATATTATTACCAGCAGGCAGGATGATAATTGTATTTAGATACAAAGAACCATTTATTGACAAGGCATGATAGCGGCAGCTTGATTTTTAAATTAACTGTTTGCGATCGGTAACGAAATACAAGAAAGGCACTATGATTTATATGCTTATAAGAAGCAAAATCTATATACGAATTTTCGCTTAACTATGGCCCAAGTTATAAGTAAATGAGGATTCGGATATCTAAATTGGCTTTTTGCTCTGTAGACTAAAACAAAGTTGTTTCGACTACATAAAAGTAATGTCTTTTATTCGTATTTTCGTTAAAGCCAATTTTCTCAAATTCATACATATGAATTTTATCTAGATGCAAATCTTCTTTCACGACTGGGGTAGTATTGTAAACAATTGCCTTTTCTAATTGACAAAGATGTATTGTGAATTAAAATTGTTTATTTCCAGATTGTGCTTCTATTCTCAGAAGAAACATTGGGGATAGTTTGGAAAGAGAAAAAAATGCCATCTAGGGTTAAAATCTTTTTGAACAAGTTTCATTGAATGCAACAAATCCAACCTTTAAAGATGAAATAAAATATACAGATTTGTTCTCAGTATAAGTACAATTAACGGTACGATTCGCGTGTTAGAAGTTTTAACGATGTGGTGTGGTGTCAGAGGAAAATAAGATGGTAAATGCAGTAGATTTTAACGGTAGACCATTTCATTTCATTGGTGTAGGCGGTATAGGTATGTCAGCTTTGGCATATATACTTGCTCAAAAAGGCTTTCGTGTTAGTGGTTCGGATGTTCGTCCAAATCATATTACTCACAAGCTTGAATCGATTGGAGTTAAGTTTTTTGGTAAACAAGAACCAAGCAATCTGGAATTTTTTAAAAGAGAATCTGTATCGGTATTAACAAGCGGGGATAAAGATACGTTGCCCCAAGTAGTTTGTTCTACCGCAATTAATGCGAACAATTCCGAATATAAAGCAGCATTAAAAAATGGCTGCCCGATTTTCCATCGTTCTGATATATTGGCAGCATTAATATCCCAGTACAATAGTATTGCTGTTGCGGGAACTCATGGTAAAACAACTACCAGTAGCATGATTGGTTATATGCTGCTGAAAGCAGATGTCGATCCAACAATTATTGTCGGTGGTGAAGTAAAAGCTTGGGAGGGTAATGCTCGCCTGGGAGAAAGCCCTTATCTAGTTGCGGAAGCAGATGAATCGGATGGTTCTTTGGTTAAGCATTCCCCAGAGATTGGGATTATTACCAATATAGAATTAGATCATCCAGACCATTACGATACATTGGATCAAGTAGTAGATATTTTCAAAACATTTACTAGTCAGTGCAAAACTTTAGTAGCTTGTATTGATTGCGAAACAGTGCGCGATCGCTTTCAACCCGATATCAGTTACAGCATCTCGCCAGATAGCGGTGCCGATTACTATGCAACAAATATTGACTATCGTGCCGACGGTAGTACAGCTTTAGTTTGGGAAAAAGGTATTGCTCTAGGAGTGTTGAACTTAAGCGTATTAGGTGATCATAACTTAAGTAACGCTTTAGCAGCAGTAGCCATAGGTCGAAGGTTAGGTTTAGAGTTTGGCGAAATTGCTAGAGGTTTAGCTACTTTTGAAGGTGCGAGACGACGCTTCGAGTTTCGAGGAGAAGTTGACGGAATTACTTTTATAGATGATTACGCCCATCACCCCAGCGAACTCAGTGCCACATTAGCTGCTGCAAGATTGCAAGCAAGACCCGGACAACGAGTAGTTGCAATATTCCAACCTCATCGTTATAGCCGCACGCATACATTTTTAACTGAATTTGCAGCATCTTTCAGCCATGCGGATGTAGTCGTCTTGACCGATATCTACAGCGCAGGAGAACCAGATACTGGTTTAATCAATGGCGAAAAACTAAGCGCAGAAGTCGCTAAAAATCACTCTCATGTAGAGTATCAGGCAACTTTAGCCGATGTTCGCGAATACTTGGAGAAAAATTTGCGTCCGGGAGATTTAGCACTATTTCTAGGTGCTGGAAACTTGAACCAGACAATTCCCCTAGTTATAGACTTTCTTCGGCAACCGGCACAAGCCACATCCTAATAAGAAAGACTAACCGACATAGGGTTCAAAATTTAAATATTCTCTGTGTCGGACAAGCGCTTAATAGCTCAATCTAAAACCGTATAATTACGGTAGTCCCACGTTAAAATATATTCAATTCAATACTGGCAAATATGACCATTTCCCAGGCGGCTGCGAATGTTCGTAAAGTTTCCGATGATACCACTAATCAAAGAGAAATCAAAGTGGAAGGTAAGAAACAAGGAATCGCTTTGAACGGTAATGACTGCATTATCAAGCCCCAAGTTTCTTTATCTTCCTACACATCCTATAGAGTTGGTGGCCCAGCAGAATGGTATGTTGCCCCCCGTTCGTTAGAATCTTTGCAAGAAGGCCTCGAATATGCAAAAGAACACCAACTAGCAATCACAGTACTTGGTGCTGGTTCTAATTTATTAGTTAGCGATAACGGCATACCGGGTTTGGTTATCGCTACTCGCCATATGCGTTATAGCAATTTTGAATCAGAAACTGGTAGGGTAACATTTGCTGCCGGAGAATCAATTCCTGCTTTAGCATCCGCAGTCGCAGAACGTGGTTGGGAAGGTTTTGAATGGGCGGTTGGCATTCCAGGAACCATCGGTGGTGCCGTAGTCATGAATGCTGGAGCGCATAATAGCTGTATCGCAGATATCTTAGTCAGCGCTGAGGTACTAACAGAGGATGGTAGTTTAAAAACTCTCACTCGTGAAGAATTAAACTACAGCTACCGTACTTCTGTACTGCAAGGAAGCAATTTAATAGTTATAAGAGCAACTTTCCAGCTTCAACCCGGTGCCGATCCAACATTAGTTACGGCAAGAACTAAGCAACACAAAAAACATCGGCTAGCTACCCAACCTTATCATTTACCTAGTTGTGGCAGCGTGTTCCGCAATCCTAAGCCTCATTCCGCAGGTAGATTGATTGAAGAAGCTGGTCTTAAAGGCTTTAAAATTGGGCAAGCGCAGGTAGCAGAACTCCATGCTAATTTTATTGTTAATTGTGGTGGAGCTACTGCCAACGATGTTTACAATCTTATTCATCACGTCCAGCAGCAAGTACAAGAGCGCTGGTCAATTGGGTTACACCCAGAAGTCAAAATGTTGGGAGAGTTTCAAGCTGCTTAATTTAACCAATTGCTTGTAGAGAGTTGGAAAAATATTGATTTTTGTTTAATTTTTGATTTAACTTTGAGTTAAAAAATCCTGAATGTCCGATTTCTATCACACCAGGAGTGCATTACACCAAGATAAAAAACTATCAAATAACACGACGCATCTATAATTGAATTTGATTTGTTATTGAAAGCACAGGCTTACTATTTATTATGGCAGAAAAAGGACAAGGGTTTGGCTTTGGCTTAGGAAAAATGAAGGAACTAGCAGAAGCCTTCAAAAAAGCCCAGCAAGTTCAAGAAGGAGCTAAACAACTCCAAGAAGAATTGGAGCAAATGGAAATCCAGGGAGAATCTGGTGGTGGAATGGTGAAAGTGATTCTTAGTGGAAACCAAGAACCCAAACGAGTAGAAATTTCTCCTGATGCTATGAATGAAGGAGCAGAAGTTCTCTCCGATTTAGTCACGGCAGCGATGACAGATGCTTACAATAAGTCCACTGCTACCATGCGCGATCGCATGGAAGATTTGACTAGCGGACTGGAACTTCCCGGATTTTAATTTTTAATTTTTGATTTTTGATTAAAGCTTGCATCGGCATTCTAAAATGCCAGAAACTGCAAAACTTTGAACGGGAATACTCGCGATCGTTATGGCTTATAAGCTGCTATTTGTCTGCTTGGGTAACATTTGTCGTTCGCCAACCGCAGAAAATGTCATGAATCACCTGGTAGAAAAAGCTGGTTTAAGTAATTCTATTGTGTGTGATTCTGCCGGAACATCAAGTTATCACATCGGTAGTCCCCCAGATTCTCGCATGAGTGCTGCAGCGAATAATCTTTTAGGATTTAAACTTCGCGGAAATGCACGAGCCTTTAAATCATCAGATTTTGAAAATTTTGATTTGATTTTGGCAATGGACAAGGAGAATTATCGCGATATTCTTTCTATGGATTCGAGCGGGGAATATCAAGAGAAAGTGCGCTTGATGTGTGACTATTGCCGCAGTCACTCTCTCAAAGAAGTTCCAGATCCCTATTACGGTGGAACGGAAGGCTTTAATCAAGTTGTAAATTTGCTTGTTGATGCTTGTGGAGGTCTTTTAGAAGATGTTTGTCCTTCTGACCGAAATTAGTGGGATTCAAGCCCCGTTCTTTTAGAACGGCTTTTTTTACCTACCATTGTGGTCAAATTTGAATAGTCAACCTAGGGCATTGGGAGACTCTAAACGGACGTGGAGGGATGGTAAGACTCCGCAGGGTAGCACAACCCAATGAAGCGTCAAGGAATCCTCTCTCCTTAAGGAAGAGGAGGTATGTCAA
>JBARZF010000414.1:0-16359 GCA_049649675.1 Rivularia sp. (in: cyanobacteria) | reverse complement strand
AACCAAGACAATACCGAGCAATGCACTCAAACCGTAACGCGCTAAGTTGCGGATAACAAACTGCGAATAATTGTTTTTTCTAATTTCTTTCATATTTTTATACTGATAAATCAAAATACTTCAAAACAACAAAAGTTAGACCAGTATCAAATTTATATAAATATAATTTAGGCACCCTCAAGTCATGCTGTATACATATATCGTTACTTTTAAGCGATTTTACGCAACAACGAATATTATTTTATATCTTTTTAAAATAGTATGATTGCTGAAAGGGGTATTGACTTTTATATACAAAAATGTATGACGATGGCACTTATACAATCGCAGCAATAAAATGAGCATCCCAATTGTTAAGATCCCCCCAACCCCCCTTAAGAAGGGGGACTTTTTTTTAAGTTTTTCTAAATAATTTATATGTATGTTATTAGCCCACCTTACGCTGAGCTTCGTTTCTTTAACCCCAGCCTTCTAGGGGCGTAATTACTAATAACTGCTAACTGCTAACTGGTAACTGAATACTTTTTTTCGCCACAATATAAAGATGTATCTGAAAACCTAAACAATCATGACATCGAGTTACAATCTGCCACCAGCGGTTGAAATGCCTAAATTTCTAAGACGGATGAAGTTTGTTTTTCAACCTTTTGAATATCTTGAGCAAAATGCTCAACTTTACGGGGATAGCTTTAGTCTTCCTCACAAAGATGGTACTAGTACGGTTTACTTTGGTCAACCCGAAGCCTTGGAACAGATTTTTACGGCTGATGGTAAATCTTTGGAAACAGGAAGGGGAAGCCGGATTCTAAAGTTTTTGGTTGGTGATAATTCTTTGTTGCTACTACAGGGCGATCGCCACCAGCTATTTCGTAAGTTGTTGGCTCCTCCTTTTCACGGGGATAGGATGCGGGCTTATGGTATGACTATGGGTGAAATCGCGCAGCAGGTAAGCGATAAATGGCAGACGGGGAAGCCTTTCAATATCCGCGAGTCGATGCAGGAAATTACCTTAAGCGTAATTTTACGAGCGGTTTTTGGTTTGGATGAAGGAAACCGTTTGGAGAAAATTCGTCTAAAAATTTCTTCGCTATTGGATTTGTTGAGTTCTCCTTTGTTGTCTGCTGGTATGTTTTTCCCCGTTTTACAAAAGGATTGGGGCAGTTGGAGTCCCTGGGGTAAAGTTTTACACTTACGGAAGCAGATTGATGATTTAATTTATGCTTTAATTGAGGAGCGTCGTGCTGAATCCAATCAAAATCGTGAAGATATTTTAAGTTTAATGATGTCTGCACGCTATGAAGATGGTGGAGCAATGTCAAACGAAGAATTACGCGATGAGTTAATGACGCTGCTATTTGCTGGACATGAAACAACTGCTTCTGCTTTGACTTGGGCTTTTTATTGGGTTGATTATTTACCGGAAGTGCGCGAAAAATTACTCAAGGAAATTAATGATTTAGGGGAAAATCCAGAACCTAATGCCGTTGCTAAGTTGCCTTATTTAACAGCAGTTTGTCAAGAAACTTTGCGTATTTATCCTATTGTTCCGAGTGCTACTCCTAGAATTGCATCATCTCCGATTGAAATTGGTGGCTATAAATTGGCTGAAGGTACGTGGATAATTCCCAGTATTTATTTAGCACACTACCGCGAAGAAGTTTTTCCAGAACCAAAGCAGTTTAAACCAGAAAGATTTTTGGAAAGGCAATTTACTCCCTACGAGTTTTTCCCCTTTGGTGGTGGAAATCGTCGCTGTATCGGTTTAGCGTTTGCAATGTATGAAATGAAACTGGTTTTAGCTCAAATTTTATCGCAATATGAAGTATCAAGAATCGATAAACGTCCCGTAAAACCCGTGCGTCGCGGTTTAACTTTAGCCACACCCGCAGGAATGAAGATGGTTGCAAAGCCTGTTAAGAAAGTGGCGAATACACCTGTAACGGTGTAATTGTAGGGTGTGTTACGGCTTGAGAAAAATTTGCTTGAGTTACAAATTAAATACTGCCGTAACGCACCATCGTTTTACCTTTCAGCAATACCGCTAGCAATTAATGTTTCTCTATACAACCAAGCTTCTCTAGCTGTTTTAAAACCGCTCATCCATTTATGTTCTTGATTATCTTTAGTTTTATATCCCATTTTCCAAGTGTCATTTCTAAAACAATAGAATATTTTATACAGCATCACGGGTTGAGCAAAATCATTCCCATAATCGTACCCGTATTCTATCTTGGTACCGTCTTCTCGAATACCATAAAAACGGCGTTTGTCTTTGTTTACATGAACTTCAACAACATCGCCTAAATGCTTGGAGTGTAAGGTAATAACTCCATCTTTGATAGTATGGAATTTCGGATTATGGGTAGGCATCGATCTAATATTGTAATAATTAGGACATTTTCAGTACTAGTATATTCTTCAAATTATTTACTATCAATAGCTATATTCTAAAATCCAAGTTTCAACCGCCAGGTAAAATATAAAATCAATTAATCAGTCTGTCACTGCAAATTTATGAAAAAAGCCCGTTTACTAAAAGGCTAATTTTTAGCTATTTAGCAGATTTACCCTTTTTTTTTACAAGATTTAATTTTTGTAGAAAAAGTATTTGGTTTGCAAAGTATGGAGAATTTAAGGAAATAGGGAATAGGTAATAAAAAATACTGTTTATTATTAATCTATTAATCTCAATTTATACAACTTATTTTCTTTGTCTAGTAAGCTCGGCTATAACCAATTTTAATATTTTCTTTCCAATAAAGTAAAAATAAACACTTAAATTTTCGTAAAAACACCCAGAATGTCCTGATAACTAAATGGAGGAAGACTTTTGAAAATAAATCCTCCTGCCATATATAGTTGATAAATAATTAGAAAAATGAACACGATCGCATTCTGGGATAAGTTGAATAACCTAAGCCTAGAGAGGGTTGCATATAAACTTATGTCCTCTAAAGGATGGACTCCTGAAAAAACACAAGTGGCAATTAGTCGCTACAAATTATTTTTATATCTCAAGTCAGTTTATCCTGCTACGGCATTAGTTCCTACCCCAGAAATTGATGCAGTTTGGCACGCTCATATTAAGGTGAATTTACTCCAGTATATTCATGACACCAATTACTTATTTGGTTACATTTTGAATCATATTTCCGCTGTAAATGAAACTGAAGAAATACGTCAAATTTACGGACAAGCTTCTAATAAAACTACAGCTTTATTTGATCAAACATTCGGAGCAGGAGTTTTAGAACATACATCTTTTCAAATTGCTGGTTGTGCCGATATTCCTATAGACACAAACCCCGCTGCTTGTGCCGATTTACCGATTGTTCCCAATGCTTATAGACAATTATCAATGATAACTGATAACTGATAACTGATAACTGATAACTGTTTTAATTCCCTAATAAAGCATACATTTCTTGGGCTTCTGCACTCATTTTTAAACTATCAAAGCTTTCCGCTGCTTCTTTTGCTAAACGGTGGGCAATAAAACCATTTCCACAAGCTTTTTCAAGTTTAGCGAATGTTGCTTTATGGAAAGCAATTACCCGCTTATCTTTGTGCCTTTGAGCCATTGGTAAGCTAAGTTCTAACAGTTTTCGGCAAGCGGATAAATCACCGTTTAATAGCGCAATATCTGCCAACCAATTATTAATAGCTGCGGTTGCTTTTTGCCAGTCTATTTTTTGTGCTTCAATCGATGCTTGCTCAAAAGTTAATTGTGCTTGGCTTAAATCCCCTTCCCTATAAAATATCTGCCCTTGGTAATATAAATTCTGAACTTGCTGTTCCTGATATTCAGATGAATCTAGGTTGGCTTGTTCTAAAAGCTGTTGCTTTAACGTTAACCATTCTTGTGCTTGCTGCAACTGTGAAAGATGAACGTGCAAAATTACCATGTTTGCAGCTAACTCTAACTGAAAATTTAAAGTGTGATGCTGCCGTAATTCCCATGCTTCTTGCAATAACACTTGTGCTTCTTGCAACTGTTCCACAGAGCGCATTCTAATTAAAGTCCAAGCGCGATCGCACATTGCTTCTAATGCTATAACCGAATCTCCTGCTCGCTTTGCAGCTTCAATTAACCAAGCACTCCATGCTAAACGTTCATCCCAGTATCCACGGATATGAGCGTAACCTTTTATCCGCGACCACAATGTTTTTACGTCAGAATATCGATCTTCAGAAATGCACCATTCTAATACTGCTTGCAGATTTTCCCACTCAACTTCTAAATTTTCATAACTTAAATGCCATTCCTTCCAATCTTTATCTTCAAATGATTCGGAAAATTTAAGATACCAGTTAACCCAACGCTGGCGTAATTCCTGCGCGAATTGTGGATTTGTATATAATTCTGCCCAAGCATATTCGCGAGTCAAGGCTGCTAAACAATAACGTTCCTGGTGTCGATAAATCAAGGAAAGTTGCTGCAACTTTACCAGCCCTTGAGATATGACAATTGGATCTGGTTTCTCAAAAGCTACGCTGGCTAAAGTTTCCTTGGTAGCTGAATCTATGAAAAGAGTTAGAGCTATTAATAAATAATAAGGTGGCGAGTTTCTTAGAGGATTTATTGAAGTAGTAAAGCAAAAACGAGCAATATCACCTTGAGGATTTTTAATTAATACCAGTACGTCTTCAAGTAAATAACCAGCAGCCATCTGTCCAATAGCATAAATCATTGCTGCCGGTACTCCGCTTACCGCTTCGTAAATTTGCTGCGATTGTGCATTAGTTAAATTAACGTTTTTCTCTTTGGCTTCGTTTTGAATCAGCCGTAAACTATGTTCTTTGGGCAAACTATTAAGACGTATCGGTACGAATAATGTTTGTTCGCGGGTAGTAATAATTACTTTAACCGTTGGTGGTAAGTCGTAGAGAAAGGAAAGAACTTCTTGTTTGTCTTCAATTGTTTCTAAGTTATCAACAATCAATAAAGTTTTAATTTGGGAAAGTTTATGACGGATAACTCCAATTTGCTCCTGCAAAGATAGATTATTAATTTCTGTAAACTCAAAAATACGAGCGATTTCTCGGCATATATCCCGTAAAGTACGCTGATAAATCAATCTCGGTAAAAATCCGATCGAGGTAAGATGATTTTGCTTGGCAGATGTAAAGATAATGGCTTCAAAAGCAGGTATCTTATTAACAAAACACCGATAAGCAACTTCTATAACTAAAGTAGTTTTACCTACCCCACCAATGCCGTCAATGCTAATTAAATGAGCCGAATGCCCGTAATCCAAGAGTTCCATCAATCGCCCCAATTCGCGATCGCGCCCTACAAAAGTGCTATATTCCCGTGCGGGTAAGTTTTGCACTATTGCCGTTTGACTTTCTAAGCCTTCGAGGCTAGTGTTTTCTGCTTCCTGACTTACTGGCAATTCTTCCGAGTTTTCTGCGGATATCTTGGCTTTGCGTTGCTCCCATTGGTTGCTCAAGAAAATTCTTAGCCGATTTTCTTTACCTCTACTACTACCGCTAACATTGAACTTTTTATAAACTTGGCCCATCCTTTTTAGGCAAGCATCCGCAGAAGTATCCAATTCCGAGGCTATTTCTTCGTAACTCTTACCCTCTCCCATTCGCAGTAAAAAAACTTCCTCTTGATCGCGAGAAAGTTCTTGATTATGCGCCATTTCAGTCAAAAAATCAGTTGGCAACATTTTGCTAAAAATTGTTTTGGCTTAATATATTCTACCTTCTCCTGTTCGAGTTTACACGTATATCGGAGTTTTTCGGAGTTTAAAGATTAGATGAAGGTATCAAATAGCACGTCACGGCAAAATTGTTTTACGCTAGTATCCAAATACACGGCACAGGAAGTATTATTGGAAACCTATTTACGACCAAAAGTTAATAGCTTTCAACGCCAAGATCTATGACAGCTTGGCTATTACTTTGTGATTCAATATGCAAGTGATTGAATGTTGCCTTTTTATTCTCGTGGTGTTTTTACGCAACATAATTTACTGCAAAAGTATAATTTATGTTGAGTATTTTTCGGAATCTTACTTGTTCGCCTTGCAGTAATCTTTGTTGAAGCATTTCAACATTACTTCAATAGTCAATATCTGTCGGATTTGATCGATAAAGAACGATTCGCTATGACCTGAGAAATCCAGCGAATCGTCCAGCCAACCTAGTTTATAAGGATGACATAACTATGATACCTAATGGTGGACCTCAAAACGATAATTTGATTGGTGGCAACGGTGCAGATTTCCTAAATGGTGAAGGCGGTAATGATACCCTCAAAGGTGGTAGAGGTAATGACATTCTAGAAGGTGGTAAAGGTAATGACTTACTTCAAGGTGGTAAAGGTAGAGACATTCTACAAGGTGGTAACGGTAGAGACACCTTAAAGGGCGGCAATGGTGCTGACTTACTTCAAGGTGGTAATGGTGCTGACTTACTTGAAGGTGGTAACGGTGCTGACATTCTACAAGGTGGTAACGGTAGAGACACCTTAAATGGTGGAAGAGGTAGCGATACCCTCGACGGTGAAAAAGGTAACGATATTCTCGAAGGTAGTCGGGGTAATGATGTTCTTGATGGTGGGAAAGGTAACGATACAGCAGATTACAGCCAACTGAATCAAGCAGTTACCCTTAACGCAGTTGGTGTAGTCGAGAAAGGTAGTTTGGGTACAGACCAAATTCTAAACATCGAAACTATTGTTGGTGCAACTGGAGAGGCTAATACAATAGATGGTTCCACTGGTACTAGTGGAGTTACATCTTTCGATGTTGATTTGTCTCAAAACAAATTAATTGTTCAAGATATTCCTGCTTTGGGTGATGTAACTTTCACAGTTGAAAACTTTGTCAATGTCACTGGTACTACCCAAGATGACAGAATTATCGGTAATGCCCAAGATAATCTGCTTATCGGTAACGGTGGTAACGATTTCTTTGGTGGTAGCGCCGGTAACGATACCATCGACGGTGACGACGGTGGTACCAATGATAATGATACTGTTGACTACAGTGGTTTAGGTGAAGCAATTACTCTCGAAGCTACTGGCATTGTAGTTAAAGATGGTGGCTTAGGTACCGATGAACTCGTGAGAGTTGAGACAATTGTCGGTGATGCCAATCAAGGCAATACTATCGATGCTTCAGATGCAGGAAATGGGGCTTCTATAAATGTTGACTTAGCAGCAAAGAGTTTACAAATTAATAACATTCCTGGAGTTGGTACTCTCAATCGTACTGTTGTCAACTTTGACAATGTTATCGGTACTGCTGGGGATGATACTATTTCCGGTAACGATCAAGATAATACCTTTGGCGGTAGTGCCGGTAACGACTCTATAAGTGGTGACGGTGGTAACGATACAGTTGATTACACTGGGTTGGGTGAAGCAGTTACCCTATTACCTACGGGCACTATAGTCAAAGATGGTGGCTTGGGTACCGATCAACTTTTCCAAGTAGAGACAATTATCGGTGATGCCAATCAAGATAATAAGATTGATGCTTCAACTTCGGGAACTGAAGCTTCTATCAATGTTGACTTAGCAGCAGAGACTTTAGAGGTTAATGCCATTCCTGGAATTGGTACTCTCAATTTTAATGTCGAAAACTTTGTCGATGTTACTGGTACTACCCAAAATGACAATATTATCGGAAACGCCGAAGATAATATTATCAATGGTTTTGGCGGAATAGATAACTTAACAGGAGGAGCCGGAGCAGATACATTTGTTTTAGGAGAAGGCGGCGATATCTTCTATACTGATGCTGGTTTTGGCGACTTTGCAACTATTCAAGACTTTGTATCTGGTGAGGATCAAATTCAACTTACTGGTAGTCTGAGTGACTATGTATTCTTCGGAACCACTATTTCTCTGGATAATGGTGATGGAGTATTTAATGGAGTTGAAGACGATCTGATTGCATTCGTCAGTAGCACCTTTGATACTGCTAGCGACATTACCTTTGGATAATCAAACTCCAAGCAAAAAGTCCAACCCCGTAAGGATTTAGCATTCTAACCCTCTTCTATCACTCTAGCGATATAAAAATATATGTAGGTTGGGTTGAACAAAGTGAAACCCAACAATATCAAGATTTTTGCTCCTTGGGTTGTGCCGAAGGCACACCTGCGGTGAACGTTCCTCAACCCAACCTACACAAAACTCTGTAAAATAAGGGTTTTGGTTTTATGCGGCGAAAGTGATTAAAGAGGGCTAATCGCGGTGATTCCCTAAATAAAAAGCATTATCTGCACTAAGTAAAGAGAACAAATTTCTCTTGCTTAGTGCAATTTATTTTTTAGGGATTACTTACTCTAGCGCCGAGCAGCGATCGATAACTGAAACTTAGTTTTTGATATTGCCACCTTCCCCCAAGATTCCGCAAGAATTAAAGAGTTTACTTATGTGTATGTAATTTATCATACTTTATACTCATAATTACTGAGCTAATATATTAACTATTAAGAGCAAATAAGAGTACATATGAGCTTTTAAGAGTAAAAAATCTCTTGAACTCCGAAAAAGCTGACAATAACTTTCACAATTTTATAGAGGTAATTATGCAACGGTTTATTAAGTCTGCTGAAGCAGTTTCTGCTATGTCTATAATTGCTTGTGCTTTAACTTTTGTTGGAGCTAGCAATGTAAACGCTCAAACTAAAGGAATGCCTGAAGGCTATATCGGTGTGACTGGGGGTACTTTTGAAGATACAGGGGTTGGTGGTTTGAGCGGACGTATTTCTTTTCCAAAGGCTAAGGTATCTTTACGCGGTTCTCTTTTAGGTGGTGAGGTTAATTGTGGTTTGGATGATTGTGGATTTGCTGCATTCGCCCCTACTGTTACCTACGATATTCCAGTAGCTAAGAATACTAATGTTTATGTAGGTGCTGGCTACCTTAGTGTTGCTGTTGATGATGCTGCTGATACTGAAGCTAGCGAAGGCATATTGCAAGCAGGTGCTGAAACGGGAATCGGTAAGAAGTTTGTGCTTTATGGTGACGGGAATTTCTATGATGGCGGTAGCTTATGGAAACTTGGTGTTGGTTATCGCTTGTAAGCTGTAACTAACCGCAACCTTACCGTAGCCTGTTCCGGTATTAATATCCCCCCAACCCCCCTTTTTTTTAAGGAGGGCTTTTTTTTCGGAGCCATTAAGAGGCATAAGGAATTATTTGTATAAGTTGTTTTCCATACCGACACCAGAAAAATTACTGAGTTAGTATTCTAAACACTCGGAGTAAAAAACCTATGCAGCAAGATAATTGCTCAAATTTTTGAAATCCGAATAAATTCAACTTGTAGCTAAAATTATACTTAGCCAATAATATGCGACAGTTTCTCAAGTCTGCTGCAAAAGTTTCTGCTGTATCCGCAATTACTTGTGCTTTGACTTTCGTGTCTACATTGTCTGCTAACGCTCAGACAAAAAAAGGTTTGGAAGGAAGTTACGTTGGTGGTAATTTTTCCACTGGAAATGGAGTAACCGGGATTAACGTTTACGGACGATATGACGTTCGTCAGTTACCCATCTCCGTAAGAGGAAGTGTAGATATAACGGATTTCTCTGGTGATACTTTTACTGTGTTCGCGCCATCAGTTACCTACGATTTACCCATCGCCCAAAAGGCAAATGCTTACGCTGGTGCTGGTTTAACTTTCGGTGAGGGCGATTCTACTGCATTTCTAAATGCTGGTGCAGAAACAGAAATTGCTACAAATGTAGTAGTTTTCGGAGATTTAATCGTTCCTTTAGATGATGATGTCGATCCAGGTTTCGGTGTTGGGCTTGGCTATCGCTTCTAAGTATTTAAGCATTTGTTAGCTTGTTTCATCAAAAAAAATAAAGCATAAATTACCACGCGGGCAAGAGTTCAGACTTTTACCCGCGTTTTCGAGTATTTATACTAAAGAAGGTTTTCGGAGCTTTACAGAATATTGATGTAAAATGTCTTATATGTAGCTATTTACAGCAAGAATACGGAGTAATATTGTAAAATAAACAGAGTTTAAACGAGGTATAAGAAGAAGTGACATAGTGTCGGGGGATAATTTAGGCAATTTATTTTGGAGTTTAGGAGTTCAGTTGATTAATGAAGCACCTCAAAATCTTAAACAAAAGAGTGCTTCAGCGACGTTGCCCAATTCTAGACTCAGGGTTTTTCTCAATTGCTACTACCTTGCTTAATCTGGATAACTATTCAGGTGCCTATAAGCGTACAAAACTTCAGCAGACAAACTATATTATTTTGGGAAGTTAGTTATGAATCAACATTTACACCAAAAAGTATCACCTAAAATCCTATTAGTTGATAGCTATGAAATATTTTTGAGTGGAACAGTAAAAATATTACATTCTTGTTATCCAGATGCTAAAATCTATGCTGCTACAACTGTAGAAAAGGCTTTACATTTAATTGCAAAAATTAAGCCAGAATTAGTAATTACCGATATTTGTGTTGCACAAAATATTGGGGGAGCAATCCAGATTAATAATGGGATGCAGCTTCTGAAAGAATTATTAACTAATTATCCTAAGATTAATATATTAGTGCAAAGTACTTATATTAATACTTTAGTGCGAATCAAGTCGGAAATTGACAAACATCCATCGGGTTTTGTAGTTGCAGATAAATGTCTTTCTACTCAGGCAACATTGAATAGAATTAATTGGGCTTTGCAGGGATTGACTCATACTAAGGATATCAAAGCGATTAATTCAGGCTTAGAATTGAAACCAGAGTGGTTAAAGCTGCTTAATTTAGCTTTTGAAGAAGGTTTGCAAGATAAAGCAATTGCAGCACATATTTGTGTTTCCGAGCGAATGGTACGTCACTATTGGTTTAAGTTACAAGAAGTCTTAGATATAAATATTGACGAACTAAAAAATCAAGGAAAGAACCTTCGAGTTATAACTCATATTCGGGCAAGAGAAGAAGGTTTTATTGATTAGTTTTTCATAAATTTTGCTCTTATCTCCGATAAATAAATAGGGATAATTGTTGCACTCAAAGAATCTAAATACTTCTTGTAATTTTATATCTTGATAAGTTGATAAAGTTATAAATTTAGAAGTCTAATTATCCCTTAATTATTTTAGGAGCAAATCATATGAAGTCTGTTGTATTGACATCTGCAATACTTTCATTGGCAGTAATCGTATATAGTCCAGAAGCAAATGCAAGTAGCCTACCTGATTATGTATCAAACGCGGTTACAGAGCAAAATATAAATATGGTTGAAAGCGATAAGCATATATCAACTGTATCGAATATATGTAGCCAAGATACGACTACTGATACTAACTACCAATTGATTTCTGGACACTTTCTACTTTATTTTTTCTATTTTGTAATATGTTTGGTATTGTTATTTCAGTTTTGGTTAGATTATAATCTTCCTACAAGAAAAAAATACTATTAGTAGTATAAAAAGCTTAGTATAATTTTATTCTGTTATCTAAGTTTAATTCCTTAACTAAAACCGTATTTATTATGTTAAGTTGACAATCTGTAAAGCTTAAGCCGGTAAATTACCGGCAATTTTCGTAAAAATTATACATCATCCTGATACGTAAATAAAAATTATTCTGCCAGTTTAAATAATCATAGTGATTTGAATTGATTTTAGCTGTATAAGGGTTTGTACCCAAGCATTTCCCCAGTATCACAGGAGACGTAAAAATGAATAAATTATCACTAAATGTTATAGTGCTTGGATTAGGAGTAATGGCATATGCTCCGAAGGTTGATGCAGCAAATGCATTTTCTCTCGCGCAATTATTTACAACACAACCAGAATTTGTCTCGCTGTTTACTCAAGCAAATGTTGATAATTCCGTAGTAGCAACTTCTGGATGGAAACAGTTTTATTCAGATGAAGGGAATTTTTCAATTTTTGTACCCAGCACATCTATAACTAATTTAAATTCTAAAAGTGAAGATTACTCTATAAATATTTATCATACAGATACTAAAAAAAGCTCGTATATAGTTGGTTACGTTGATTATAATAATGACTTAAGTGAGTTAACAGTCGGTGAAGTTTATCAGAAGTTTTTGAATGAATTCTTAGGCGCTGATGTCAAGTTTATAAACCAGCAAGATATTACTTTAGGTAAATATCCAGGAATAGAAGTAGAATATCAAAATGATAACCAACAAATAACTGCTAAAAGTCGATTATTTTTAGTAGGACAAAGATTGTATATTTTAGATATCTCTAATTATAAAGCTGGAGATGCCGAACAATTTTTTAATTCTTTTCGATTGGAGAAGAATATCAAAGAAAACGAGAGCGAGATTGCTTTTAACTAAAAATTTGTATTATTCTCGATAAATCATAATAAACCCGGTTTCTTGCTCGTTGCACAACTAAAAATTCATGTTTTAGCGAAAATAAATTGGGTTAATCAAAATCTGGCAACTTACTATAGAATTGTTGAAACGGTAATTAACGGCTTGAAAAATTAATTAATCGGAGCAAACCCAGCTTGATTAATTAAATTTTTACCTTCATTTGTTTTTAACCAGTTTGCATAAGCGCGAGCAGCTTCGGCAGATTCTTTTACTGAATGTAAATTTTCATGTAAATCGATTTCATCCATATTAATGCCGCTTTTTTTGTAAATAATATACAATCTTCTAGTAATAGGATATCGATCGCCACTAGCCAATTTATCGGTATCTACCTGATTCGGCTGTTTTATACAATCGGGATAAGGAATTAATGGTTGTTGATAGGGAGCAACTGTATTCTCTTGTGTGTTTCCTAGTTTTAAAGGTTTTACGCTACATTGATTAACAATTTCTGAAGCTGAAGCATAGTAAATACTTCCTGGTTGTGCTGCTACTTTGGCTATACCTTGTGTAGTATTAGAAACAGGTTGAACAAAGATTGTATCTATTTCTTTTCCTCTTAAAACGTATTGGGATAAATACTCTACAGTACCTCCTGCTTCTTTAAGTCGAGAATAAGCTACTATCGGTAAATTTTGTCCGCCTAATTCTTGCCAGTTGCGAATCCTGCCTGTATAGATACCTTCAAGCTGAGTTAATGTTAATTCATCAATGTTGAGATTGCGGTTTACTGCTACTGCAATTGCATCAATAGCTACGGGAATTTCTTCTAAAACAAAGCCTAATTTTTCTGCATCTTCTTTTTCTTTTGAAGTAAGTCTGCGAGAAGACAAAGCAAAATCCAGTTCGCCTTTTAAAAGCATTTTAATACCAGTAGCTGAACCCGGATAATCCTTTTTCGGGTGCGTATATTCTACTTTAAATTTAGGATGAACTATTTCAAGTACTTGTTTCACTTTATTATTAATAGGTGCCCATGTGGTGCTTCCTCCATAGTAAAATGTTCCCGAAGGAAAAATTACGGAATTATCCGAATTAGCTTTTCTTTGCTCTGTAGTTTCTGATTCTGGTGATACCCCAAACAAGTTTGGAAATGGATTTTTACCAGTAACAACAATACTACAGCTACCAAATAAACCAATCAAACCAAATGAAATTAACAGGTTGATATAATTCTTTTTCTTAGGCTCGATTTCAGTTGGGTTTGGATCTATTTCCGAAGAAACTACATCACCTTGATGAAGCGATTTCCAAGTTAACGGTTTTACATTGGGTGTAATGCAAATTGTAGGAAGCCAAATTGCGCCGGGATAATCTAAATTGAAATGCTCTAACTTTTTACGGGCTTTATTCAAAGCTTGAGAAAGCGATCTATCGCCAGTAAATTCTTCAAAAAAGTGTTTTAAAAATTCTATTGCAACCTTATCCGGTACGGGTTCCCTCATCACTATACATCGAGGTAAATGGAGTTGCGCTAGTTGATTCGCCAACCCCAAACCATCACAGGAATTAAATATCGCTAACTGCAATCCTTTATTAATAGCTTCTTTTAATGCTTCTTTGAATTCCTCAATGCTTAAACTATCCGTGTCATTGAGTTCAATCCAGCCAATATGCCCGTCTTCTCTACTTCCACTGTGCCCTGTAAATATAAAAATATGATATCCTTGCTCGTTCCACAAAGCATCACATAACTGTTGACGGTTGGGTTGCATTAAACAAACAACTTCCGCACCATGTTGTTCTAACTCTTTGATTATTTCTAAATCATTTTTAGTGTTAATACCGTCGCTTCTACCGACAGTAACTAAAACTCGAATTTTTGAACTTTGAGGAAGTGCATGAGTTGTCTTTTTATATGAATTTTTCGCTGCACTTAAAGCAATTTCTACCTGGGGATAATGTTCTTCAAACAAATTCCACTCTTGCCAAGGAAGACGACGTAAGTTATCTTTCGCATCTATAATGACGCGAATTTCTTCATTTTTTTGATGCAGTTGTTGAGCGATCGCAATTAATCTGTCACGTACTGGCAGCCATTTGGAATCGCCACTATTAAGCCATTGATTTAAGCATTCTTTAACTGAAGTTGTATGCTCTGCACTGGAATATTTTGTTACACTTTTAGGAGTGATCCGCATTCCCGGTGCGGGTGCAATATAGGAGCGTACTGCATCGATTTGACGATAAGCTAGTTGCCAATTGTTGAATGACGTTTCTAACTGGGGTGGTAGAGGAGGTAGAAATCCCTCTGTTTCAACATCTAGTTGCTTCGTAGTTAAATCTACCTGGAATCCTTCTTTACTTTCCCTGATTTTAAGTTTGATAATTGCCATAATTTTTTTCTCTAGTAATTTTGGATTTCACATTTTAGATAGAAACAAGTCTTAGCTTCCTGAAATTGTCCCAACTTCTTTTTTCAACAAAAAGACAATCCAAAATCGTAAATCAAAATTCGGTTTACTTAAACAATGAACTCTTCCGTAATGCTTGTTGCTTCTAACTTCAATTCCACGCTAAATTTTTCTTCATGCTGGCAATCAAACTCTAATTGCATCCAATCATCAGCGGTTTCAGATTGAATTTCCATACAGGCATTACCCGATTCATCAAAGATAGTAAGCTGCAAATAAGCAGGTAAATAAACTGTATTTTCCGCCGGATAAACCCGCAAACGAATATCAAATACTGCACTATTTGTAGGAGTTAGTTCTATTAATAATACTATCTGTCTGCCAACATCAACTACTTTGGCACGACTAATAGAGTTAGTTATAGAATCTTTATCCTGACGGGTAACTGTGGCAGCACCTCTGTACTCGTTACCCAGTTTTAAACTTCTCAAATTACCTGCTAAAACCAATTCCGGAGATTGCCAATCTCCATCGAATATTCCTTCCAACCATTGACACAAATTATTCAAGTTTTTGCGTCGATTAATAATATCTATAAGAAGATCGATAGATTCAAATTTATTAATTTCAATAATTTCTGATTGTCCAATTATCAGTTTTGCTGGCACAAAACCCAATATTTCTACAAAATCTAACTGCTTGCCGAATCCAACAGCAACGTAACCAATTCTTTCTTGCCTTACCTCTTGGGGCAAAACTAATTCTTTCTCACCGGGCAACAAGGGACGACATTCTATTCTACCAACCGACGGTAACATCAAATCGGCAATATCGAAAAACGTCCTGATGCTCCAATCCCAACTATCACTTTGATGCAAAGCTGTTTCTATATTTAGCCATTTGAGATAATTATTAACGGCATAAACAGCTAAAGTATTTAGATAAACTTGTTTACCCTTCTCCACAGAATCTTGCTGCGCTGCAAATTCTTCAGCTTTTCGATGAGCATCTTTCCCCAAAGGAACCTGTAAATAGTTTGGTTGCGTACTTTTCATTAATCAATCCTTAGTCTTCATTCCAATTTCTTTAAGTAAAGGTAAGCATTTTTTTTTCCAGTGAGAATATATGGTTTGATTGCTTACATTTAACTCTCTGGCAATATCAGCAATTTTATGAGATGGTTTTTTTAATAATAATCTTTTTGCTAAAAATTGACAGTTGCATTCCGTATTATTACGGGTACAGCAACGTCTGAGTAGGCGCTTTTCGTCTTGCTCGATAAATTGGATAATTCTTTCACCCCAAGTTTGGCGATCGCGTTGTTGAATTTCAGCAATTTTAATATCGAGCAAGTCTAAAGTAATATTGTTAAATTGCGGATCTGCCAATATATCCAGCTTAGTAACTTTACTACCTTCATCGTTACTTATTTGCCGGTCTAAACTAATCGTATAATTACCATCGGAAGCATATAAATCTTTGATACGCCACTTCAAATAGCCATTTATCCATCTAACCAAACTAACTTTTAAAGATTCACCCGTAGTAGCTACTTTAGATTTATCAAATTTATCAATACTCCGACAAAACCATTCCCATGTTTTATTTAAGGCTTCTAAATAGTCTTGGTGCCCATCCTTTTTTATCCCAGGAAGC
>JBARZF010000413.1:0-6789 GCA_049649675.1 Rivularia sp. (in: cyanobacteria) | reverse complement strand
ACAACCAAAGTATATTCACCTACAGGAACCTTGATCTCGTAGTAGCTACAAGCACCTTCTATATTCCCGCGCCAAAACTCTTCATACATTTTAGTTAATTCTCGCGCTAAGACAATTTGTCTATCGTCGCCAAATATTTCTCTCATATCTTGTAAAGTTGATCGCAAACGATGGGGGGATTCGTAGAAAATCAAAGTACGCTCCTCTAACTTCAAAAATTCTAAGTGCGATCGCCTTTGTTTTGATTTAGCATTCAGAAATCCTTCAAATACAAATTTTTCTGTAGAAATCCCCGAAGCACTCAATGCAGTAATGGCTGCAACCGCTCCAGGAATAGGAACTACAGTAATTCCAGTTTCCGCGCAAGCTTTGACTAATTCATAACCTGGATCGGAAATTCCCGGCATCCCAGCGTCTGAGACAAGAGCTATAGATTTTCCTTCGTGCAACTGCTTTAATAATTCTGGAATCCGACTGTGGCGATTATGTTCGTGATAACTAATTTGTGGCGTACTAACTTGAAAATGCTTCAAAAGTTTTCCCGTATGGCGAGTATCTTCAGCAGCAATAAAATCCACCGACTGCAAAATTCTCACCCCTCGGAAAGTCATATCTTCCAAGTTCCCAATCGGAGTGGCAACAATATAGAGTACACCTGGTTTTGGTTCAGTCATTTATCAGTTAGCGGTTAGCAGTGAACAGTTAGCATAAGTGGGAGGGGGTAGAGGGGGGAGAGGGGGAGAGGGGGTAGAAATTTTTATTAATAACTTCTAACCTTTGACCTTTAACCTTTAACCTTATTAATATCATGCAAAATCAAAAATCTTTCAACGGTTTATTCGTGGGTTTAGTAACGCTGGATTTAATTTATCTTGCTGAATCTCCGCCGAAAAATAATCAAAAGTTAGTTGCGGAAGATTACATAGTTGCGGCAGGTGGCCCGGTAACAAATGCTGCGGTTACATTTAGTTATTTAGGTAATAAAGCTAAAATTTCAGGTGTCGTTGGTTGTCACCCAATGACACAATTAATCAAAAGCGATTTAGCAAATTACCAAGTAGAAATAATTGACTATTACCCGATCGCAGAAAACCCACCACCAGTATCTTCAATTATTGTCACAAAAGGTACGGGGGAGCGTGCTGTGATTTCTATTAATGCCGTTAAAAGACAAGTTGATAGCCAAGCTATTTTACCAGATTTGCGAGATATAGATATTGTACTAATTGACGGGCATCAAATGAAATTAGGATGTGCGATCGCAAAACTTGCCAAAGCGGAAAATATACCAGTAGTTATCGATGGTGGAAGCTGGAAACCTGGATTCGACAAACTTTTACCCTTTGTTGATTATGCGATTTGTTCGGCTAATTTCTATCCCCCAGATTGCCAAAATTCTGAAGAAGTTTTTACTTATCTAAATCAAATGGGTATTCCTCATATCGCTATAACTCACGGAGAAAAACCGATTCAATATTTATCTAAAAGTCAAATTAAAATGTTAGATGTTCCAAAAATACAATCTGCTGATACACTAGGGGCTGGAGATATTTTTCATGGTGCTTTTTGTCACTATGTGTTGCAAGAAACATTTACCACAGCATTAGAAAAAGCAGCCAAAATAGCAGCTTTATCCTGTGAATCTTTCGGAACTCGCCGTTGGATGGAGAATCAGTGAACAGTGAGCAGTTATCAGTTATCAGTTACCAGTGACCAGTTACCAGTTACCACTAATGTAAGAAACCCGGTTTATTGCTAGTAACACAACGAAATA
The DNA here is from genome assembly GCA_049649675.1 of Rivularia sp. (in: cyanobacteria). Classification (GTDB taxonomy): domain Bacteria; phylum Cyanobacteriota; class Cyanobacteriia; order Cyanobacteriales; family Nostocaceae; genus Rivularia. The sequence goes on along the minus strand of JBARZF010000413.1, from coordinate 5,015 downwards.
ATTATGATTTTACCAATAGAAACCGGGTTTCTTCAGGCTTGATTTTATCCAGTTTTTATCAGTTCAAATTCCCAACCAAGACGGATTAGTTCTCTAAGCATATTTGTAATTTTACAATTCAGCAACTAACAACTAACAACTAACAACTAACAACTAACAACTAACAACTAACTAATATGAAAGACTTACAATCAATTCTCGAATTAATTCGTCCCATCGGTTGGCGTGCATCAGATATATTGCGCTCTTACTATCGCGGCGACAAACAAGATGACTTAAATGTAGAATATAAAGATAATAAAGGTAAAGATCCAGTAACAGAAGCAGATTTAGCTGTTAACCGCTATATTCTTGAAAAATTGCAAAGTGAATTAGCTGGCGAAGATTTTGGCTATATCAGCGAAGAAACTTATCAAAAGCAAGATGGCAAAAATAATTCAGAATGGGTATGGATTATTGACCCCTTAGATGGTACCAAAGATTTTATTAATAAAACTGGCGAATATGCGATTCACATTGCTTTGGTTAGAAATAAGCGTCCCGAATTAGCATTAGTGGCAATTCCCGAAGCTGAAAAATTGTACTATGCAATTAAAGGTGGCGGTACATTTGTAGAAACTCGTGATGGCGAACGAAAATCCGTGCGCGTTTCAGAGCGCGAAAATGCCCAAGATTTAACTTTAGTTGTAAGTCGCAGTCACCGTAATGAAAAATTAAATTATCTCTTAGAACAACTACCCTGTCAAAATCAGAAATCAGTTGGAAGCGTTGGTGGTAAAATTGTTACAATTATCGAACAGCAAGCCGATATTTATATTTCTCTTTCCGGTAAATCTGCACCCAAAGATTGGGATATGGCTGCACCAGAATTAATATTAACCGAAGCAGGCGGAAAATACACTCATTTTGACGGAACTCCATTACAATACAACACCGGAGATATTAATCAATGGGGTGGTTTGTTAGCCAGTAATGGTAAATGCCACGAAATGCTTTGTAAAGAATCAGAAAGAATTATAAAAGAATTTGATAAATAGGGAATTGGGGATTGGTAATTGGTAATGGGTAATTGGTAATGGGTAATTGGCAATTGGTAATTGGCAATTGGTAAATTAGGATGATTTAGAAGAGACAAGGGAGCAAGATGCTCCCACTACAAATATTTGATATCTTGAAATTTTTCACTGGTAACTGTTAACTGTTAACTGTTCACTGTTCACTGGTAACTGTTAACTGCTCACTGATTCAATGGCATTTTTCAAAACTTCAGCATGAAATTCCCAAGATAAATTATCAACCGATAAACTTGGGATTCCTCTAATTCCATCTATTGCTAAACCTTGATTTATAAGTGTTTCTAAAATATGAAACTCTATTTCTGGATTTAATTTTTTAAGAATTACAGCTTTCCAATCGGTACGAAGCAAAGAAAGAGCTAGCAATATTCCTGTAGCTCCCCAATTAGATACTCCGCAAACTATTAAATAATCGCACTTAATTCTACAGGCTATTTCTTCTCCATGACGAATGCTCGACGCAATAATTTCTCTGGGAATATTCCCCATTCCTAATTCATTTCCACCATCACCAATTCCTATGGAGATGGTTTTTTCCGACTCAAATAATAAATGCAGAGGTGCTGTATAAGCCGTAACGTTTTGTCCTCTCATATTACGGATAATATCATCTTTACCCGGACCTGCTCTTTCAATAGAAATTATATGAGATATTGAGGATGGTAAAGATTTCCAAAATTCTAAAAGTGATGCGACTGAATATTGGTTTTGTTTAACCTCCCCTACAGCGACAATATCTAAAGGTATATTGTTAGGTATATCGTTAAAAATTTCTGCTGCAATAACTGCGGTTTTTACGGTTTGATAACACAAAGAATCAGTTACAATTCTTACAGATATTCCTAACTCATGCAAAGTCGCTGCTAACAATGCACTGCCTATAGGGCCATCGGTTTCAGGGCATGGAGGATTCCCATTAGGCATGAAAAAACCTGTAATAATCGCCACATTGGGATGAGGATGTTCCGCAATTGAACGAGCAGCCCCTAGCAATCCTCCTTTAGCTGCTTTCACCAAAGAGTCAATTCCTCTACCTACATCTTGCGAACAAATACTTTCTAAACGAGCTATTTTATCTAAAGTTTCGCGCTCATCACGACTATGGCGATTACCTCCGGTAGAGCTTCGCTTAACGCATTGCGGTTTTTTTGTCATCAGCACAAAAGTAGGAGAGTTGAAGGATAAATAATTTAACAACCTAACTTGGATTAGATTTTAGATTAAACCGCGACTTCCATAATTAATCTAAAATCTAAAATCTAAAATCTAAAATCCAAAATCGAACCGATTACCAGGAAAAATGGTCATCTTTAACGTCTGTAACGAACATATATCCAGGAGCGTGAGTAATTGCAAGTTCTGGTTTTGCTTGAAGAATCGCGATTTGAGTTGTGACTCCACAAGCCCAGAATACAGGAATTTCCCCTTCTGCAATTGTTACAGCTTCACCAAAATCGGGGGCATCTATGTTTGTAATGCCAATTTCTTCGGGAGAGCCAAAGTGTATCGGCGTACCGTGGGCTTTAGGAAAACGACTTGTAATTTGTACCGCACGCACAACATCTGCTGGAGATAAAGGGCGCATCGACACTACTAAAGGAGCAGAAAAATCTCCTGCTGGATTACAAGCAATATTAGTTTTGTACATAGGCACATTTTTTCCTTCTTGAATATGTCTGACAGGAATTCCTTCATGCATCAACGCTGCTTCAAAGGAAAACGAACAGCCAACCAAGAAACCCACAAAATCATCTTGCCAAACATCGGAAACATCAGCGACTTCTTCCTGCAATACTCCATTCCGAAATATATGGTATCGCGGCAAATCTGTTCTCAAATCCGCACCAGGAGCTACAATTTCGGGTTCGGGATTTCCCACTTCCGTAACATCTAGTAAAGGACAAGGTTTGGGGTTGCGAGTACAAAAGACTAAAAAGTCAAATGCCAACTTTCTTGGTAAAATCACTAAATTCGCTTGTAGAAATCCACCGGCAATTCCAGGGGTAGGAAAGTGAAATGTTCCTTCACGACATTGAAGCCTAACTTCACTGGGAGATAAATCCATAATTCATCAACTTTTCCTAATTTAATTATTAGAGGTAAATGGTAAATGGTAGTTAAATTTTAAATACCACCTTTACCCTACAATCAATCTATTACTAATTTTGGTATTAATTGTCTGTCTCTATTGAATCAATATAGTTTGATGCTGAATATGTTTAAAATTACACAAAATAACCCTTAGTTTTACGATCGCTCGCTATCTCAAGACAATCTTTCTCAACGCCTAAATTTATTACAGATTGTAGTATTTTCCTTTTATTGTTTTTAATTCATTTATGACTTACATGAAAAGAATTTCTTATAGTTACGATAAATTAAAGTGGTTTATCTTGCGTAAGCCATAGTTAAAAATACTTCATCAAGTTATTTGCTGTATTTCTGTACTTGTAAAGTGTGATGCAGACTCACTATAAATACAAGCATTAATGTTGTTAATATTTTGCAGAAAATATTTATATAATAAGTTTTTTTTTACACTTCATATCAATAAATAAGTTTTATAGTGAATCATTTTTTTGACTTTGTAATACCTATTCATCTAACTGCTTTTATACTATTGTGTGATTTGTATCCTAATAAGGAAAAAACCAGATTATCGGCTTTAATCCTGTTTTACGGCTAAAATACTTTGATTTCTGATGTAGTTATTTCCTAGTAAGATGATGAATAAATTATTCTTGGCAATCCTCTTATCAGTAGCCTTAATATCTTGTGACGGTGGTACTTCAAGCAATACTGAAAAAATTGAAGCTTCTAATGTAACGACTGAAGATGGTTCAATTGCGACCACCCCTAATGGTACTGTTGTTAATGTAGACCCAGATGGTACTCCTAGTATCGTTGAAGATCCCAATGGTGACGCTACTATTACCCAAAATCCGGATGGTATTTTTGTTGTTGAAAGTGGTAGTGATAGAGTTCTAATTTTTCCTGACGGTGGTATAGTCAACGATACAAGTAGTGGATCTAACTGACTTAATCTCTTCACGATCAAATCAATTAACAATACAAAATAGTGCTTTGAGATAGTAAAAGTATATATTGCTTTTTCAAAGCTTATTTTTCATGAAAAAGAAACTATTAAATTTACGCTTTAGAATTGCTCTTTTAGATAAATACATTATTAAAGAGCTAATTCCAACCTTCCTTTTCAGTCTGACAATTTGTTCAATTCTTGGGGAATTAATTGGTATATCTTTTGAACAAATTGGAATTGCACTCGAACAGGATTTACCCGTACATATTGTAGTTTACACTCACTGGTTAAAATTACCTGCTTTTGTTAATGTTGCTCTACCATTTGCCTTACTGATAGCTACTATTATTATCTATACCAAGCTATCTAACAAAAACGAAATTATAGCTTTCCAAACTGTTGGAATTAGTTTGTATCGTTTGATCGTTCCTGCATTGGCGATCGCCATTATTTCCACAATCATGATGTTCGTTTTTCAGGAGTTAATTATTCCTCCTGCAAATTACCAAGCAGCGATGATTTTAGAACAACAATTGAATATAGATAGAACTCAATTAGCCAAGTACAACAAAAAAGAGATTATCTATCAAGAATTTGAAACCGATAATAACCAAAAACATTTAAAACTACTATTTTTCGCCGATAACTTTGATGGTGAAAAAATGAGAGATATTACCTTACTCAAATTTAAAAATCGAAAAATTAGACAAATTATAATTGCTCGTTCAGCACGATGGAACCAAAAACAACAGCAATGGCAATTCTTTTCAGGCAGATTCAACGTATTAAGTAGCAACAATACATATATTCTTAGCAACAACTTCGAGCAATTATCTTTAAAATTAACCAGAAAAATTTTAGATTATGCCAATCATCACCGCGATAACCGCGAAATGAAT
>JBARZF010000412.1:0-19553 GCA_049649675.1 Rivularia sp. (in: cyanobacteria) | reverse complement strand
GAAAGTCTCTCTCAATCGGTTTTAGAAAGCATCAAGATATGTATAAACTATTAATAATAAATTTGGTTTCACTAAAAACAATGACCGCTATACTTAAGATATCATTTTCCTGCTACTCAATTACAGCCATTGTCTCTATTGCTTTTGGAATTATTTATCTAACTCGCTCAGAATTCATGCCTTATCATGCAGTAGCATTAGAGAGAGAATGGACAGAATTAGATATAAAAACTCAAACTTTAATATTGGCATTAATGCGAGTTGCTGGCGGTGGCTTTCTTGCAACTGGTATTGTAGTGATTTTATTAATATATTTATATATAAAAACAACCGAAGAATGGATAATTTTTATTATTCCAACTATAGGTTTTGTGACTTCATTCTCTTCACTTTATGCCACACTTCTTGTGAAAAATCGTACACCAGGATTGCCTCCGGTTAACTTAACTTTACTGTCAATAGGTTTGATGCTAACTGGGTTTATATTGTCGCTGGGCGCTTGAATTTTTGCTACTGCTGTACCTTATAAACCTGCAATATGTTGTATTTTTATTTTTGACTTAACTAAGGCTCAATCCCAGCATCCCGCAACTTTTGTTCTAACTCTTCTAACCGTTTCAAAGCATTTTCCTTCGCTTCTCTTTCTTGCTCTTTAGCTTCTCTCTCCTGCTCAACTAACTCAGTTCCCCAAAACAGCAAATTACCTGCTTCATCCCACCATCGCAACCAGTAACCATCGCGATTTTCTCGTCTTCCTTGCCAAACTCCGATAAATAGCTGCATCTCATCCAACCAGTAACGGTTATTTTCATCGGAAGATCGCAAATCATATCCCGATTCATCCAGTTGATGAACTTCCAAACAACCGCTTTCTGGTTCAAAAATAATATAGTTAGGAATTTGTAGAATTTGCTCGTAATAAAACCATTTTCCGGGGGGATAGGTGCGTTTGCTGGAATATTCTGTCCCTTCCGCATCCGAGAGAAATTCCATTACCACTACAGGAATATCACCTTGTAAATTAGGAGTATAGCTGCGTTTTACTTCCTCTCTGGCTACGTTGATTTGCGGTACATAAGCCCAATCAGGAGCTTTTACGACAATTTTGTCATTTACGGTGGCGCAGATGCCGTAATTCGTCGTAACCAAAGCAGTGGACTGTAATCTACCAGCTAGTTCTAAACTTTCAGTAACTGCCGCAGCAATAGGTGGTTGATTGACATTATCCACTGGTTCATCGTCTAAAATGAAGTCTTCGGGTAATAATTCCCAAGTAATATTATAGGGACGAACGGTAGCAATCATAATAACTGCAAGCTAAGGAGTTGAATTATAGTATAGCGAAAGCGTTCCTTAATAGTTAGGAGTCATTAAGGTCTGCATGTTAAAATTCTCCCCCCTCTTCCCCCTCTCCCCCCTCTTCCCCCTCTCCCCCCTCACTCCCTAAGAAAGCGGTTGAGGCTGACTATACTCAGTAATATCATCCGAAGGCAACGGAATAAACTCTTCCTCCTGGGGTACTTTACTAAACTTCCCTTCCTTCCAATCTTGTTTTGCTTGCTCAATTCTTTCCGGGCTACTGGAAATTAGATTCCACCATTTATAGCGATCGCCAACTGGTTCGCCACCGAAAACTATACAGCGAGCTTCTGTGTTTGCACTTATTTTAATTTCACTACCAGAATTCAATACCGCTAACTGATGTTCTTCTAAAGCTTCTCCATCAATACTTAAACCGGGAGTAATGCTGTAAATTGCTCGTTCGCTATATAAATCCGGTAACGTAAACTCTGTATTCGGTGATAGCTGCACATCTAAGTAAAACATTGGCGAAACAGTTTCAACTTTGGAAGCACGATTAAAAGCATTTCCTACTACTAAGGTTATCGTCACACCATTTTCATTCCAAACGGGTAAATTGTCTTTTGGGTAATGACGAAACCACGGTTCAGTTTCTTCGTGTTCGTTGGGGAGAGCAACCCAAATCTGAATAGCGTGCAAAGTAGCTTCGCGATTTCTAAAGCTATCGGGCGATCGCTCTGAATGTACAATACCTTTACCCGCACTCATCCAGTTAACCGCACCGGGTTTAATTTCTTGAACGGTACCCAAACTATCGCGATGCAGTATTTCTCCTTCCAATAAATAAGTTACAGTTGCCAAATTTATGTGAGGATGAGGTCTTACATCTACACCTTTACCAGCAGGAAAAACAGCAGGCCCCAAATGATCGAAGAAAATGAAAGGGCCAACCATTTGCCGCTTTTCGTGAGGAAGACAGCGACGAGCTTCAAAACCACCTAAATCTTTGAGGTGAGGTTGGATAATTTGATTAATTTTAGACATAATTGCCGCGATAGATGGTTAAAGTAGATTTTACGACGAGTTGCTGCTCGTTAATCAGTTTTTAATAATCCCCAAGCAAGAACATCAAATAAACCATTTCGAGTTTTTGTATGTTGTCTCAAACATCCTTCTAATGTAAATCTATTCTTTTCTAAAACTCTTGCCGAAGCTTTATTGAAATCAAGAGTATGAGCGGTAAGACGAGTTACTTCCAGATGATTAAATGCATATTGAACAAAAACACCGAGCGCATCACTTATTAAACCTTTACCCCTATAAGCTGGTGCTAACCAATAACCAACTTCTGCTCGATGTGTTCCGCCTATATCTAAGTCATCCACACCCATTGAACCAATTAAATAACCTTCCCAATTGCGAAGCGCGAAAGATATTTCCTTTGCATTCCGATGAAAAAAATCTATGCGTCGCTGTATCCACCAATCTGCCATAGATTCGGTATAAGGATACGGCATAAGTGGAATTGTATCTGAAATAGTTTTATCATTAAGATGCTCTAGATAAGCAGCTAGATCGTTTTTACGAATACTGCTTAAATAAAAACCATCACGAACCTTGAGTTTCATTTCACCAGATTGAAAGTTGATAAATCAAATAATAAATTAAATATTTAATTCAATCCAACATTTAAAACAAAACAAAAGCATCCGTTGTTAAAATTTAAAACCTAAAATTCCTAACCGTATACCACCTCAGAACCTTGTCCCCAGAAGCCATCATACTTAGTAACGCGAACATCTCCTAAAACTTTGGTTTGACAAGATAAACGGCGATCGCTATTAGAAGAGTGAGGAGGAAGCCCCAATCTTGCCTTTTCTTTCCAACTTGCTTCTGATACTTCCCCTTGTACTGCTACCGCACAAGTACCGCAAGTACCAAGCCCCCTACAGTTAATCGTTTTTGCATTACCGTTATAAACATCAATCCCATTCTCTAGCAAGACTTGACGCAGATTGCTACCGGATTCGCATTCAAAAGTTTTTCCTTGAGCAGTACATAAAGGCATTGGTAAATGTCCCCGATTAAAAGATTTACCACCCATCATAGAGTAAAAGATTAGTTATGGCAGAGGAATACCGCTAAGATCGCAACCTATAATGATTACAGTATATTTTTTCTGCAAGGCTTCAATTTCTTGTCTTCGTTGTTCAACTATTTCTTCATTAAGTGCAGCACCTCCACAACTTTGGGGACGATTCGAGAAGCGAATTTCTTTGCCTTGAGCATCTACAAGTTGATTGTTTTTACAACTTGCTTTTAATTCTCTAAGTTTGTCCCCGATAGTAATTTTTTTTAAATTATTTCCAACACCTTCTGTTGAAACAACATCTGTTAACTGTCTTGATTCTGGTAAACAGCTAATAATAGTTGATTCCTCTCGACGACAAGCACCCAGAAGAGGTAGCGATAAAAATACAAGTGCTAATATCTGCGATCGGTAAGCAAATCTAGCTTTGTTGGCAAAATTGTTCATATTACTTATAGATATTTTGCCATATATCTACAGCGTACTTACTAATTTTTCGGGATTTTGAGCAAAAAGTATCATAAAAAAGATTTCTTAACTACCTTCATAATATGTTTAGCTTCAAACAAAAATATTTATACTCAACAATTATTCTATTTTCTATAGAACTGTTTATTGCCGTTTTTATCAATGATGCTTTCATACGTCCTTTTATCGGCGATGTTTTAGTAGTTATATTAATTTATTGTTTTATCAAAACCTTTTGGAATATAAATTCATCCATCGCGGCTTTATCGGTATTTGCATTTGTCTGTACCATAGAAATTCTGCAATATTTTAATTTTGTAAATAAATTAGGATTGCAAAAAAATCAGATTGCCACTGTTATTATCGGAAATACGTTTGATTGGAAAGATATTGTTGCTTATGCAATAGGCACTACAATAATCATTATTTTGGAACATATAAAAAAATAATTAACTGATAACTGATAACTGATAACTGATAACTGATAACTGCTCACTGTTAACTGATAACTGCTTCCACCCCACGACGAACGTATTTTGCCCAAGATTCAGATGTCGGTGGAAATATTAACCCATAAAGCATCATTCCACTCATCACGTCAAATACAAAATCAGCATCCAAATCAACTCGAACTTCATTTCTAATTTTCGCTCTCTTAATTACTACAGCAAAAGCTTCTCTTCTCGGCTGCAAATATTTCTCAGAATAAATCCGAGCAAATTCAGTGTTACTTGATGCGCTACTAATAATCATCGCTACAGCTTGTCTTCCCAAAGGGTTAAAAGTAATACGTGCAGCATTTTCAATCAAAGCATCAATATCACCCCAAATATCCCCTGTATCTGGAATTATAATCTCTTCCCTAACGCTTTCAATTGCATCGGCAACTAGTTCTTCTTTTCCCTTATAGCGTCGGTAAATCGTGGTTTTTCCAACTTGAGCATTCTTGGCGATCGCCTCAATGCTCATCCGCTCGTATCCCACTTCTGCAAGCAATTCTAAGGTTGCTTTCAATATAGCTTGATGTGATATCAAACTTCTAGGTCTTCCTTGCGATTTATTGTCTTCTTTCATAAAGAATACTATAATTTACGAAACGATAGCGTATCGTAAGTAATTAAAAATGAAAAAACGCCCTGAATATATGAATAAAAAAAGCACTCAAACACTTCAAGAAGGCTTAGAAGAACACTATAAAATTAATTCCGATTTAACAAATGCTGCAACACAACCAGATGATTTCGGTAAAATTCTGTTAGCTCATGACGTTGCACATATTATATACGGCTGCGACACCAATATGTACGATGAATTGAAATTACTACCTTTATCTTGGTGGACGAGTGAATGTACATTTCAAGAATATTTGAAAATGCGAAAAAATCCCGCAGTTGATGTGATGTATGACGATTTAATCAAACGTCATGGTGTAATTTGGCTGTATTTATCTATTATTTTTGTATTACCACGATTGCTTCCAGAATTAATTTCAATCTGGTTTAAAACTCGTAATCGTAGAAATAGAGTTCCCTTTCTAGAATTTGAACCATTGCTGAATCGTTCGCTTCTAGATATTCGTCAGGAATTTGGAATTTTAGATTTGATTAAATCACAAATTAGAGATGAAGAATCGTTCTCAAGCAGTAGCGAGTCTTGAGAATTAAAAATTTTATGATTTGAAAAAGATAGTTTAATTAATATTTATATTGGTAGATGTCAGGTGATTTTTTTTAAGTCTCACTTTTTCCTAATAACTGCTAACTGTTAACTGTTAACTGCTAACTGAAGATTATGCAGCAAAACAGATCGCTTTTTGTTGCTCAACTTGAGCTACCTTACAAGCCATTTCTGCCGATTGAATTCGGTTGTTTTGCATTTCTATAGCAGCTTCTAAGTTCTCTTCGCATTCTTTAAGGTAAAGTCTTTTTTTTGCAACTTCTAATTTCTTAATTTCAAAGTTTTCTTTTGCTTTCTCTGCATTTTCTTTCGCTTGCATTACGTGTTTTATAAGATATGTTTTTCCAAGGTTATTTTCTACTTGCTGTAGTTTTTTGACTGCAATAATTAACTTTGTGTTCCAATCTTCTTTTGCAGCTTCTGCTAATTCTTCAGCTTGATTGACTTTTTTTAGAGCGTCATTTCTAATATTTTTAGCTTTGTTAATCGCTTTTACAACATCTGCTTTCACAAAATCAAGATTCTTTTTGCTAGCCTTTACTTTGTTTAATGAATCTGCTGCTTGTTTTGCTGCCGTGGAGTTTTGAGTAGTTTTCATGAGAAGATTTAATTTTGAACGATTCAAACTAGCTTGTGCAGTGTCTGGTGTAATAAAGGTACCGCTTAAAGCAACTATTCCAGATACTACTGTCTTTTTGTTATCAAACATAATTAAAAATCCTTCTTTGATTGCACTAAGGTAAATAAATTTACTTGAGCTTCGGGAATTTGTATTCCGTTAAATCAATCATATGCTAGTCGTTTTGTCAGTGTCTATAGTAAGTAATCTTTTTAGTCTACTCTTTATATTTATCGAATTAAAGAAGTAAATTAGCCTAATTATTAGCTTTTCAAGCGTATTTCTAGAAATATACTTCGGTAAACTCGCAGACTTAAACTTATGTTTATTAAAAATAGTTTAACAACTCAATTGTTCGCTCAGTATTCACTTAAGTGAAAAAAGAGCTTTGAAGTGATAAATAATACGCTAGTCGGGATAAGTACAGAGCGTATGCAATATTTCATACTAAAAGTTCAGTATAGATTTCTGCTGTTACCCTCCATTTGCAGCGGCTGCCAAGGATGTATGGAAAAAGTTTTTTGGAAAGCCTATACTCACAACCAAAGTTTCGGCTAGTACACCACGAAGAAAATAAAGCACCCATTTAAAAAGGTTAAAATTCTTACTCCAACTCTACTTTTTACTTTTTTGTTCTTACTTCTTACTTCCGCGCAGCGGTACTAGTCTCTGATTGCTTTAAAAACGCGATATTAAGCCAAACAGCAAACCTGTTAACTCCTCTTCGTACTGTAGGTGGAGTTGGAAGTACCCTGGCGATCGCCATTTTAGCAGCAATTTTAGCTGGCAATGGATTTTCTATAATTATTTTTGAAGCTAACAATCATGGTTTATTTAAACGTTAAGGTGGATTTTTAGCAGCAGGTAATTATAGACAGCATTTTTTCAATTATTTATCATATCCTTCTGTAACTAAATTACTTTTGCGACAAAAAGCCAATTATTCGATTTTAGCTTTGAAGATGGGACGTATTAATAGTGCGTCTTATTAATTTTGAGTTTGTTTTTCCCGTAAACTTTTAGAGACGCAGCACTGTGCTATGTCTCTATAAGCTATTATTTATTCTACGAATAACGAATTAAGATTGGTAGTTTTAACGTTTCTTTATACCGAATCAACTCATAATTTACTACAGCTGCATAAAAAAATTGTCTGAGTTTATTTTAAGTACACATAGACCTAAAATATACACAATCTTCATGAAAATCCTATAAAAAAAGTCGATTGATGTTGTTATAATCACTGATGTTATCGGGTGCATCTAGTACCGCTGGGCGTTCGTAAGAAGTAAGAAGTAAAAAGTAAAAAGTAGAGGTGGAGTAAGAATTTTAACCTTTTTAAATGGGTGCTTTATTTTCTTCGTGGTGTACTAGTAATAATTTTATTTTCATTGTTCGGCTAAAAAAGCTTGCTTATTTCTCTGTAATAAGTATTTAAGTTGTTTTTTATAGTCAATAATTTTGCTTTTACAGACTATATATAGAGAAAAACAATTAAAGCTAATTCCAGATGATTTTGAAATCAATCTCATGCAAAATCTATTCATTACAACACGATCGTAAGAATTGAAATAACAGCTATATCTGACTTCAATATTCAATCCGATTGTTATTAACTAAAAACAGTGATTTGAGACTTAATAACGATTGGTGAATTTCTTTTTCATCAACCAACTATTTTTATTTGCCAAAAGCATGAATCAAGATACGATCAAAATAATGACATTAGGGGATTCCATTACTCAAGCGGAGAATGGACAAAATTCTTACAGAAAAGAACTTTGGGAACAATTAACTGTAGCTGGATATAACGTTGATTTTGTAGGTTCTGAAAATAGAAATAAAGATAATAATAATTTTGAAGATAGTAGTTTCGATCCAGATCATGAAGGTCATTGGGGATGGCGAATAGATGAAATAATTAATGGTAGAGGTGGAGAAGGTAAGTTATCGGATTGGTTAACAGGTTATACGCCAGATGTGGTTTTAATTCATCTTGGCAGTAATGATGCTATTCAAAGTAATTCTGCCATCACTTCTGTAGAAGAACTAAATCAAGTTATAGATATTCTCAGACAAGATAATCCAGAGGTAACTATTTTTCTGAGTGAATTGATTCCCGCTGTTGATGGGGGTTTCAATAGTCGAATTCAAGATTTAAATAACCTAATTCCTGGAATTGTTGCAGATAAAAACCAAGCTAATTCTCCTGTTATTTTAGTAGATCAAAGTTCTGGATTTAATGCTAGTACAGATACTTATGATGGAGTTCATCCCAATGATGCTGGTGAAGCCAAGATGGCTCAAAAGTGGTTTGATGCTCTGAAAAACTATTTTGATTCTGTTGATATTAATCCTGATGATGGGAATTCTCCGCCACCACTTCCTACTAATAATCCCCCCATTGCTGAAAATGACAGCTTTACTTTCAGCGAAAATTCTAGCAATAATCTCCTGAATGTTTTAGCAAACGACAGTGATGGTGATGGTAATACCCTCACAGTCAGCATCGATACTCAACCAGCAAATGGCACCCTCAGCATTAATCAAAATAACCTGTTCTATACTCCCGATTCAGATTTTACTGGGATAGATACTTTTAGCTATCAAGTGGATGATGGTAAGGGAGGAACTGACACTGCAACAGTAAATGTTTCTATCGCTGGCGTAAATGATATTCCCGTTGTTAGTAATGATAGTGTTACTACCAATGAAGATACGGCAGTAACTATTGATGTGTTGGCAAACGATAGCGATGCCGATGGAGATAATTTAACTATTGCTTCGGTAGCTTCGGCAAGTAATGGATTTACGACAATTGTTGATAATCAAGTTGTTTATACTCCCGACACTAATTTTAATGGAGTAGATAGCTTCAGTTATGAAATTAGCGATGGTAATGGGGGAAGCGAAACCGCAACAGTTACCGTTAATGTAGCTGCCGTAAATGACCAACCTGTTGCTCAAAATGACGCTGCTAATACCCAGCAAGATACAGCAGTAACTATTAATGTGTTGGCAAATGACGGCGATGTTGATGGAGATAATTTAACTGTTGTTTCAGTTGCTTCGCCAAGTAATGGATTTACGGCAATAGTTGATAATCAAATTGTTTACACCCCCGACGCTAACTTTAATGGAGCAGATAGCTTTACCTACTCTATAGATGACGGCAGTGGAGTTAGCGAAACAGCACAAGTAAACGTAACAGTTAGTGCCGTAGATTCAAATAACCGCTTTGCTAGAGTTAACGACGGATTATTAACTTTGTACAACTTTAATGAAGGTAGCGGCGATACAGTTTTTGATGTCTCTGGAGTTGGTACTGCTTTAAATCTAGAGATAGATAATTTAAGCGCTGCAAATTGGGGAAATGGAATACTTAATCTGAATGCTCCGAATTTAATTGCTTCAAATGGAGTAGCAAATAAATTAATTAACGGTATAACTGCTACCCAAGAAATCACAATGGAAGCTTGGTTAACCCCAAGTAATAGAAGTCAAAATGGGCCAGCTAGAATTGCAACTCTCTCAAGCAATGTCAGCAACCGAAACTTTACATTAGGGCAAGCTGGCGATGATTACAACGTGCGATTGCGTACTACCACCACCGGAAATAATGGGGTAGGAACTAGCGTTTCTTCTACAGGAGGATTGCTAAGTACCGAACTCACCCATGTTATCTACACCCGTGAAGCTGACGGAGATGCTTCTCTCTACATTAATAATCAGTTAGTTGCTAGCGAAAATATTGGTGGAAATTTATCCAACTGGGATGATAGTTATCGTTTTGCTTTGGGTAACGAATTAACCAGCGAACGCCCTTGGTTGGGAAGTTTAGATTTATTCGCCGTATACAATCAAGCCTTTGATGCAAGCGAAGTTGAGCAGAATTATTTAGCCGGTAGCGAAGATTCTCCAATTCCTCTTACTCCCCCTCCAGCAAATAATACTCCATCGAATAACATACCTGTAGTTACTAATGACTCTGCTACTACCAATGAAGATACAGCAATAAGCATAAATGTGTTGGCAAACGATAGCGATGCTGATGGAGATAATTTAACTATTGCTTCAGTTGCTTCGGCAAGTAATGGAGTTACCGCAATTGTTGATAATCAAATTGTTTACACTCCCGACACTAATTTTAATGGAGTTGATAGCTTCAGCTACGAGATTGGTGATGGCAATGGGGGAAGCGAAACCGCAACTGTTTCTATTGATATTGCTCCGGTGAATGATTTACCTGTTGCTCAAAATGATGCTGCAACTACCAAACAAGATACAGCAGTAACTATAAACGTCTTAGCAAATGACACCGATGTGGATGGAGATAATTTAACTATTGCCTCGGTAGCTTCGGCAAGTAATGGATTTACGACAATAGTTGATAATCAAATTATTTACACCCCCGACGCTAACTTTAATGGAGAAGATAGTTTTACTTACTCTATAGATGACGGCAGTGGAGTTAGCGAAACAGCACAAGTAAACGTAAAAGTTAGTGCCGCAGATTCAAAAAACCCTAGCGCTAGAGTAAATGACGGATTATTAACTTTGTACACCTTTGATGAAGGTAGCGGCGATACAGTTTTTGATGTTTCTGGAGTCGGCACTGCTTTAAATTTAGAGATAGATGATTTAACCGGAGTAACTTGGGGAGATGGAGTACTTAATCTCAATGCTCCGAATTTAATTGCTTCAAATGGAGTTGCCGATAAATTAATTGATGGTATTACTCAAACTCAAGAAATTACGATGGAAGCTTGGGTAACTCCAGGTAACACAAGTCAAAATGGGCCAGCTAGAATAGCCACACTTTCTACCGACATCGGCAACCGTAACTTTACATTAGGGCAAGCTGGTGATGACTATAACGTGCGCTTGCGTACTACCACCACTGGTTACAACGGCGTAGGAACTACCGTTTCTTCCCAGGGAGGATTGCTAAATACAGAACTTACCCATGTAATCTACACCCGTGAAGCCGATGGTGATACTTCCTTATATATTGATAATCAGTTAGTTGCTAGCGAAAACATTGGTGGCGACTTATCCAACTGGGATGAAAACTATCGTCTTGGCTTAGGAAATGAATTGAGTGGCGAACGCCCTTGGTTGGGAAGTTTAGATATGTTCGCTGTATACAACCAAGCCTTTGATGCTGCTGAAGTAGAGCAGAATTTTTTAGTAGGTTCTGATTGGAGTTAGGAGTTAGGAGTTAGGAGTTGGGAGTTAGGAGTTGGGAGTTAGGAGTTGGGAGTTATCTCTCCTTGTCTCCTTGTCTCCCCAATTCCCCCATGCCCAATCCCCCATGCCCAATTCCCAATTATTTATTCCTTAGTGACAAAATTAGCAAAACTATACTCATTAACGCGATTCCAGTTGTAAAGCTTTTCTCTAAAACCTTTCCACTGCTCGTAAATTTTCTTAAAGGTTGGATCTTTACTGGCGCTAGCTTCTAATTCTTCGACGGTGGCTTTTTGTGCTGCTTGTAAAATCTCGTCGCTGTAGGCTACTAATTTAGTACCGCTAGCCGTTAATTTAGTTAATGCTTCGCCATTTAAAGCTTCATACCTAGCAAGCATATCCATATTCGCTTCATAAGCGGCTGTTTTAAAGATTTGCTTGTATTCTTCCGGCAATTTTTCCCAAGCACCACGGTTAACCAAAACATCCAAAGTTGAACCGGGTTCCCACCAACCGGGATAATAATAAAATGGAGCTGCTTTATTTAAACCCAACTTTTCATCATCATAAGGGCCAATCCATTCTGCTGCATCGATCGCACCTCTTTCCAAAGCTAAATAAATTTCTCCTCCCGGTAACACTTGCACGTTGACACCCAAACGCGCCATTACTTTTCCACCCAATCCGGGAATCCGCATTTTTAAACCTTTCAAATCCGCAACAGATTTAATTTCGCGCTTAAACCATCCTCCCATTTGAGTTCCGCTATTACCAGCAGGAAAATAAACGATATTGAATTGATCGTAAATTTCCTGTATTGCTTTTTGTCCACCACCGTGGTAAAGCCAAGCATTTTGCTGCTGTGGAGTTAAACCAAAAGGTAC
The DNA here is from genome assembly GCA_049649675.1 of Rivularia sp. (in: cyanobacteria). Classification (GTDB taxonomy): domain Bacteria; phylum Cyanobacteriota; class Cyanobacteriia; order Cyanobacteriales; family Nostocaceae; genus Rivularia. The sequence continues at coordinate 7,324 of JBARZF010000412.1, read as the reverse complement.
GGAAGTCGCAAAAGCTAAAGCGGGGCTTTTACCAATATAAAAATAACTCGCCGTATGTCCGCACTGTATCGAACCAGTTTGTACTGCATCGAGAACTTCTGTAGCACCTGCTAACTCTCCAGCAGCAAAAGGAGTTATAGTAAAACGTCCGTCAGTCATTTCCTTGACGCGCTTGGCGATCGTCTCCGGGCCAGTGTAAATTATTAGAGACTTAGGCCAACTCGCCGCCATTTTCCAGCGCACGTTAGGTAAACTTTTGCCTGCGGCAGTTGTATTACTACCACCGCCACTACAGGAAGCTATAGTTGCAGCAGTTGCGGTTGTAATAGCAGCTTTCTTAATGATTTCTCTACGTTTCATATGGTTTATGTAAAAAAGCGTTCCCAAAGTTATAGTTGTTGCATTTTAGAACAGATTCAATGGGAAGATAAGCAATTTTTACACAAGGGAATGGGGAGTTGTGAGTTAGGAGTTAGGAGTTGTGAGTTAGGAGTTGGGAGTTAGGAGTTAGGGAATAGTAAAAACTTATATTTAACCTTTGACCTTTAACCTTTGACCTTTAACCTTTGACTTTGTGAAGCCAAAACCCATCAAACCTAAAAAACCAAATACCAAACTCGGTTCGGGAACGGATTTACTTTGATTCATTGCAGAAGCAATCGGAAGCTGACGAATTGTAAAGGAATTATAGTTGTTTCCTTCAAAATCATCGTCGGGAACGGCAATAGAAAAGGTAAAATCAACGGTTTCACCAGGCGCTACGGTACCGGCAGACCAGTTAAGATTAAAAGAACCATCGGGGTTAACTTGAGAGAATTCCGACGAAGTAGTTTGAGTGTTATTAAAACTAGGAATTGCAGTGCCAACGGGTAACAGAATTTGTGCCGGGGATGCAAAGCTATCTCCACCTAAGCCACCATCTGATGAAAAACCAATTTCAATATTATAGCCGTCCCAAACTGATTCGGTACTATTAACAACTGTCTCATTCAGTAAATACTCTGTAGTTCCACCAGAAGCTTCAAGGAATAATTTGGTGTCGATGGGGGCTATTTCCTGGAAGGTTTTAGGAGTACAGGATAAACCGGGAAAGTTGTTAATTTGATTTCCATCGCTATTGGGAAAATCAGTATCCACGGGAGTTTGCACCTGCGTACAGAATACATCTCCTTGACCTGCACCCCCCGGAGGGCTGATGCTAGTAATTATCCTGGCTTGTGCCGTGCTGCTAAAAGCTAGAGATATGCTTAAGGTTGCTGCTAGAGTTTTAATAATTTTTTTCATGAATTATGAAGTTTATCTTCAAAATCGGTTTGATTTTTATGGTATTCCCTGAGTCGAAAAATTACCATTAGATTCGGTATTTACTTAATAAATCGTTTAATGAACATTTTGTGGAAAAACCGATGCTTGACGCACAGAGAAGAAATGAATTTACAACAACCACTTACTGAAGAAACATTTACCCAGGGATTGAAAGAGCTTGCTGCTAAGGATGAAGATTTTGCAGAGATACTTAATAAATGGGGAAATCCGCCAAAATGGGAAGAAGATGCGGGTTTTTCGGGGTTGGTGCGGACAATTTTAGGACAACAGGTTTCCGTTAGCTCTGCCAGCGCTACCATGAAGCGTTTATCAGAAACCGTCGTACCATTAACACCAGAAAACTTACTCAATTTTGATGATGCTCAATTGAAAGCTTGTGGAATCAGCCGTCAAAAAATAACTTATATAAAAGAGTTAGCGATTACCATTACTCGTGGAGATTTAGATTTACAAAAGTTAGCTGTTGCAGACGACATAACCATCAGAAACCAACTCAAACCCATCAAAGGAATCGGCGATTGGACAGTTGATATATATTTATTGATGTCATTACAACGCCCAGATGCTTTTCCCAAAGGCGATTTAGGAGTAATTCTCGCATATCAAAAGCTCAAAAAACTAGAAAAACGTCCCACAGCAGATGAATTAGAAATCATAGCCGAAAACTGGCGACCTTGGAGGGCGATCGCTGCTAGAATTTTATGGCATTATTATTTGAATCGGTAATTGGTAATTGATAATGGATAACTGCTCACTGCTGACTGCTCACTGATAACTGCTCACTGCTCACTGATAACTGATGATAATTAATCCTGAAGAAGTACCAATTCAAAATAGTACAGACTATCCCGATGAATTTAAATCGATAGTTGCGGGAAGATTTCGTCAAAGGTTGGGAAATTTTGCTGGTTTAACAAACTTTGGTGTAAATCTCGTTAAATTATCACCTGGAAGTGCTTCTGCTTTAAGACACTGGCATTCGCATCAAGATGAATTTGTTTATGTTGTAGAAGGTGAATTGACATTAATTACCGATGCAGGGGAAGAAGTTTTAACACCGGGAATGGCTGCTGGATTTCCGGCAAATGAAGCTAACGGACATCATTTGATAAATCGTTCAAGTCAAAATGCAGTTTACTTAGAAGTTGGCGATCGCACTGCGAATGATACTGCAAATTATCCCGATGAAGATTTAATTGCTAAATATGGTGATGATGGGAAATTGGTAGTTTTTACACGTAAAGATGGAACGGTTTATGGGTAATTAACCGATAATAATTAAGTTTTAATCGTCTTTTCTGTTTAATTTTTTTTTGTAATTATTCTAGAAAGAGCATAAGTTTTTATAGATTTTGGTGGTGTTCCCCAACTTTAAGCCTTAACCTTCTAAAATATTAAAAAGTGGCTAACCATGTGTTTGTTATCCCAGCTTTAATCTAAAATCTAAAATCTAAAATCTAAAATCAAGATGACTTATCCACCCGCACCTTGGATACTCAAAGGTTATGCAGTCCAAACATTACAGTTAGTTGATATCGAGAAAGCTTCTAAGTTTGTTCCTCCAGAATTAGAAATTGTGTCGCTGTTACCGGGAAAAACTTTAGGAAGTATCTATATATCTTCTTATGAAAGTGGTTCCTTATTAAAGTACAACGAATTGATAGTGGCTCCTGCTTTTGTACGCTATCAAGGAAAAATTGGTGGTTGGATTTCTCATATTTACGTTGATAATCCAGATTCAGTGGCTGGAGGTAGAGAAATTTGGGGATTACCCAAAGAAATGGCAGATTTTTCTTGGAATAACGGTAGTGTAAAAGTTAGTCAAAATAATCGCGAATTATGCAGTTTGCGCTATCAAAAAGCTTTTTTAAATCTTTCTACTTGGTGGCAACAAGAATTAAGCGCTGGTAGCTTTGGTGGTTTAGGTTCGGAATTACTATACTTTGAAAATCAGTTTAAAACGCAAGTTGGTTTGCTGCAAGGTAAATTAGAAATTGCTCAAGATAGTCCCTTTACTTCTCTCAATTTAGATAAACCGCTGTTTACTTTGGATTTACAAAAATTAGAATTAATCGCTGGTGTTCCCAAAGTTGTAGGAGAAAAAGCACCGGAGTTAAGTTATAGCTGATTATTAAATCTCTATCAATCAAACTATGAAAGCAAAACATCCAATTAACTTACATAAAGGATCAACATCTATATTTGTTCTAGCATTAATGGTAATCTATCAAAATTTTACTATTGGTGCTTGGGTTTATTTAGCGCTTCATGGTACTTACGGAATATTATGGCTGCTGAAAGATAGAATTTATCCAGATAGACAATGGGAGCAAGAAATCCCTATTTGGGTGGGAATATTAGGCTTTTTCTTCATCAATTTATATTGGGTAGCACCATTTATTTTAATCAGTAGCGGTTCGATTCCTTCGTCACCATTGATTGCAGCAGCAATTTCTATCAACATATTAGGAGTATTTTTGGCATACGGTAGCGATGCTCAGAAATACTATACTCTTAAATACAAGCCTGGGTTGATAACAGAAGGATTTTTTGCTCGCTGTCGCAATACTAATTATTTAGGAGAAATTTGTATTTACCTTGGTTTTGCTTTGTTAGTTCAGCATTGGCTACCATTTGTAATTTTAGGATTGTTTACAGCCGTGCTTTTCCTTCCTAATATGCTTAAAAAAGATAAATCTTTATCTCGCTATCCGGAGTTTGAAGAATACAAAGCAAATTCTGGATTATTATTACCTAAAGTTTGGGGAAATAGTTCTCCAATAGATACAGTAGAAGTTACTCAAGATTCGTAATTCCTATCTGTCAGGGATTCAAAGTCCCTGTCTGATAGCTAAAGTTCTCTTTAGAGGACTACTAAAACTATATTAAATAATTTAATCTAAAATATACAAACTACTATTTACATATACATTTAGATATAACTGTACTTTATTATGAATATAAAAAATAGTTTAGATATAAGCTTATCAGAAACTTTTATTCAACGCTTGCGGCAAACTAAAGAAACTATAGAGGAAAACTTAAATTCTGTTACTGCGAAAGCACAACAAGTTAAGGATGATTGGCAGCAAGCAGCAACTCAGAGTACTGAAAACGCTATCGATACATTTACTAATACGGTGGAACAAGCTAAAGGTTCTCTAGAAGAAAATTTGCCGCAAGTATCAGTACAAACTGTTGTTAATTCTTCGGTAGCAGATTGGTTTGAACAACATCCGGCTTTTTTAGGAATCATCAAATCGTTCAATTGGGCTGCAAGTCATCCTATTATTAGTTTAATTGTTTTTATATTTAGTCTAGCTATATTATGGAGTTTAATAAAAGCAATCGGTCGTTTAATTGAAACGGCAAGTTTATCAATACTAAAAGTACCTTTAAAATTGCTAGGATCTTTAATTAAATATTGTTGGCGATCGCTCAGTCAGTTTAGTATTTTTGCAGCCAATAAAATTACCAGCAAAAAAGCTATCATCGAAAATCCAGAATTGCAATTACAACAGCATACCGCCTTTGAAATAATATCTTCTAACAAGCAGCAAAGATTAAAAGATATTTCCGCAAGATTAGAAGAAATTCAAGTGGAGCAGCAAAAACTTTTAAAAGAAGCCACTGATATTCTTGATGAGCAAAAAAGTCATAGTTCATTAAATAGACATCTCCGGAAATAAAAAAAACCTCTCTCCAAACCTCTCTCCTACAAGGAGAGAGGCTTAATTTCCCCCTTCCCTGCTCCGGGAAGGGGGGTAGGGGGGTTAGGTTTTTGCGTAAAAAAGGAAACCATATAAATGTTTTCCGGAGATGTCTAATATAGTGAAGGGAGTTGGTAGTTGGGAGTAGGCTGTATATACAGAGTGCGTTGAAACTGACGAGCAAGAAACCGGGTTCCTAACGCCTTATATTAAGTTTTGTAAACATTATCATTTTTTTCCGAAAACCCCAGATATAAAATTGTAGCGTTCAAATATTAGCGGTTACGCATAGTTTCAGATAGGTTAAACCGTGAAATTACCTAGATAATGGATGATATTCAACGGTAAGCAGATTTAAGATAACAGTTAAACTGCAACTATTGACGTTGACTTTCAAGTTGGATACAAACAATGATGAACTTATTCGTAGTTGCTCTAATTGCAATTGCTATTGGTATATGTTGCGGTGCTGTTATCGTTTTGCTAATTCTCATCCAGCGTCGCCGACAAAAGGTAGACAGTATGCGTTCTACTAATAATTTAGTCGGTCTTTATGGCACGGTAGAAATTCCTTTTAATAATACTTGTAAAGGGAAAATTAGAGTAAATATACCGGGACAAGGTTCGACAGTTGACTTTGTAGCCTGTACTGATGATTCTCAAAGTTTTCAACCAGGAGATAAGGTTTTTATTGTGCAAGTAAAGAAGAATCAATTATGGGTAATTAGCGAACAGTCTCTGAATAATTCTTAGCTATGAAATATTTTTAAATATATACAGCAAAAAGGAAATAGAGAAAAATGAATTGCAAAAATATTATTATTTATTTATCGATCAAAGGCATAATATTGTAACTATTTAACTCTTATTTTCACTTTCTTTGCGTTTACACTGTCAATAACAAGATATGATTCGTAGCTAAATAAAAACTAAAAACTAAAAACTAACAACTAACTTAGAAAAATGCTTAAATCAGTCTTAAAACAAGAAGTTAAAAGCTTGCAAATAGCGCAAGTTGAGGCAAATCGTCCGTTAGAAGTTCAGCAAAATAATCTGGGTGGACTTTTTGGCTCTAGCCTACTAATTGCTACAGGAATATTTGGTATTGTTGTGGTAGCTTGGTTTCTGCAATCCTGTCTGTGTATTTGTAAACCTAACGAAGTTTTGGTTATATCCGGGCGTAAGCGGAAGACTAAAGACGGGCAAGAAATCGGATATCGCGTGCTTGCTGGTGGTAGAGCAATTCGCATTCCCATCGTCGAGAAAGTTCGACGCATGGATGTAACTACTATGCCAGTTCCAGTGGAAGTTAAAAATGCTTATTCTAAGGGAGGTACGCCGTTAAATATTCAGGCGATCGCCAATGTAAAACTTTCTAACAATCCGAATATTATCGGTAATGCGATTGAAAGATTTTTGAAAAGCGATAGAGAGGAGATTTTACGGGTAGCGAGGGAAACTCTTGAAGGTAATTTACGCGGTGTTGTTGCAACTTTAACCCCAGAGCAAGTAAACGAAGATAGATTGCAATTTGCTGAAAGTATAACTTCTGATGTCAGTCGCGATTTAATGAAGTTGGGTTTGCAAATTGACACTTTAAAAATTCAAAGTGTTTCCGATGATGTGGATTATTTAAGTTCGATTGGAAGAAAGCGGATTGCGGCGATCGTCAGAGATGCAGAAATTGCTGAATCCAACGCTTTGAGGGAAGCAGAAAGTATCGAATCGCAATGTCAGCAGGAATCAGAAGTTGCTAAAACTCAAAATCGGATTACTATTTTAGAAAAAGAAAACGAACTCAGAGAAGTCAAAGCTAAATTAGAACAACAAGCACGCTCTGAAGAAGAAATTACCACAGCAACAGTCAAGGAAAAGCAGGCATTCTTCGAGCAAAAACTGCAACAATTGCGTGCAGAATTTGAACGTCTGCGTTTAGAAGCAGATCAAGTATTACCAGCAAAAGCGCTACAGCAAGCCAAGGAATTGAAAGCAAAAGGAAATGCTGCTGTAATTGCCGAAAATGCCAAAGCTGCTGCTTTAGTTAACGAAATGCTCGCTCAAGTTTGGCAAGAAACCGATACCGATGTTTCCGAACTATTTTTGATTCAGCAGTTAGAAACTATCTTAAATGAAGCTGTAGAAATTCCCAAACGACTTTCTTTAGGCAAAATCAACGTAGTAGATAGCGGCGACGGTAAATCTTTAGCAAGTGTAGTCAAAGTTTATCCAGAAATCCTCAATCAGTATCTTGAAAGCATCAATCAAACTTTAGGAATTGATGTATTAGG
>JBARZF010000411.1:0-2338 GCA_049649675.1 Rivularia sp. (in: cyanobacteria) | reverse complement strand
ATATCGATTTGAAGAAGCGTTATGGGGAAATGAGAATAAGGAACAGCGGGATGCGGTTGTTGTTTCTTATTGGTGGGATTAATACAAGTAGAGCTAAAATTCATACCCCATATCTATCCAATAATGCCAATCAACAATAGCTTCCGCCGTTTCTTCATCAACTTCAATCGGATGAATATCCTCAAGACGCGCAGAAAATATATCATCAACTTCCCCTTCCCTATACCTCACCTCAACAAACATAGAGCGCATACATTCATCTTCCGGTGACATTTCTACTACTTCAATTTCCTTTCCTTGAGGACGCTGACGGTTTACCCACCTAGCTTTAAAAGGGAATTGTAACTTGTCTTCCAAGTAATAGTACCATCCCATTGCCCTTTCATCTTCGTTGTAAGCATCAACGACTACTTCCATATCGATGCGCTTTTCTCGATTTTTATCTGGTGCTGTACCGGACATAAAATCTATCTCCAATGGTTAATTTTATTACAGTGTTAAAGCATTAAAATATCTTTCATTATTTTCCCATCTTGGAATACATCTAACCTTTAAAATTAAATTAAAAAGGATTAATTTTGGAAGGGTACTATGAGCGAATACCAATCAGGCCGAATTCTTAGCATTAGATAAACCCCTAACTGCTACACAAAAGCAATTCATTGAAAGTCTTTCTAGTAGAGTACAAATAACATTATTACAAGCAATATTTGTTTACAATTACGGAGATTTTCGTGGTAATCCCCAAGAAGTTTTAGATAAATGCTTCGATATGATGCTGTACATGGCTAATTGGGGTTCTCGTCAATTGATGTTTCGTTTTCCCAAATCTTTAATTAATTTGGCAGTATTAGAAACTTACTGTATAGAAGATTTTATTACAGTTTCAACAAAGCACGATTATGTAATTTTAGACATAAATATTAGTGAAGAAGATGGTGGTGGTTGGATAGAAACTGGTGAAGGTTATTCCAGACGGTATGGTATCGCTACGGGATAAAATATTGCAAGGTGATTATCGGTGTTTATATCTTGCTTGGCTAAAAGCTGCAACAATTTATTTTGACTTTGAAGAAGAAGATTTACTCGAACCCCCCGTACCTCCAAATTTAAGTAATTTATCAGCTTCGCTTTCTTCTTTCCCAATCGTTTTTTGAGATTGACGAAGACTTGATTTCAGTTGCAGTTTCCGTGAGTGATTTCCAAGAAGAGGAAGAAGAACATTTAGAGGATTTGATAACAGAATTGAGCGAAAAAGAAAGAAGTGATTTCTTAATTCGACTCCTAAAAGGCGAATCTCATCTTGGAATACAATTAACTCATAGACTGCGGGAATTATCTGGTAAAAAATCAATAAATATTGATAGTAATACAAACAGACGTACTTTATCTCAATTGTTAGGATTGGCAGAAGAAGAAACAAGTCAACGACTTGAAAAAGAGAGAGAATTAGAACGTCAAGCTAAGATACAAAAATTAGAAGTATTGGCAAAGAAAAAAGATAAAGTTTGGGAGCAAGTACTTGAAGCAATTTCACTTAAACAAGCCAAACCTTACGACCAAGCTGTTGCTAATTTGATTGATTTACGGGACTTGGCTGAGTACCAAGGAAAGTTAGAAGAGTTTCAAGCTAGCATAAATAAAATACAGAAAGATTACAGTAAACGTCCTGGGTTAATATCGCGGTTAAAGAAAGCAGGACTTTTGAAGAAGTAGAATTATTGATAATAAATTATTTGATTTTGATATTTATGGATACTGTCCTTGATTAATCAATACTTGTCGTTGAAGTACACGATTAGGAGCATTAAATTGAAGTAGTCTTGCAGTTGCTTGACCAATTTGAGTTTTCCCTTCAATATTTGCATTTTTAATATAAAAATGTTCATCCCATATCTGACGACGCGGATTAAATAAGGGAATAATTTCTTTAGTCGTTTGATCTAGTGTGGCGAAATCAGAGCCTTTATGGCGATTACAAGATAGACATGAAAGCGCCAAATTATCTACAGTGGTTTCACCTCCATGCTTTATTGCAATAATATGATGAAGCAGTTACTCCACTTGGGGTCTCCCCAAGTGGAGTAACTGCTGAACCCGGAGGGTCTACCTCATGTGTGTAAATAGAAAAATCTTGAAGAAGCAAACAATATACAAGCACGTTTGTTCGCTCTTTCTTGAACAAGTTTACGTAATTTCGCAGAAATATACTCAGAAGTCATGTTTACTCGTTGCGTTTGAAAGCTCTTGCTTTTAATAAAATCATCATATGTTCTAACTGTTCGTAAACATCTAGTTCAGCTAATTCCATTGAATTAAGTGTAGCGGAGCGATTTCT
>JBARZF010000410.1:0-2151 GCA_049649675.1 Rivularia sp. (in: cyanobacteria) | reverse complement strand
TCGTAATTCAATGACATTACTAATAATTTTACCTGTCCAAAAATTTCTATCAATGCCATAATCTATTGGTTTCTCTGATAACAACATTTTTTTTAACTCATGCTTCTGTTCTATATTTAATCTTGATTTTACTTTGTGAGTAATTGGTTTTACTAATTCGAGCAATCCTGCTTCTAAAAAATTATCTATCCAAGAAGTAATAGTTTTATAATGACAGCCTAGCAATTCTGATACTTCGATTCTGCTCTTTCCTTCAAACAAGTATTTAATTGCTAATAGTTTTTTTCTTATATATTGTTGTTGGTACTTGTAGTATAATTTTTGCCATAAAACCATATCTAACTGGTGAGTTTCCAGTCTAAAAGTTCTATTTCGTATAGCTTTAACCATAATACAACCCAATTTTCATCTATGTAATATGAATTATTACATAAAAGCTAATCTTTTAGCGGGAAGGGAGTAGTAAGAACAGATTTTTATAAGTTTTTAAGCAGACAAAGTGTGACAATACGAGCAAAGTGTTTTTCACATTTTACAGGTGCTATGTCTACTCTCGAAGAAATTGAAATTAAAAATATTGACCATTTGGGAATAGTCGCCGGGATTATTGATTCAATTGGTTTAGTCGAAATAATTAATAATAAGGTAGGAGAAGATGTTTCCGAAAAAATTAGTTCTGGTCATGTTGTAAAAGCAATGATTTTAAATGGTTTAGGCTTTGCTTCTGCACCACTGTATATGTTTTCAAAATTCTTTGAGAATCGAGCTTGTGAACATTTAATTGGAGAAGGAGTAAAACCTGAATACCTTAATGATGATAAGTTGGGTAGAACAATGGATAAATTATTTAATCAAGGATTAAGTAGTGTTTTTTTAGCTGTTTCATTAAACGCAGTGAAAAAATTTGATGTATCATTACTGTTTGAACATCTAGACTCTTCATCTTTTCATCTCCATGGTCAATATAACAATAATAAAAAAGATTTGGATGTAATTAAATCGGAAATAGAAAGCACAGAACCAGAAGAAATAAAAATAACATATGGTTATTCTCGTGACCACAGACCAGATTTGAAACAATTTATTATTGATTTGATATGTTCAGGAGATGGAGATATACCAATTTTTTTCAAAACTGCATCTGGAAATGAAGCTGATTCAGCCAGTTTTGGAAAAATATTAGTTGATTTTAAAAAGCAAATAGAAGTTGATAGCTTGATGGTAGCAGATAGCGCTTTGTATACTGCTGCTAATTTAAAATTATTATCTGACATAAAATGGTTATCTCGCGTACCATTATCACTAGCCGAAGCTAAAAAATTGGTTTCAAGTATAAATGATTCTGAATTAGTAAAAAGTCAAATGGATGGTTATTCATATGTTGTGAAAGAAAATAGCTATGCCTCCGTTAAACAAAGATGGTTGATAGTTCAAAGTGAAGCTAGGAAGCAATCCGACCTACGACAATTAGAAAAAAGAATTAAAAAATCAGAGATTAATGCTACTTCGCAATTAAAAAAATTACAAAGAGAACAGTTTAATTGTTATGAAGATGCAATGAAAGCAGCATCAAAGTTATCTAAAAAATTCAAATATCATAATTTGGATAATATTCATATTCATGAAAAGACTTTATCTGGTAAAGCTGAAAATCAAAAACTTTTTTACCAAATAGAAGCATCATTATCAAAAAATGAACCTGCTATAAGTAATAGTATTCAAAGTGCTGGACGTTTTGTTCTTGCTACAAATGTTTTAGATGAAAATATACTTAGTAATTCAGAAATGATTTCTGAATATAAAGCTCAACAATCCTGCGAGAGAGGTTTTTGTTTTCTTAAAGACCCTCTATTTTTCGCAGACAGTGTATTTCTTAAAACTCCAAAAAGAATAGAAGTCCTTGGAATGATAATGGCGTTATGTTTGTTGGTTTATACTCTTGCACAGCGACAAATCCGCACTGCTCTTTCATCATCAAAATCGACTATTAAAAATCAATTAGGTAAGCCTACAGAGCGACCTACATTAAGATGGATATTCCAATGTTTTCAATCTATTCACCTTGTATTTTTGAACAACGATAAACAAATATCTAATCTTACAGAAGATAGGAAGTACATACTCAATTTCCTACCGATTGAATGCTATCAA
>JBARZF010000409.1:0-16859 GCA_049649675.1 Rivularia sp. (in: cyanobacteria) | reverse complement strand
GAAGTCAGCAGATGGGACAGATAAAATAAGGGTTTTTCTGCTGAGGGTTGCCAGGTTTAATTGTAAAGGAATCTCCGCCTGTAACTGTGAGTATAATTCGTAATTCGTAATACCCTTCGGGAACACACAAAGGTGAACGTAATTAATTCCCCATAAACAAAACATCGGTCAGGGGCAATAGATAACTTTCGGGCTACGTCCCCATAACTCAGAGGACTAATGTTCGTGTCAGCTGCAACATAATTGTTAGTTAGCACAAACTCTTTCTCGGGCCGAGAGATTCGCGCTTCCAAACACTCCTACCAGTGCGATCGCTACCACACAGTGTACGAGAGCAGATGCGACAGGAGATACCCCAGGTATGAATGCTCCAAATATATTCAACGAACCATGAAAAAGAGCCACTACCAAAATACTGCCTTTCGTACTGTTGTAAATCCAGGTATATACAAAAGCATCTGCCACGATGCTGATGAACCAGAGGAAAGGGTACTCAGACATCGGACCTGCCAGAAAGATAAGCGGTAAATGCCATAACCCCCACAGCATCCCTACAGTTAAGGTAGCAAACAAGGCATTATGCCGTTTCTGCAAGTGGGGTAATGCAAAGCCGCGCCACCCAATCTCCTCGCATGTATTGGCGAGGAAATTCACCGTGAAACCGAGAATAGTGACTTGTGGCATTACGATTGTTACAGACAAGCCCAGTAATTTCGTGACGACTTGCGCCACAATGAGAAACCCCGCAGCTCCTAACACCGCTACGAGATACCAGTAAAAGCCCACCCGCCATCGGATCAGTCCCTTGAGCAAATTTTGAACCCCTCTCTTGCCATGCGCTACCCGTGACACAATAACAGCCGCAAGCGCGGGGCCAATGGCATAAAAGATAGAAAGGAACAGGAAGTAAGGACGGAGAAACGGGGCAATGCCTCGTGAGGCTAAGACGCCTGATATCATACCAAGCCATGAGAAGCCAAAAGCCAAGATATAGAACCAAGCAACGGGGTGTTTTCTCATTTTTCACTATCTCCTTTGAAGTAGAGTTGTTGATTGACGTTGGGTTACAACCGAGATCGAGAGTTGACCTCTATTACTAACGAATTTTTAGATGTCTCAGATGGCCATCAAGCCACTTATCAAGCGTAAATCCAATAGCTAGATACCCCATAAAAATGAGAGCCGCGCCTAGCCAACTCTTACCAAAGACGTAAGCGACTAACAAAACACCAACGATTCCAACCAGCGTCATGACTGTGAAAAGAATGAGCCATACCCACCAGACATTCGCTGTAGAATGGGACAAATGCCGACATTCAATGCAGCGATAATTTCCCAACGGCGCAGACCAGTATCGTCTCCAGGTAATGGGAAAAGCCGTTTTGCAATGAGGGCAAACTAACTGTCCCTCAAAGTTAGTTTTGGGATGGCGAGAAATTTGACGATCGTTGCGTAGACTCATGATAGTTCTCCTAAAGGGTGAAGTTGTTGCGTTCTCGGCTCGATTGGGAATGCCAACCAACACCAAAAATATAGAAAAATAAATCCAGGGATGACGATCGCTAGAACGACCGTGACAATCCGGATTATTTGAGCGGGCTGATGCCAACGTTGAGCGAGGGCTGAACACACGCCTGCAATTATTTTTTGGCGGCGACTCCGGTAAAAAAACGCTGGGGATTGCCTTGAAGCGCTACCTGTATTTCGGGAGCGCTGATGCTGTAAAAGCCCAGAAATCAGCAGCCCGATTGCGCCTAAAATTGCTGATGGAATGGCAAAAATTGTCAGCCAGTGCGACATCACCAGCCCAGAAATAACGTCTCCTAGCCAAACCGGAGAAGGACAACGAAAGCGGATCGCTTCTGCCGAACAACCAAGGTGTTTAGCCAAACTGAGTGCGCCCCAGGTCACAAAAAACGGAGAAATTCCATAGACGATACAAAGGCTCAATAAAAACAAGTACCAACTGGTCGAAAGTCGGCGGAAAAATGTGACCGATGCGATCACAGGGCCAACTAATAAAAAGATGCCAATCAAAGGCAGGTAAAGCATGGGTTTTCCTGGATCATTTTTCTTGATTGAGAATGACTTGAAACAGGTGACGATATAGGGGTATATACAGCACATTGTTGGCATTCTCTGTTGCCTAACTCGTCTACCGATAGATTGCATCATCGATCGTGGCTCGAAAGAACTCGCCCTTCGACTCAAACCGCTCAGTGCCAAAGTACCATCCAATCCGTAGACAGGTCGGAATGGTGTAGCCGCAGAATGTGTCCTCTTCTTCTAAAATTCCACCGAAGTCTACATAACGGAACTCAGCACCGTCTGGACTGCCCCAGCGTGGTAGCTTGAAGGTCTTGAGACGACCCGTTCGATCGAGGGTGAAATCTACTTCGGCTCGCTCGCCTTGCACGACAAAACCCGAATGCAAACTGGAGTCTGGATGCGATGAATCTGTGCTTGACCATGAAACACGATCGCCGCAGAATACAGACGGTAAGCACACTGACTCTGATTGGAGGCGACCAATCGCCGACCGTGTAATATCCGAACCACTCGCCGTCATCACAGGGAATAATCCTAAAAGCTTCCACTGCATGGCACCAGTGCCGTCGATGATGCGGTCCGATCCAACAATGGGTAAGAAGCGATTCATCCATGCTGTAGCACTCCAAATCAGTCCATGTTCCCAGCAAATGACTTGCTCTGCTTTAAATGGAATCCAACTTTTCAATTTGATTTCGCCGTGCATCTTCAAGCGAACCGCAGAAGCGAGCTTTGTGACCGGCGCGATTCTCCAGAGGAGAGGCTCCGCCAACGCATGGTTAAGATATCGTCTGGCGGCTTCTGGCAGGTGAGTGCAGTCATCTGAGTGGAATACACGATCCTGAGATGTGGCTGAATTCCATAGCGTATTAAGAGAAATTTGTTTGGTCATCATTGCCTCCGGTGTTTTAATATCTCTTAATTCAAAATTTGATAGATGGTGATGATTGTAATAATCGCGAAAATAGTGGTATAGATTAACTTAGTGTACTTAGCTAGCCAACTTGGAAGATAAATATCAAAATTGTCCTTTGTGGAATTTGTGTATTTTCGGGCAAGCAGATTTAGTGGGCAATGGGATTTAAAAGTTAGTAAAGTTAATCCTTCTAGAAATATAAATCCATAACCAATCCAGAGCCAGAAATCGAGTTTATTTGCGATCGCGGCATAAAGCATATAGAAAATCACAAAATTGAAGAATACCCAGATCAACGTGTGAATAATTTTAATTAGCGTCAATTTGTTTTCACTTTTCATATCATGTCAATTCTAAATATTGCGATCGTCAATGGAGCTTTTAATACTTTGTCAATCACATCTACGAATTTGGCTTACTTCTCCCCAAAGACGATCTTGGCTAGCTGAAGGCCGATATCTCCAGAATTTCCATCTTCCCGATTGCTCAGAACGATGATGACAATCTTGTCATTGGGGTAGCGTGTAATAGAACTACTGAAGCCTTGAATTCCGCCGATGTGACTAGCCACTGGGCGATCGCCTTCCTTGCCGATACCCCAACCATAGCCATAACCAAAGCCGCCGAAAGGAGTGAACATCTTGTCTCGCAGGCTTTTTGAAATCAGTTTATCTGTGTACAAAGCCCGATCCCAACGGTAGAGGTCTTCCACGGTGGAGTACAAGCCGCCAGCAGCGTAGGGGATAGACATATCAATGAAATCAGCCAAGTTTGTTTGATTCCGATACCCGATCGCGAGATCGCCGTTGTTGTGGTCGTAGCCTGAGTCCACCATCTGCAACGGGACAAAGATATTCTCCTGTAAGAATGTCTCATATCTTTTATCTGATGCCTGTTTGATGATGGCACCCAGCACAACGTAGCCGGAGTTGCTGTAGCTAAACTTTTCCCCTGGCTGGAAAGCCAACGGTTTGTCTTTAAACCGCGCGATCGTTTGGGTGGGAGACGACGGCGATCGCATAGTAATCTTAAAGTCTGGGAAGCTGATGAAATCTGGGATACCAGAGGTATGGGTTAAGAGATGATGAATGGTGATCTGCTGCCATGCGGTAGGACACCGTGAAAAGTAAGTGCAGATGCGATCCTGTACATTGAGTTTGCCCCGTGCTTGCAAGATGAGGATCGCCATTGCCGTGAACTGCTTCGTCAGTGAGCCGATACGAAATTTTGTTTGCGCCGTGTTCACCAGATGCTTTTCGCGGTCTGCCTTGCCATAACCCTTTCTGACCAGAACTTTGCCATTTCGCTCTAGAAGCACTGACCCGCTAAAGAGTCTCGCCTTGGTCAGCTTGCTCAGGTATGCGTCAGCTTTGAAAATGATGTGCTGATCTGATGGGAAAGATGAGGTAGCGGTTTCAAGCTGAGGCATCTGCGTTAGCGGACTGGCGACGTCGCTGATGAGGTTGGCAGCCATATTCCCCAAAAGAGATAGGTAAAACCAACAAATAAAGGAATGGGGTGATAATTTGCCCGCTGACGAAGTTTAATTTTAAGCATAAGATTTTTTCAAGATAGTAGGTACTATAAATAGAATTTTCATTTCTTATTGTTTTGGTATTTATTGGTTGTAGTATTCATCAAATAACCACCAAATCCTGTTATCCACAACACAATTGGATAAACCACCCACCTTTCTGTTCCGCCGATGCCGATAACAGGAAAAATAATGTGGGAAACAAACATAGCGGCAAACCATGTAACTAATGCAACTGAACCAAATAGAATCCCGATGTATTTGAAAGGTGCTGAAGCAATTTTGGCAGATGCGATCGCTGACAATCCACCAGATAAAAATGTAAGCATTGCGAACATTCCATGATAAGGAGCTTTATCACCGGAAAAAATGCCAATCCCCACTAAACCCAAACCAAATAGACCAAGCGGAATGCCCAAAAGCAATTTTTTGAAATATCTATGCTGATAAAATGTTGCTGTCAAAGTCATTAACCCTGATAACAGCATTGTGGTATTAAAAATGCTCGAAGAAGGCTGATAGATTAAGCTGTTGGGCGGTCTTGTTGCACCAAGATCGCTGATTTCGCTGTGAAAAGTTGTGTAGCCAGTGCCAGATGGATACAACGCTTCGGCGGTAATGATGCCCATTAAAGCAAATGAACCAGCAAGAAAGAGTAATACACCGGAAAGTTTTAGGTTATTCAAAATAGTTTATTTCACTTATTCATACAATCATTGCCGCACAAACCAATCAACGGGGCGGCGTAGTGATACTGGCTGAGGATATTTACCTACATAACCCACTCGCAAAATAAATTGAATATTTTCGCCAATCCTAATTGATTGATGTAGCTGTTTTCTTGTCGATGGTTCTTCTAATATCTGAGTCATAGGATGAATGGCTATATTCTTTTCCCGCACTTTCAGAAAAAGTCGCTGCATTCGTCGGCCAGTTTCGAGCAGTGTCGCTACTGAATTGTCCTTACTGGTAATGAAAATCCAACCTGCGGATTTCGAGACTTCTTTTTTAACTTTATCAAGCGCTGTCTCTCGGAAATCCTTTTTCATTACATTGTCTTTGCCATAAAAATTCCGCACCACCCAGCCAGAAAACCCTTTTATTTCCATACTTGCCGTCGTCAGCCCGTCACGGTATTTCTCGGCATCCTTACTAGAAAATCTAATCCACTCAGCCAGCTCTTGCTGCGCTGGATCGCGGTCTATTTGCAGGCGATTGGCAACGATGGTTTGTGAGCTAATAAATTGACTTTCTTTACTAGTGCTAGGTAAATAATGAACAAATTCTGAGTCGGAATTAACAAAATTTTGAATATCTTCCTTTTTTAGTTCATCGCTTAAAAAATTGGAACGCACAGTGCGGCGATTTTTAATTTTGGAGATGTCAAATGAATTTTTAGATCCTGTTTTGTTCAGTTTTACTTCCATTACCCGTTCATCTTGATTGGTCGTAGCTAGCAAACTCCAGTCGCAAACGTAGCCAAAAGCACCAGCCGCATAGTCCAGATTTTGAATGAAGGCGCCGATCGATAAAATCGTTTCTCTTTGAGTTGGGTCAACAGCAGGCAGCCATTTACGGTTATCGTTACCGATAATCCAGTGATACGGTTCAAGATATTGGACAAACCACGGCTGTGTGTTGTGACCGCTTGGTGCAAGCGAGGCGAGAAACAAAATCTCTTTTTCGTCTGGCTTAAGCGTTTCGTTGTTATTGTCCATCCGGTTTAGATCCGCCCTTAAAAGATTAGTTTTATCGCTCAATAAATAAGGTATTGTCCCGGTCGCAATTGTTGTCCCAACTGCAATGCTAATAAATTTCTTTCTATTTATCATGAACATCCTTTCAATTTTCACTGGCTGCTCAGGCCATCGGTAGTGCGCCCGGTCATCTCAGTGGGGTGGATACGATAGAGCGCCATCACCTCGGCGCGACCCCAGGCATCAATCCAGGTGCGATTGATAGCGGGTGAAAGGGTTGGATTTTGCGTTTTAACAAATTGCATGATGCGATCGATCTCTTGCTGCTCAATCATGTGTTCGGCTCGACCCATGACCGTGACGCTGCGCCAGTGTTCTAGATTGTTGATGTCTTCCACTTGTAAACAGACCTCTGGATTCGCATCCATATATTGAGTCTTGAGGCCAATGGTGGTGAAGATATAGAGGTCTGGTTTATCGAAATAGTAGTGCATGGGCACGACATAGGGATGCCCTTCAAAGGCACACCCCAAGTGTCCGTGACCCACTTTTTTTAAGAGCTTATGGATCTCTTTGGTATTCATGAGATCGATATCTAACATGGTGATTCTCCAGAATTAAGGATTGCATTGTGAAATAGATCCGTTCACCACTTTCCTGGGCTCTGGGCGGTTGTCTCTGCCTCCATTGAGGGGAAATGGCAGCTACAGGTCACCCAGAGCAGCGCCACGATGACAGCCAACAACCTATGCGCCCGTGATGTTAACGATTCGATGCCTCATGAGGGGTGGCTCGATCGCGATAGTGGCGGGTCAGTTCGGTGACTCGCTTGATGCGACCGTCGCTCAAGCGTATGCTCGATCAAGTGGGTCACTTTCTCCACAGCCCCATCAACGGCTTGATCTAAGGTCGCTGCCTGATATGTCACCGCAATGGGCTGACGGTCTTTGAGGCGAGCTTCTATCATGCAGCGCATATCGTCATCGCCGCCCTTCTTGTCGCTGTTCTCATCGCTCAGGTGAACATCAACGTGAGTAATGCGATCGCACAATCGGCTCAAACTCTCTTCCACTACACCACTAACCTCAGTGGCTAGTGCTTCGTGACCTTCGATGTTATGGCCGGTATGAATTTGGACTTGCATGGTGGTTTCCTGTTGTAAGTGTGATTGGCTCAAACATCGTTCTGTGATTCATCTAACCACTGTCGTGCCTCAGTAGCATTGGCATATGCTCGAAGCAGCGGATCACCACTTGAGTGTTAACAATATTCAACTTGAATCAACGCCGATCGCGGGATTGGCATTGGAAGTGTTACCGAAACGCCTTAACCACTGCGTCAAATTTCACCTTGATGGATTCGTCATGGTGCAGGATGGGTGGAATCTCTAGATCGATGGCCAGCAGTTCGTAGACGGCCATTTGTGCAACCCGGATGGAATACTCCACCGTAAAAACGACATCATCAGGGATTTCGACAAACTGGCTGACAAAGGCGAGGTTCTTGGAGTTTTTGGGAACGGGCAGCGGGCGATCACCGTAGGCACGCGGCATGAACATACTGGTGATATAGGGCATCCGGCACGGAATACAAATTGCCGAGACGATTGTCTCCAAATCGAAATTTAGATGGCCGCACAGCTCTTGCAGAATATCGCTGCCGTTGCAATCGGCCATTGATTTTGGCACGAAGTTACCAATGCGATCGGGGTGCAGAGCATAGCCCCAGAACACTTGCACATCGGCAGGCTGGTTAATGTAGTGGGGTTGATGCGCTAGCACGATCGACATCAGCCAATTGGAATCTTTGAAGGTCACCAAACCGCCAATGCCAGCCTTATTGCCAGAAAATACCTCCATCTGGTCAAAGAAAGCGGTGTCTTTGACGGTCACCGTATAGGACTCCCAAAACGACTCTGGAATACTAGAATTGAACGCCGCTGGGTTACCAAATTCAGGATGGCTGTGGGCCAGCTTTTCCCATAGCAACCAGCCACCACTATCGTCTTTAGTCCGACGTTGGGGCGCATTCGTCATTGACCCAAAGCTGGAGGCATCGGTCATCGAACCGTTTTGGAAGAACACCAAATCGTCATCGCCGATCGCCGTGATTTCTGTCGTGCCGTCGCGCTTATGGTGGATGCCGGTGACGACGATCTTGCCCTGGTCAGTCTTTAGCTCAAAGTCCGTCACGGTGCAGTTAACGACGAAATTCACCCCCTGCGCCTTCAACCAACTCACCAGCGGTTTTACCAATGAATCAAATTGGTTGTAGACCGTGCGCTTGACTCCGGCCAGGGTTTCGATCCGGGAGAACTCCATCATGAACCGATGCAGGTAACGTCGGAATTCAACCGCGCTATGCCAAGGTTGAAACGCAAACGTCGTTGACCACATAAACCAAAAATTGGTCTGGAAGAAGGGCGGCGATAGCCAATCTGTAATGCAGCTGGTGCCCAGTTTCGCTTCGTCGGCCTCGGTGAGTTTGAGGAGTTCAAGCCGATCCTGCATGGAAAATCCCATCGACTCGACATCTAGATTGGCGCGATGGCGATCGATGAGCCGCGCCCGAGAGTGGGACTGGTGGAGCTGATTGAAGGCGATCGTCTCCTCAAATACCGTCTTGCCGGGAGAACTGAGGGAAGGGATCGATTTGAACAAATCCCAAGTACATTCATAGTTGTCGGTCGTCAGCATTCGCCCGCCGCGCATGGTGTAGCCATTCGTGGGGCTGCCGTCACCATCAAGACTGCCGCCTAAGACTGGCATCGCCTCGTAGATGGTGATATTGCGACCTGGAACATGGCCATCGCGAATCAGGAAGGCGGCGGCGGCTAGGGAGCCTATACCACCCCCCACCATGTAAGCCTTGCGGGCGGCACCGTTGGCCGTGCTGAAGCTTGTCGGTGGTGTAGTCGATAATTGCTGTGTCATAGCTGCCTTTTTTGAGTGAACGCGATCGTTGAGTGCTTGCCTTGGTATCTACTAGCTTCCTGATTTCAAAAAGAAGCCTCTTGTTGCGCTAAATCGAGTGCCTGATCGAACACAATAGATGTTAAAGGAGAATGATTAATGGCAACCAGAATACGTTTCAAGTTCATTGTTTCGAGCCTTCAGGTTAATCTAACTTGAAGTAATCCGTAACTATTGCTCTTTGTTTTGTGCATTTTTGCGCCCGTTGAGCAACACTTCGTCTGCTTTAAATTCAAGGGGTGGACTACTAGGAAAAGCGTGCAGTGTGGATCTGAATCGCTACTGTAAAACCTCTCGCTGTACTGAATGTGGGGCAAGCATCCAAATGCCATCAAAGAAGAGATTGACTCCAATAAAAGTGCCAATCAGCCAAGGGGCGCTAAAGGTCAAACTAGACCAAACGAAAATACCGCAAATAATGCCAACGATGCCGCTCGCAAGTATCAATCCCCAATTTGATGAAATCCGGCGCATTTCAAATGCAAGGATTACTTGAATCATGCCTTGCACAAAAATAGTAACACCCAACACTAGCGTGAAAGCAATTACCCCTTGCAGTGGATTTACCATCACGATAATTCCAGCCAGAAGATATAAAGCACCAAGAATCAGTTTCCAGACAAACTTACCTACGCCTTTTGATTGAAAGGCATAAATAATTTGAGCAATTCCCGCAACAATAAATACCCAGGCGAACACTAAGGTTGAAGCAACGGTAGCAAAGAGGGGAAACGCAATCGCAATCAAACCTAGCACAATCATTAGAATTGCGATCGCACTTAGCCATTTAGAGCTAACCACTTCTTTTTCATCAGTTTCAGGTTCAGTAACTCTCATGTCGATCTCCTTTTAAATTAAATTCTAAATAACCGTAGAGTTTTTAAAGATTTTTTTCACTAAAACACAAAACACTTCTTGTCTTTTGCTACCTAAATAATTTTGATGTCATTTACCATTTACAAACTTAATAAATAGGGAAAATTTTCGTAAAGGATAAGGTAAATAACGAATAAGATTGATTTAGTCACAAATGCATGATTCCTCTTTATCTATTTATTTTTTTTATCTATAACTTATCTTCACTTCAACACTAATATAGAATAATGAGGAAGTTGTGAAGAAACCCTTAAACTTTAATCACGCACCGAAAAATGCAATCAGGGTATTAAAACTTACTCGTAATACTAAAAGACTTCATGTTTCTAGAGCTAAAATTTATCTAAAAATAAGACTTAAAGAATTGAGATAACAAGTACTGAAAAACCGATATTTGACAGCTTAAATAAAAAATTCTCAAGTTAACAGTTTTTATATAGATAGTTTATTTTCGCCTCGTTGAACTAGCTTTGTATCGCGCCAGTAACCCGATGTGATCAATGAGTAGGTGAACCTCAAATGCAAAATCATAATTTAGCTCCACAGCCCCTTTCTCGTACTGAAGGCATGGCGATGGGAAAAGCACTGCGGGAGCGAGTGCCGAGATCGAGCCACGGGGAGTGGCAGGCAGCCCCCAATCGTCCCCAACCTGTTGCAATGCTAAAAGAATCTAACCAGGGACGATTGCTAGAATTGGTACCTATTCGGTACGGAAGAATGCTGATATCTCCCTTTGCGTTTCTGAGGGGAGCAGCCAATATTATGGCAGCCGATCTGAGCAAAACTCCTAAGACTGGAATTAAAGTTCAAGCTGCTGGAGATTGCCATTTGTCCAATTTTGGTGGGTATGGGACTCCAGAACGAAATCTCGTCTTTGATGTTAATGACTTTGACGAAACCCTTTCAGCCCCTTGGGAATGGGATATTAAGCGATTAGCTGCCAGTATTGCGGTGGCAGGTAGATATCTTAAATTACCAGACAAAATCAATCGAGCAGCAGCGATCGCGGCGGTGCAGTCCTATCGAGAACATCTAAATGAGTACGCCCAAATGACCGCTCTAGATGTATGGTACGCACACATTGGTGTGGAATCGCTACTCACCTTTACGAATGACGACAAAGAATTGAAAAAACTCAAAAAAGAAGTGGAAAAAGCACGAGCGTTAAAGCCTGCATTGGAACTGCACAAATTGACTGAAACAGTGAAGGGACAGTGCCGTTTTCGCGACAATCCTCCCTTAGTATTTCATCCGTCACCGGGAGATCCACTGGCCGCAGAGATGTTATCAGTTTTCCATAAATATCGCAAAACCCTCCGGGACGATGCCCGCGTTTTGTTAGACCAGTATCATATTGTTGATGTAGCGATGAAGGTGGTAGGGGTTGGCAGTGTTGGCACCCGTTGTGGAGTTGCCCTCCTGGTGAGTGGGGATGACGATGCTTTATTTTTACAAATCAAGGAAGCTCGTGCTTCAGTTCTAGAACCCTATGCAGGCAAAAGTACTTACGAGAACCACGCCCAAAGGGTTGTAGCGGGTCAGCATCTAATGCAAGAATCCAGCGATATCTTCCTGGGCTGGACAAAGGGCGATAGTGGTCACGATTTCTATCTGCGGCAACTCAGAGATATGAAAATTTCCATCGAGATTGAAGGAATGTCGGAGACGGATTTGAGGGGCTATTCTCATTTATGTGGTTGGGCATTGGCGCGGAGTCATGCTCGTTCCGGGAATCGATTCATTATTAGTGGTTATCTTGGTCACAGCGACACCTTTGATCGGGCGATCGCCAATTTTGCAGTTGCTTATGCTGACCAGACCGAACGTGATTACAAAGCATTGGCTGATGCAGTCGCAGCAGGGCAGATCGAGGCAATTCAGTAATCAAAATAAATAGCAAAGGGTTTCAACAAGAAATCATGAAAAAATCGAATACGAATCGGACCGGGCATCCAGTTAAACAGCGATTTCGCCTGTTTCAGGGAATTTTACCTTTGAAAGTAACCACAATTGGCGATGATGTTATTGCAGGTATTGTGCTGGCAGCGCTGGGTATTCCTGAAGTCATGGGATACACAAAAATCGCCGGAACGCCGATTGCTACAGGTCTTTACACGCTCATCCTGCCAGCTTTAGTGTTTGCGGTCTTTGGCTCTTCTCGCCATCTGGTGGTCGGTGCTGACTCAGCAACCGCTGCAATCATGGCGGCTGGGCTGTCAGGCTTGGCACAGTTTGGTGGTTCCCAATATTTAGCTTTGGCAGAATTAGTAGCTATCGTAGTGGCTGGACTTTTACTGTTAGCACGACTGTTTCGACTCGGTTTCCTGGCGGACTTTTTGTCGCGTACCGTGCTGATCGGGTTCTTAACTGGGGTAGGAATTCAAGTGGCTATCGGTCAATTAGCTGGGTTACTAGACCTCAAAGGCGGGAGCCAGCAACCCGTACAACAAATTATCAATTTCTTCACAAGTCTGCCCCATGCTAATAGGTTAGCGATAGCTATTTCTCTAGCTGTGTTAATTACTATTAAACTATGCGACAAATTTCTACCAAAATTTCCAGGTGCATTGTTGAGTGTAATAGTAGCAATTATTGCTAGTTGGATATTTAATTTTGCCAGTCGTGGGGTGATGGTCGTTGGATCTATTCCCACGGGTCTACCTTCCTTGGGGCTACCAGCAGTCTCGCTCAGTGAAATTCCCCAGGTAGCTAGTATCGCTTTATCTTGTTGTATCGTTATTGTTGCCCAAAGTGCAGCGACCTCCCGCGCCTACGCTTTTCGATACAATGAGGGCTTCAGAGAAAATACTGACCTTGAGGGTCTAGCTCTGGCTAATCTGGCGGCGGGGCTGAGTGGAACCTTTGTGGTCAATGGTAGCCCGACCAAAACTGAAATTGTTGACACGGCAGGAGGAAAAAGCCAAATTGCTCAATTAACCACAGTCGCAGTGGTATTAATAGTTCTCCTTTTCCTCACTCAGCCCATTAGCTATTTGCCGAATGCGGTTTTAGCAGCAATTGTCTTCTCCATCGGACTCAAGTTGATTGATATTCGCGGGATGCGTGCTATTTTTAAAACCCATCGCGACGAGTTTTATCTTGCCATCATCACTGCTGCTACGGTCGATTTTATTGGTGTTAAACAAGGTATTGTCTTAGCAGTTATTTTGTCGCTGATTTTGCACGTTCGTCATAGCTACCGTCCGCATTCTGCCATTATTATTCCCAATGAAAACAGATATTGGCAGCCAATTCCTGTTCGTTTCGGCATTGTATCAGCACCCGGTTTAATTATTTATCGCTTTAGTAGAGACTTGTTTTACGCTAACGCTAGCTTCTTTTCAGAAGAGGTGCAAAATCTTGTTAAGAAGGCTCAATCACCAGTGCAGTGGTTGATTGTGGAGTCTAGAGCAATTACTGAAATTGACTACTCCGCATCCCAGACGCTTCGCGATGTTGTTAAGGAATTATCTGTAGCGAATGTAACTTTTGTTTTGTCGGGTCTTCCACCAGAAGTAAAGGCTCAGTTTGATCGCGATGGGCTGACAGATTTAATCGGTGCTAACTACTTTTTTAACCACTTAGAAGAGGCTTTGGCGGCTTTCCACATTATCCACGATGGATCTGGGGAGGTGTGCTAATCGGATTAATTTAAGAGGAAGTTGTGAGCATGGAAAATTAGACCGCGATCGCCCTTCTCAGGAAAATTTTGGGTTTACAAGATTGTATTGGCTATAAATTTACTTTTATGTGTTTCAAGCTCATCCTTCTATTATGCTTACACCATAAAGTTTTGAAGCTAAATTATCACTCATAATGCACCGAAAATCAAGTTCCAGATTTGAAATAATCTAAGACTTTATCCCCCGAATCATTGACAGCAGATAATAAATTTACAATCCCTACTAAGGCAGTTAAAGTAAAGGCTATCCAAAGTCAAATCCGTTGACGCTTGTTTAACAATTGCTTCTCCTTTCTTGCCTTACTTAATTATGTCGGATTATTGAGTGAATTTTTGAGATTATCTATCGATTCGGTATCTTCAAGCTCAATTTTGACTGACTTTGCTTGCCAGATTTCTTGACAGTATTCCTGAATGGCTCGATCTGAAGAAAATTTACCCATACGAGCTACATTCAAAATTGACATCCGAGTCCAATTATCTCTATCCTGGTAAGACTGAGCGATTTGCTCTTGGCAGTTGATATAAGATTGATAATCCGCCAACAGCAGGTATTCATCTTGGTTCAACAGCGAATCTACAATCGGCTGAAATAGCTGCGACTCGCCAAGTGAGAAGTAACCTGATGCGATGCTATCGATAACTCCTTGCAGTTCAGCATTATTACTGTTGACTCCGATTAAGATTCCTGATAGCCAACATACATTTTTGAGACTTCCCACGCATTCTATGGGTGGGATTCTTGGTTCAGTCACTTCCCATCGCGCACCAGACGAACGGCATTGTAGATACGTTGAGCATCGCCTTGGGGACCGTTACCAGTGGGATAATCTGCAGGATTGCCACTTTTGGGATCGCTGCGCTGGGCACCCGCGCCATGGACATCTTGCCAGGTGTTGTCCATGTAGCCCATCGCTCGACCAAAGCTGACGTAGGCACCATGTGACCCAGGGGTATCGGTCCAGTTTGCATGGGTGGTGCTGCTCCAGTAGAAGCTGTAATCGTTTTGTCCGGCTTCGTTGGTAATTGAGGTGGCGTTGAACAGCGGATCTATGGCAGCAGAATTGGTGGTATCGGGCGAACGGCTGTAATCCAGAATACTGTGTAATTCTTTTACGTTGGGCAAGCGCCAGTCGCTATACCCCAGATACTTGACCGCATTTTTTGTTTTGACATAGGCGAGGGCTTCTTTCCAATTGAGTCCTTTGGGAACGTCGCTGCCGCTGTCATTCTTAGCCCATATCAGGGCTGTGGCATTATCTACGATTGTGTTGTTGCCGTTATCAACAAAAGCATTCACACCGTAGGTACTGTTTTGGCGAATACAACTGACAAACAAGGTTTTATCCTGCCCCCGCAGCGTCAATCCGTAACCTTTGATGCGCCCGTCGGCAAAGTTCACGCCGAAGATGTACCTATCAGGACCTACGTAGAAGGTGCTTGAGGCGTATTGCGAATCGATGATACGTTCACCAGCACTGGTTTCGCCATATGCGAAATCGAAGTAGTTGGTATCGATGAAGGGAATCAAGCCAGATATGTCGGTGCTTTCGTAATCGCTGGGGTCAATGCCGGTGAAATTCATCAGTGAATAGAGCTGCTTGATGGTCGGCAACTGCCAGTCATCGTGACCTGCCAGGGAGAGGTTATCGCAGTAGGTGGCGGCTTTGTTGTAAGCAAGCTTGTCGGAGGCGGTGATACTACCGTCGCTATTGGTATCCGGGCTTTTCTGCCAAATCAGACCGGTGACATTATCGGTGACAGTTCCGTCACCATTGTCCGTGTAGTTGGGTTTGTTGCCGGTATACTGGGCATCCTGCCCTGAAAAACTGGTTTGCGAGCAAGTGATTTCGGCGCTGTCGTTGTAGCACTTGTCTTGGGCGGTATCCACGATGGGATAGGTCAGCGAAACAGTCGAATCCGCAGATGGTGTGGCATTGGAAGCAGTTTTACTTGCAGGGCTTGCACATGCCGCCAAAAAAATTGAAAATACTACATACAACAGGAAGACTTTATTTGTCATCATTCTTTATGAATTGTGAGTTTATTTTCAGATTTTAGAATTGTAAATTTATTTCCTTTTAAACTTTCAAAGACCTTTTGTTCTGACTTTACCCTAACTGATCGTCACCTTTTCCACATCCCGCGAAAAGTCAAGTTAAATGTAAAGACGTAGCAGTGCTACGTCTCTTTGTGGGTGAAAATTTATTCCGGACGTTCGGGAGGATTTTCGGGAACACCGAGAGCTTCTTTGAGTTGTTCTTCGCTAATTCCTAACTTGCTTGCTGCTGCATTCAAATCAGGTCTGGGTCGTGGTCCAAAGGCTTCTTTGATTTGTTGTTCGGTTACACCTAATTTTGCTGCTGCTGCTGTAAAATCAGGTCTGGGTGGTCTTTGTCCTTCCCCAGCTTCGGGAGGATTTTCGGGAACTCCTAGAGCTTCTTTTAGTTCTCCTTCGCTAGTTCCTAACTTGCTCGCTACTGCTGCAAAATCTGGTTGTGGTGGTCGTCCCAATGCATCTTTTAATTGTTGCTCGGTTATTCCTAATTTAGTAGCTGCTGCTGCAAAATCTGGTCCGCGTCGTCTGCCTTTTCCTTGTGTTGGTTGGTTTTGAGCCATAATTTGAGTTGTGTCTGCTGCGTCGGTTTTATTGATTGAAGTAAATGCTAATGTTCCAAGTAACGCGGGAATTGCGGTTAATATTAGTACTTGATTAAGTTTCATGATTAAACTCTGAATAAGTTGCTTACATTTATGATTAAGCCAGTTGAAAATTACAGTTAAGTCTGGTTTTTGATTACAATTTTGTAATTTTTCTCAATGTCATCATGTCACCCTTAATTCGGTAACAGAAAGAGGTATATTTCAGATAGTTAATACTTTAAAGTTCCATTTTTTTCAAGTGATAAAAGTACTGAATCATATATGAATAAAAGACACTTTTTTTTAGGAGAAAAGATACGGGTTTTGAATCCGAATATTTTCTAGTATTCAGTTATCCACTCGTTTTAACTTTCAATTGTAAGAAGTCCCATACCTACCCGTAAGGGAGGTGTCGGGATGCGAATAATGCGGGAGGCATAGCCACACCGCATTTTCGCTCATGAATTACAAGCCGGGTTTATGTTAAAAT
>JBARZF010000408.1:0-6843 GCA_049649675.1 Rivularia sp. (in: cyanobacteria) | reverse complement strand
GCACAAGGGGGTGCTAATTAAATAGTCGTAAAAAGGCAGAAGGCAGAAGGCAGAGGGCAGAAGGTAAAAAATAACTGTTTTATGTTTTTTATGCGAATCAATACTTCAAAGCCCTTGCATGAAAAGTGTTTCAGGATTTTTAATTCAAGATTTAGCATACTATGTAATGAAGAGCCATATTTATTTATGTTGGAAGATGGCAAAAGGTCTTGGTAATTATTGGGGAACTTTGTCTGACTTGAGTATATAATATGATTAATTTTTGCATTTGTTAAATTTGCATTTGTTAGGTCTGCATCTATTAAGTTAGCGCAAGTTCGATTAGCCCCGCTAAGGTTTGATTCTCGCAATATTGCTTTTGTTAAGTTAGCTTGGCTTAAATACGCATCTACTAGGTTGGCATTACTAAGATTCACACGGACAAGGTTTGCTCCTTGGAGTCGTGTGTCTTTCATCTTCGCACTACTAAAATTAGTTCCACTCAGAGTTGCATCTAGGAAAGTTGACTTACGCAGATCGCTTCTTTGGAATTGTACATCTTTCATCTGTAAACCATCAAAATTGATAAAGCTAAGGTTCTCGCCAGCAAATACATATTTGGAAAAATCATACTTTTCTCTTGCGAGAGCTATAATCGCTCCTATTCTTTTTTGATTAGACTTTTGTCCTTGTGTAGCTTTTAACGTTTGTATATTTTTTTCTCTCAAAGCATTTTTTTGGGATTCTGATATTGATGAAATAATCGATAGTCCAACTAAGTATACAAATAGTAATAGTATAGATAAAGACGCTAAAGTAAGTGGTCCTATGAACACACTACTTAGCATTAATCTCAATATACTAAATTTCCCTTGACGGATACTTTCTTGAATAAATATTTGCGCGTTATTTGATAAGCGAATATTTTTATCTTGATTTTTAATGAAAATTTTAGCATTTTTTAAAGCTTTACCTCTAAGTAAATAATCTTTGCTTTTTTTACTCTGTTCCCATTCTTTTGCTGCTGCTTCTATTTTCAACTTCTGCTTTATTCCTTCCCGATTATCATCCATCCACCCCCGCAACCGTCCCCAATTCCGAATCAAAGCCTCATGCACCACCTCAACCGTATCCTCAACCAACTCATTACGGTTCGTCACCAACAAACGCTCATTAGCCAATAACGTCACCAAATCCCAATCCCCCACCTCATCACGAGTCGCCAACCTCCGGGTATCTTCCGTACCTTCCCCCGGTTGCACCAACTGAATAAACACCCGTTGCGCTCTTTTTTGCTCCTTCCCACTCAACCCAGCATAAACAGCTTCCGCATGAATTGCTACAGCCTGCGTCACCCCACCAATTTCTTTATAAGCCTGATGCGTCAACAATCCCGGACGTTAGATTTCCCACTACCCGAAGCACCAATTACCGCTACCAAAGGTTTGCGATTTACATCAACAAGTAACTGCTCGATAAACGCTTCCCGTCCAAATAAATTATCCGTATCCTCTTCCCGAAAAGCCATCAAACCACGATAGGGACTACGAGTAATACCCAAACTTTGCCAGGTTGGGGGAATTTCCAACTGATTTTGGACAATTACAGGCAACCAACTAGCACAGGGAAAATCATCTTCTAGCATCGCTAATTGTCTGCGTGCATATCTAACAGCAACACACAAAGAGCGACCATTTGTAAATGCTTCTAAAAAATACTTTAAAAACTCCTGTGCTACAAAATCGGGAACAGGTTCGCGCATGACAATTACTTGGGGAATTTGCAAACTTTCCAATTCCGCAGCAATCCCCAAACCATCACATGAATTAATAATAGCTAATTGTAATCTTTGTTGGATAGCTGTTTGCAAACTATCCCTCAATTCAGCCATCGTTAAACTATCTTTTTTATTAACAAAAATGCGTCCTTGTATAGCCCCCTCATCGCTTGTATCGGTAAAATTCTGAGTTTGGGAATGCCCAGAGAAAAACAAAATATCCCAACCAATATCATTCTGTAAATAGCGATTTAATTCCTCCCGTGAAGGTTCCACAAGAGTCACTATTTCCGCATCGCGACAATACTTTTGTAAAAGCATTTCATCAGCTTTCACATTTATACCCGTACTATCACCAAGAATAATTAAAATTCTAATCTTTTCCCGTAATATTCTTACTCTCCGCGCTGCATCCGGTGCGCTCAAAGCAACTTCAGCCCCCGACCATAAATTCCATAAATGCCAAGGTAGCTTCCGTAATTCCAAACTGTCACTACTTAAAATTATGCGTAATTCCTGTTCTTGATTTGTATTGAACTCAGATAAATAATTACGAATAGCATTAAAAGATTCCGATTCCAGCCATGTATTAAAAAGAGATAGTAATTTATCAGAATACTCCTCACATTGCTGTTTATAATCAACAGCCTTGAAATTTTTTACAGCATTTACCTTAATTCGAGATTGCCCATGCTTTCTTCCATAAATATTACGCCATTCTTGAAACGATTGAATTACATCCAGTGCAGTTGGTAATTCTCCGCGAATCCGCACATCAGGACGTTTCCCCTCATCGCCAACTTCTAAAGTTACCTTATATCCCGTAGAAAAATCACCATAAAATTGCAAGATAACTAACTTTTTCATAGTAGATATTAAATAATAATTCTTCAGTTTAAAATTTACTAAATATCCATGCTTTGAGTGTTGTCAAACACCATGCATAATGTAGGTAATTTACTTCTTAGGGATAAAAATATTAATTTTGCTGGCTTCGTTTTTTATCTCTCCTCAATCACCTCAAACAATGATACGACAAGGTGAGGGCGTTTTTACGCATTTACGGAGAATAAAAGCAACGTAGTGGATTTAACTGCAATCTGCTGTAACGACCTTAAAGGTAGAAAGCGATCGCATCTCTCATTTTTTCATACAGAAATGCGATCGCCAAAGGATTTAACTTTGTTAATCTAGGTTTAATTTTGTTATCGCAATTCAAATTTACTCAACCCAAACAGCGATCGCGTTTGCACTCTCTCATATTTTACCCAGTGTAGTTTCATTTTTATGAACCCCAGTTATTATTAACCAGAGGTTTGTACACTCAGTTTTTGTCGTTTCTATCCACCATTCGCTCTTAGTTCGTTAGTTCGTTGATAAATGCTGTTGCACCGTTTATAAAACTTTCTTTAGAAGTTACCGTCTTAAGTTTTCCCACGTCAGGTGCAATTATTCCACCCTCAATCACTAAGTCAAAACCAATGAAAAGACCAGTTGCTTTGTCAGCGATCCTCTTGATTTCTGTTTTTACAAATTGGATCGCGGTAGCCCGATCATTTTCTCCTAGTTAGGACTTACGCAGGGACAACGGAAAATATAGTGTTCCAAACCCCCCGCTAATTTGGGGGGCTTTGCGTAAGTCCTGCTAGTATAAAACCTATAAATAATAAACTAGCTGCTGAATATCCCAGTAGCCCAGTAATTACATTAGTACCTTCAAAAGGACCTCCTTCTTCTTGATCAGCACCAGCAAAACCGAATAAAATGGAAGTCGATGCTGCTCCCCCAAATAATCCAATACCTGTGATTGCAATGTTTTCTAACAAAGCTAGCTGACCTGTTGGATCTGTAGCAGCTATCGGATTATTAGCGACATAACGATAAAGATTCGTATCCCCAGCATCGAATCCTAATGGGTCTTCGCTGGTAAAGCGTCCTAAATTTGGATCGTAATAACGAGCGCGATAGTAGTATTTACTTATTTATTTATCGAATTCACGTCCTGTGAAGTTAAATCTATCTGCTGTAGTAGGATTTGTTTGAGCAAGAATTGTTCCAAAACTGCTATAGTCTATGCTGTTAAGTAAATTACCTATTGAGTTAGCGATATCACCACCATTTAAAGTGAAATCATATGTAGAGGAAGCTGGTAAAGTTAAATTCCAACCATCTTGGGAAACAAGTCTCGCTTGGTAGCTTCCCGCTTGTAAATTAGTAAATTTATATAATCCTTGTTCCGCAAAGGGATCAAGTTTACCATCCCCATTTACATCAAAACTACGAGTAATCTGGGTTCCAACAACTTCTCCCGTAGTTGAATTGACTAATTCCACTACAAACCCATCTAAAGCAGCTTCCCGTGAACGCAAACCATCGCGGTCAAAATTCAAGAATGTTTGACCTTGAATTTCTGCCAAACCGGTTTGAGTTGTTCCTAACTCAATTTCCTTAATCTGAGCGTTGCTGTTACGGAGAATAATATAATCGGTTTCCGGTTGACTAATAATCTCAGGAGCGTTATTTTCAACCCCACTCCCATTTGCAATAGTCAGATTCAACTGGCTTGTGGTGATATTACCAGCAATATCTGTAGTTGTAATTGTGAATGCGCGTTCGCCGTTGTCAATTCCTGTAAAATCAATTACTTGGTCAAACTCTCCCCCAGCATTAAATATCAAAGGTATTTCAGGTAAATTATCGAATCGATAACTAACAGCAGCGATACCTGAACCAGTCCCATCAACACTACCCGTCAATTTCGCACCAGTTTGCAAGGGAGTTGTATCAATTGGGTCGGTAAGATTAATTACTGGGTTAACAGTATCGATGACAACATTTAAAGGTAATGAGGGAGAACTAACATTACCAGCAATATCAGTTGCGATTGCAGTAAAATTCTGTGTCCCATAACTCAACTCACCTGCCGTGATTTGCCAAATACTTGTACTATTTGCTGTGGTTTCTCCTAACAACGTTGAACCGTTATAAAGCTGAACTACCGCACCACTTTCGGTATTACCTGTAATTGTCGGAGTGCGATCGCGGGTAATATTGTCAATGTTGCTAATACCACTATCGCTATCAGCAGCTAAATCTAAGATTGGTGACTGTACTTGGGTATCAAGGGTAAAAGTAACACCAAAAGTGCTGGAAATATTACCAAACTGGTCTTTGGCTTGCAGATTTACCGTATAGGAACCATCGGCTAAATTTGCCCCGAAAATTTGATTTAGACGTTCGGGACTTAAACTAAAGCTCCCATCAGCTTGTAATGCATCCAAAATGCTAACAGTGGGTGTATTGTTAATACCAGCAAGAAACTCAGTAATCGGGTTTTTATCTGTAACTTTTCCGGTAATTGATGGGTCGCGGGTAATTTTATCCGTGTTGGTAAGACCTCCAGGAGCGGTATCACGAACTAAGCGAGCTGTTATGACTGGAGAATTTTGATCCGGTTCGGGATTCCCATCACCAATCGGTGAACCAAATTCATAGCGAAACACCAGGTCATCAAAATCCTTATCTCCTCCACCAGTCAAATCTTCCCAAGCAAACTGATCGGGAGGTAATTCGACAACATGGTCAAACTGATCTGGATTTGCTCCAGGAAATAGGAAAAACGCTGAAGGTCCATTCCCACTTTTATTTTCAGGATTTTGTTGTAAAAAATGCTCGGTTGTGGAATTTTGAATTAAATAAAACCCAATATATTCTCCTGATGCAAGTTCGAGATTCTTTACAGCACCCTCAGTTTCACCACTAGCAAAGATAATTCGACGAGAGATATTATTTAATGCAGCCCGTGCATAACCTGGGTCGGGAGGTAAAAAATTGCCAATTCTTCCTGTTGTATCATCAACAATAAATAGCCCTAGCTCATTATTAAAAGCTGCTTCGCGGTCAGTCCAGGTGAACTTAGCTGTTACTTTTTGTCCTGTTTCTCCGGGTACGTTTAGAGCTTTTCGAGATTCACTGATGGTAAAGACAACATCATTAAAATCTTTATTTCCCCCTCCAGTTAAATCTTCCCAGAAAAATTGCACTAAGGCATTGTTAGGTGTTTGTGTAAACACATGGTCAAATTTATCTGGGTTCACATTCTCGATTGAGAAGAAAGCTAAAAGACCTTTTTCGAGATTATTTTCAGGATTTAATAGCAGCCATTGGTCAGTGGTATTGTTTTGAATAATATAAAAGCCCAGACGCTCTCCAGCTTCAAAAGTTAACTCACGCTGCGCTCCAGTTCCTTCACCACTTGAAAAGATTATTTGTCTAGAAGAACTTGCGATCGCAGCTTGAGGATATCCAGCTTCCCCAGGTGCAATACCATCAACTTGACCTAATTCATCAACAACAAAAACACCAGCTTCATTGTTGTAGACGGCTTCCCGCTCTGTCCACTTGAAACGAAGTGTAGTTCTTTCCCCGACTCTACCAGGTACGATTATGGTATCACCGAGCAGTTTGCCATCTGCTGGAGTAGATACTTGCTGTGGAAATACAGAATTTGTATCGACTGTATTAGTTGGAAAATATGGAATTGGAGAAGATGAGTCAGATCTAGAAACAGTTAAATTACTGTTATAAGAAAATGTTAAATTGGTACTATCTAGATTACCTACAAGTAGCCCATCTTGGTGGCTATCAACACTAAGCAGAAAATCGTAATTATCTTCCTTTGTTTGGCTATACGGTTCCTGTATTGAATAACTCAAACTACCATTATCAACTTTCTTCCCTAATTTCTATATCTTCAATATCATTGGGTAATACAGGTACTCCAAGCCCTGCTACTGCTTCACCCCAAGGCTTATCTAGTTTTCCAGTAATGGGATTATGTGATTGCTCGCTTGTCAAGCATACAGCAGCACCAGGTAAATTAGTGTCTTGATTCAAAATATTGTGGCTCTTCCGCACTTAGTATGCTAAAAAAACGTTCAAAAAAGGGAACAGGGAATAGGGAGCAGGGAACAGCGAGAAAAACATTTGATTAAATAAATTTAATCAAAAGAGCGGATAATTTTGTTTGACAGCAGGAGTTTCAGCTTTATTTCTTAAAATTTAAGCATACTATGTAATGAAGAACC
>JBARZF010000407.1:0-1687 GCA_049649675.1 Rivularia sp. (in: cyanobacteria) | reverse complement strand
GCCGTAAACAAAGCTTATCCGGCTCGAATAACGGAGTTCATTTTGTTACCATTTGTCGGTCAAGAAGCTCCGAAACCCTTACGTAGCCGTGTTGGACGCGACCAGCCAGAGTTAGATTCGTCACTATTACTTACTGCTGTATCCAGAATTTATTTAGGGAATTGGATATCGAACCATCAACCGAGTTGGGTAAAGCTAGGAATTGAGGGGGCTGCCAAAGCTTTAAATTGTGGCTGTAACGACATCGGCGGCACCTTAATGGAAGAGCATATTACCACAATGGCAGGTGCTGTAGGCGGTACCTGCATGGAAGTCGAAACTCTACAGAATACCATTGCTTCTTTAGGAAGACCATATCAACAGCGCAATACATTGTATGAAAAAGTATAAATACAGGGAATTGGGAATTGGGCATGGGGCATTGGGCATTGGTAATTGGTAATTGGGCATGGGGCATTGGGAATTAGTAATTGGAGTGAGTGAGAAGAACTACCATACAACTCCGGGCTGGTAACTGGTAACTGCTCACTGTTCACTGCTCACTGTTCACTGCTTCATGCTTCTTCAAAAACGATCCCTACGATACAAATACAAGATACGATGGACGTTGATTTAAGTATTTGTTCATAAACCATGCATATGAAGCGCTATTGGTCACGTTTATTCGCTCTAGTTTTAGTTGCAGTTATAGGCTTGACTGGATGTTCCGGTAGTCCAGATCAACTAAGTGGAGATTATCGTCAAGATACTCTAAATATA
Organism: Rivularia sp. (in: cyanobacteria); assembly: GCA_049649675.1. Lineage (GTDB taxonomy): Bacteria > Cyanobacteriota > Cyanobacteriia > Cyanobacteriales > Nostocaceae > Rivularia. The sequence goes on along the minus strand of JBARZF010000407.1, from coordinate 928 downwards.
GTCAGTGTATTAAGACAGGCTTTAGATTCACCTGATGATGCCGCTGATAAAGCAGCAGTTCAAGCAGATGTACGTAAAAAAATTAATGAGTTTGCAGCTCGCTATCAACGTAACAATTCTGTATCAGGTTTAAGCTCCTTTACAACCATGCGAACTGCTCTTAATTCTTTAGCCGGACATTACAGTTCTTATCCAAATCGTCCAGTACCTGAAAAGCTAAAAAATCGCTTGGAAAAAGAGTTTAAGCAAGTCGAAACTGCGCTCAGACGTGGTTCGTAGTTACTGGATCAATTTTTTTTTGTTCGCGGTTAGTAGTTCGGAGTCTAAAAAAACAACTACTAACCGTAACAATTTATTAAGTTTTAATTATTTCTAATATATTATCAATTATTCTTTATTTGCTTTAAATCAAAGCGAAAAATTAACTGTTTAGGCTAATTTTCATCGTTGGGAAAGACTACACTTGTATTACACAATCGCACTCCTAAAAATCTATCGCTTGCATTTCAAGTTCATACAAAGTGGGCTATAGTGCCTAGTTTTTAAAGCATTACTTTTATCCCGTTAGAAAATTGCGTGAGGAGAGCAAGCTTTTAATAGGGGGAGAAGAAATTGCATCTGTAACCTTAAACAGAAAAGCAAGTAGTTTTTGACACAAGGTCTTAATACTTGTGTATTTTTGGGTTTATTGATACCAAAAAAATAGATGCGCGAATTTAATTGTCGAAAAATCAAAGTATTATAACTAGTTGTGGATACTACGGTATAGTTTGCGAGCAATAAAAAAAACATGTAATTGCTTAAAGTTGCCTTATTGACATTTAGTAAAAAATCGAATAATGATATACGGCAACAGAAATAGGATATTAGAAGTCTATAAAATCAAGGCTTCAAAGCTCCCATTGCGAAATTATGTAATAAAATACAC
>JBARZF010000406.1:0-12327 GCA_049649675.1 Rivularia sp. (in: cyanobacteria) | reverse complement strand
TAATTTTGTTAAAAGCATCGAAAAGCCTATGCTAGTTATGGGAGTAGTTGATTTTTTACAACTTCTACCGCTTTTGTTTCTAATTCACATGAGGAATTAATAACAAAAATATTTGCGTAAGGTTTTTTGATAATGTCTATAACGGAACACAAAATAACAGTAGATTCACTAGAATGGTTTTATCGACAAGTAGAACCAGTAGGTAGAAGCGATTTATTCCCAGTTTTATTGCTGCACGGTTTAGTATCCCAAAGTTATAGCTGGCGCAATATCATGCCGGGATTGGCACAGCAAGGTAACAAAGTAATTGCCCCAGATTGGATTGGTTCTGGTTTTTCTGCCAAACCAGAAAAAAGAGATTTTGCTTACACTCCAGAAGCATATATTACAGCTTTAGATGGCTTTATTGAAACATTAGAACTCGAACGTTTTTCTTTAGTAGTTCAAGGTTTTTTAGGTTCTGTTGGCTTACAATACGCCCTACGCAATCCTGACAAAATCGCCAGCATAATTATACTCAACACGCCAATTTCATCTACAGCTAAACTACCTTGGAAAATAAAACAAATGGGTCTACCTTTAGCAGGTGAAATGATGACTCAGGACCCTTTATTAGTTGATAGAACCTTAGAAGGTGGTAGCCGTTACGTCTATAAAGATAAAGATTTAGATACTTATCGCAAACCGTTTTTAAAAGCTTCCGCAACCGGAAGAAGTTTATTAGCAACAATTCGGAATTTGCAATTGAATACCGCAATGGAAGAAATAGAATCTGGGTTTAAAGAATGGGAAAAACCAATTTTAATTCAATGGGGAAAAACCGATCCTTGGTTAAATGTAGAAATAGCAGAAAAATTTGCTGATTCCGTACCCGATGCTCAAATAGTCAAAATCAACGACGTAGCCCATTACGCCCAAGAACATCATCATGAAGTAATTTTGCAAGACATGAAACCCTTTGTGCGAAGAAGTTAAAAAGGATGGACATAGGGCATGAGGAGTAAAAAAAATTAGGAGTTAGGAGTTAGGAGTTAAGAGTTCTAAAAAAATATTGTAGTGGGAGCATCTTGCTCCCTAATAATTTTCGATTCTTAATTCTCCTACCGTTTCAAACCCAATTACCAATTAAGTTAAAACGCATTTAAATTGGATATTCAGAAATTGTTTAACTCTTGTGGGATGGGCATCCCTGCCCGTCCTAATATACAACTTAAATGCACAACAGCTTACCAACTCCCTATCCCCTATGCCCAATCCCCAATTCCCAATTAATTAAGAAAAATCTTTCATATCAGCGGTACGCAATGATATTTGCTGAGTACGATTACCTCTTCGGACTTTAAGCTGTAAACTTTGACCTACACCGCTGTTTTCCACTATATTAAGCAGTTCTTCTCCCTTAAAGATGGGTTTTCCATCAATAGCAACTATTACGTCTCCTATACGGATACCCGCGTCAGCCGCTGGGGAGTCTGGTACAACTCTTCCTATCAAAATACCTTTTACTTCCGGTACTTGAATGGGAGAATTTGGATTGGCATTGATTTGTCGGGCTTTATCGGGAGTTAAATCATCCATTCCTATCCCTATAAACGGATGAGCAACTCTACCGTTGCGCTCTAATTCACTGGTAATTTGCTTGGCTTTGTCGATAGGAATGGCAAAACCAATGCCCATTGCATCGGCACGAATAGCCGTATTTATACCGATAACTTCGCCTCTATCGTTTAATAAAGGACCGCCAGAATTTCCGGGGTTAATTGCCGCATCGGTTTGAATAAACTCCAAACGCTTTGAGGAAATACCAACTTGAGAACTAGGGCGTTTCAAAGTACTGACAATTCCCAACGTTACCGTATTGTCAAAACCCAAAGGATTTCCTACGGCGATCGCCCAATCTCCAACTTGAACGTTACTGGATGAACCCAAGGTGGCAACTGGTAAATCGCTACCAGCGTTGATCTTCACAACAGCTAAATCGGTGACTTCATCAGCGCCTTGGACTTTACCTTCAAATTTACGTCCATCTTTGAGACTTACTGTTACTTTATCGGCTTTATCCACTACATGAGCATTGGTTAAAACTAACCCGCTCTTATCAATAATAAAACCAGAACCTAAACCGCGTAATTCTTCAGGAGGCAAATTTCTAGGTAAAGAATCGCCAAAAAATCTTCTAAAAAATGGATCTTCCGTAAAAGGTTCGGGAAGGCGACGGCTTATTTTTCGTTCGGTATCAATACGAACTACTGCATTTCCAACTTGATTAACTGCCGCCGTTACAAAGCTACTGCTTCCGATTGCAGCAGCAGCACTTGAAGGCTTCTGAGCAATCAACTGCGAATCAACCGACATCGTAGGTGCGGGTTCTGCTTGAGAAGGTAATACTAAAACAGTATTAACACTCAACAAAACTCCGATAATAATTGCAAATAAATCCGTACTTAGTTGTCTTATAGACTTAGAATATGTAAATTTCATTACCAAGACCGTTTTTCAGCCTGATTGTTAGTTATTCTTGACAATTTTCTTTGCAGCTATTGAAAGCAGCTTGTTTTCAGAAGTGATACATTTTCAATTGCACTACCCTAAATTTGAGTTTCGTTCTTTTAAGCCCGAATGCTTAGTTCTAGGACATTAAACGAACCTTACTTACCCTTTAATTTATTAATCATATTAGCAAAAATTGGGTTTATGTTTCTCTACCTAGAAAGCTAATACGCTTGTTATAACGTAGCCTTGGGATTGCAAAAGACTATCGTGACTATTAGCCCTTTGCGCTAGGATTATAAGTACTGCCTCAACCTCGAAAATAGCCCATGAATGGAACTTCAAAACAAAACGAACCAATACTAAGTGACATTAAAGACACTAAAATTCCTGAACATAATCACGATCGTAAGCACTCAACTCACAATCACGTCCACAGCGAAGAGTCATTACGAAAAATAGTTAATCGGCTATCGCGTATTGAGGGGCATATTCGAGGAATTAAATCTATGGTGCAGCAAAACACCCCTTGCCCTGATGTTTTGTTACAAATTGCTGCTGTCAGGGGTGCAATTGATAAGGTAGCGCGGATTGTATTAGACGAGCATCTAACAGAGTGCGTTGCCAGAGCCGCAAAAGATGGCAATATTGATGCTGAAATGGAAGAATTAAAAGCGGCTTTAGATAGATTTTTGCCTTAAATAGTAATTTTCAAGTTAATTCAGCAAGCCATTCATAGGGTGTGTATATTTTTAAGAGTTAAGAAAAATCTCAATGAGTTTAGAAAAATATAGATTTCACTATTGTTTCAGTGGTAATTCAGATCGACCACTGATTATTTTTTTGCATGGTTTTATGGGTAATAGTTATGAATTTAACCAAGCCATATCTTTATTGGTTGATGACTTTCATTGTTTAAAAATCGATCTTCCCGGACATGGAAAAACTCAAGTTATAGACGATGATTACTATACAATGGCGAAAACTGCCGATGGATTAATTAATTTATTAGATGAGTTAAAAATAAAGCAGTGTTTTTTAGTTGGATATTCAATGGGTGGAAGATTAGCTTTATATTTAACACTAAACTTTCCCCAATATTTTAATAAAGTTATTTTAGAATCAGCAACTCCGGGTTTATCGACGAAGGAAGAAAGGTTAGAAAGAGTCAAGCGAGACGAACAAATAGCGAGGAAATTAGAAAGAAGTATTGAAAAAGATGATTTCATAAAATTTTTAGATAATTGGTACAGTCAAGAGATTTTCGGCAATATAAAAAATCATCCACAATTTAAGTCGATGATAGAAAATCGCTTACAAAATAATCCGGTGGAATTAGCTAAATCGCTGCGATTGATGGGTACGGGAGTTCAACCGTCTTTATGGGAAAAATTGGCAGAGAATAAAGTTCCTTTGCTTTTACTGGTGGGAGGAAAGGATAATAAATTTGTTGATATAAATACCAGAATGGCTCAGGTTAATAATTTATATGATCTGAAAATTATTAATAATGCATCTCACAATATCCATTTAGAGAATACATCGGTATTTGTAGAAAATATTCGAGATTTTTTTATCAAAAAGTTCTGAAGAGTTTGTAGTTGGGCCGGACTCCCCTCCGAATTCTGTAAGATGAGGCGACGAGTCCGGCGTTACTACAAACCTCACGACACATTAAAATCCATCAAAATTAAGGTAACAGATATTAGCAATTATTCAACTTTATTTACATTCACCGCACTTAATTCTTCCTTCAAAACTTTCTGATAAATCCTTGGCAAACTACTACTTACCGAATTAGTTTCTATGCCGTATCCCAAACTCGTCCAGGTAGGAGAAAGTACTTTTAAAACTTTGTTAATCTTTCCCTGTCGCAACAACTGAGGAATACTAACTCCCCATTCTTTAGAATCATTCAACCAATTGTGAACTACTCGATCTTGATATTCAGCTTCAAAACTATAGCTAGCCCAGAACATCATCGGCATAGGTTGCTCCGGATGATAGCGCTCGGCGATTTTAAACCAAGTGGTATTAATAACTTGGTATCTACCCGCAGCGGTAGAACAATTTCCTGTATTTGGTCCGATGGGAATAGTAACGCATTTTTCCGGATGGCGACTTAAATCGCTAACGTGTTCTCCACCATACAAAATTGAGTAAGGACGCTTGCTATTAGCTTCACTAGCCGAGATAGTCCGCATCAAAGCGCGGATATATGGGTCTCCCCCCTCCATAATTAAAGGCGGCTGTCTCTTCTGAAATACCGGGTCGCTATTTGGTTCTAAACTACCGTGAATGTACCATTGAAACATACAGACAAAAGCCAAAAGGGCAGCTACAGGTCCGATAAATTTTTCAATGCCTTTGAAGTGAAAACCTTTAAGAGTTTGACTCATCGATATTAATTAAAATAGCCACATAACAAATAACAACAAAAATAAATCCAACTATTCCGGCAAAATTTTAACTAAACCGGATTGTTGAACAAGTTTAATTCTAGCAACGATTATTTTGTTAACAGGGAACAGGGAACAGGGAACAGGAAAAAGAGGGGAGGCAAGGGGATGAGGAGAAATGAAAACTCCTAATTCCTAATTCCTAACTCCGCGCCTCCGCGCCTCCTAACTCTTTTAACCCAAAATCCAAAATTGAATTAGGCTACTGCTGCAAATAATTCTGCAAAACTTTTAGCAGCAGCGTCTTCTTTAGAAATGATTTCTACAATCTTGTTGCGCGAAGCTGGTTCAAAGAGCGATTCTACACAAACAGCCGCGACTTTTTGACGGGGAATACTACCGTCAAACATTGTATCTGCCGATTGCATGACAATGGGATTGCTATTGTCTTCGTTTTTCAAGCCACCGGGACGCACTATTGTATAAGTTAAACCACTTTTTTGAATGTATTCTTCTGCTTGTTTCTTCCAAACCAAAATTAACCAGAATAAATTTAGCGGATGGAACAGCTTAGAAGTGCATAAGGAAGAAACAAACACAAAATGTTCGACTCCTTTAGCTTTGGCAGCATCCACCAAATTTTTCGTACCTTCGTAATCTACTTTATAAGGTCCGGTGGGATCGAAACTTGGTGCCGCACCAGTTGCACATAACAACACCGTGCTGTCTCCTAAAGCAGCAGACAAATCTTCTCGTTTTAACACATCACCTTGCACTAAGTCCACAGCTTCAGACAAAATGCTTCTAGCTTTTTCTAAATCTCTTACTAATGCACGAACCGGAATATTACGCGCTACCAATTCTTGCACGATGCGCCTTCCCGTTTCACCTGTTGCCCCTGCTACAAAAGCTTTCATCTCTACCCCCAGATTGGGAAACTTATATCACTATCTTTCGTTCTCTATTGTAGAGATTAGGTGAACTTTATTGCACATTGTTAATATTTTGATGAATTTGCCTTCTTAATGCGAAATATTTCATCTAGGATGGGAATTATTATTTTATCAAAACTTAAAAGTATACAGGAATGCACTTATGGTTTCAATTAATCGAAAGTATAAACCTGATGAAACAAGGGAAATAATTATATCTGTGGCATCAACTGTATCCGATACCCAAGATTTGCCCTTAGAGGTAGATTTACAGGAAGAAACGAAATTTTCTTGCACGTTTCGCGACTGCATGGCATTATCCGCATCGGCGAGCATTGTTGCAGAATATCTGAACAATCACTCCGAATGGTTTGTTCGTTGCGCTCACCCAATGAAAGTGCAACCTTTAGGAGAAAATGGCTATGAATTAACAATCGGTCGTTTTGGCTCTTTTGGTTACGAGGTAGAGCCAAAAATCGGTTTAGAACTTTTACCTGCCCAAGAAGGTGTTTACTGTATTCGCACCATACCTATTCCCGACTATCAGCCTGCTGGTTACGATGTAGATTATCGCGCATCACTACAGCTAGTTGAAAACCAAAACGAAGATGATACCGCTCAATCAGCCCTAACAACAAATGTTGAATGGGAATTACATCTAAACGTTTACGTTGAATTTCCTAACTTTATTAAACGCTTACCAAAATCTTTAATTCAAAACACTGGCGATCGCCTACTCAACCAAATTGTGCGTCAGGTATCTCGCCGTTTAACACGGAAAGTTCAAGAAGAATTTCATCAATCTTTAGGCATACCTTTTTCATATAAATCTAAAAAAGCATGAGAGACGAAGGATGAAGTATGAAGGATGAAATTTACTACCTTCACACTTCACACTTCACACTTCACACTTCACACTTCACATTTCACACTGTTATCTATGCTTTACTAAGAATTTTTTGCACAATTTGCACGCCACTAATAGCCTGCCAGGTAAACAACCCTAAAATAGTAAAATTCAAAAGAATATGAGTCATCCGCGCCCAATTTGCTCCTTTTTGCATAAACGGAGATAAAGAAGCGGAGAAACCAATCAAAGCTGTCATACCAAGCCCAACTAATAGATGGGGGGCAACAAATAATTTACCATTATTAATATAGGTAACAGCCATCCCACCAATAGAACCCGATACCATTAATGCTAATAATAAAGAGCCTATTTGAAAGTGTTTGACATTGTACTTACCTTTAATAAGTTCTTTCTTCTCTTCACCGCTAGCATTTCTAGTACGCTGAACCTGTAAACCTAAATAAGCCGCATAAAGCGTACTTAGTAGCAACGCCCACATTAGCACGGGATGAAAAAATTGCATCCAGTATTTAACTTCCGGTGAAAGCTCCATCGTGTTCTCCCCAATACTTAAATCTTCATAAAAATTAGCATAGCGCGTCGCGGGAATGGGGAGTAGGGGATGGGAAAATAGAATTGGGCATGGGGCGTTGGCGATAGGGCATTGGATAAATAGTTATGAGTTATGAATTATGAATTAGGAATTTTAATTTCTCCCAATTCTCCATGCCCAATTCCCAACCACTAACAACTAACAACTAACAATGAGCAAAAACAATGCTTCGCTGCTAGAAGCGGCTATAAGTGGCGATATTAAAAGGGTGGAAACTTTTTTAAGCACGGGTGCTTCGGCTAGTGTAAACGATAAAGATGGCACTACAGCGTTAATGTTTGCAGCGAATTCTGGCTATACGGAAATTGTCAGAATACTCCTCGATTCGGGTGCAGATATTGATTGTAAAAGAAAACTTTATGGCTTGACGGCTTTGATGTTAGCTTGTGCCGCAAAACAACTTGACATTGTACGCATATTAATATCAAAAGGTGCCGATCTAAATGCTGTAAATGAAGATGGCAGCACGGCTTTGATGATAGCTGCTCTCAAAGGTTATACTCCCATAATCCAAGCTTTAATAGATGCTGGAGCTAATGTAAATCTTCAAGATAAAGATGATGATACAGCTTTACAACTAGCTGTAAAACAAGGGCATACTAGCGTAGTCGAAATTTTAATCAAAGCAGGCGCTGATGTAAATATCCGAGATAAAGAAGGCGAAACATTATTAATTTTAGCCGCAGAAAAAGGATATTTTGGAGTCATTGAGGCACTATTAACTGCGAAAATTGATGTAAATGAAAAAAATACTGATGGAGAAACGGCATTATCTGTTGCCGTTGCGGGTGGGCATACTCCTGTAGTGGCGATTTTGGTGAATAAAGGCGCTGATGTAAATTCTCAAGATAAAGATGGAGAAACACCTCTACATATTGCAGTTGTCGAAGGTTTTACCGACGTTGTAGAAGTGCTTCTTAAAGGTGGTGCGGATGTTAATAAAAGGAATAATTTAGGCGATACACCTTTACTTGTCGCAGCTTTGCAGGGATACAATACTGTTGTGCAAGCACTTTTAAAACAAGGTGCCGATGTAGAAATAACTAATTTGGCTGAAACACCGCTAACATTAGCGACAATGCAAGGAAATATAGAAACTGTAAAAGTTTTGCTCGAAAATGGTGCTGACGCGAATACTCAATTACTTGATGGAAAAACTTTATTAATAGAAGCTACAAAACGCAATTTTAAAACAATTGTTCAAGAATTATTAGCCCACGGTGCCGAGGTTAATTTTAAAGATGGAAACAGCGCTACAGCATTAATGTGGGCAACATCGCTGGGTTATATGAAAGTGGTAGAAGTGTTGCTCAATTCTGCTGCGGATATCAATTTAAAAAATCGAGGTAGTTACACTGCCTTAATGCTTGCAAAATTTAACGGTTATCCCAGCATCGTAAAAATGTTGAAAGCTGCTGGAGCCGAGGAGTAATAAAGGTTTGTAGTAAGTAGCTCTAGCTCTCATTTTAAGGATATCAAGACTAAAGTGCTTACTACAAATTTGCTCTAGCTCTCATTTTAAGGATATCAAGACTAAAGTGCTTACTACAAATTTGCTATAAATTGTTGAATTGTAAAATTCTTCTGAATTTAGTGGTATTGGACACAAAAGTATTACATAATACGAAAGATTTTATACCAAAAATTATTAGATGAACGCAAATACAGATTTACCTTTGCATCCTGCTGAGGATGTAGATTTAGAGATTTTTAATTCTATCCAAGGTCCCGATTATAAAGAAGGAAAACCTGTAAAGGATATGAACCGATTATTTCACAAACAGGTAATCGTTGATGATGAAACTTTATTAGATATCCAAACAATCAAAGTACCTGGTTTTATAGGTATTGCAGATGAGGAAATAGTGACAAACTCTGAAGGAGAAACAGTTTCGGGACATGAAGATATTGTCGAGTTTCTCGAACAATACGGTTTGCTAATTTGCACTTATCAGTACAATAAAGACCGTTACGGTAAAGTAATCGACTTACGTTGGAGTCCCCAAAGTAATTACGAAATCAATCAATTGATGGAAGTTTTTATAAAAAATGAAGGGCATCATTCTGGCGCAATTGTACCGGCAATTAGAGAAGGTGAAAAAAAAGCTTTTGCGACTTTGAACGAACCAGATATATACCATAATGGTTTATATGGTGAAAATGGATTTATTGCGGTAGCTCAAAATTTAGTTTTTCCCGAATTTGTAACCGAGCAGCAGCAAAAAGGTTACACCGACAGCATTATCTGTTGGATGGCTTTGATGAATCCGTTTGTGAAATTTTCCCAAAACGATTTTAATGGAGGAGATCCAACTCGGGTTATTGATAAAGCTAGTCTCAAAGAGTTTCTCAAAAATTGTGCTTTAGCTAGTCTTGGTGATGAAAGTGCGATCGCCTTTCTCAACAATCCGAATAATAAAGCTTATTGTTCTGAATTTGTTTATATAACTTTAAATACTCCCGTTTATCCTTTCAATCTTAAAGCTTTGACTTCATTGTTAAATAATGAGCGATGGGCACAAGAAATTTTAGCAATTCAAGAAAAACAGAATCGCAGACAAGAAAATATTCTCAGCAATCGCAGCAAAAACCCAGAATTTCAAGCTTTTAATATTCAGATGCCAGTTGTACCGCAGGATTTACCACCGTTAAACGTACTCATGGCAGAAAATGGAATCAGCATAGACAATAACAGCATTCCTTTTCCACCTTTCACGCTTTCTCAAATATTGCGTCGCGCTTTCCGCACCTTGTTACCGCGTCACAATGACGTTAACAACGCTAAAATTATCAAAGCACAAGTAAAGCTTTTTGAATATTTAGAACCATTAATTATTAAACAATTAGGGCTTGATAATCCTTATAATCGGGGTTTTTCGGAAGAAGCAACCGCAGAAAGAGATGAGAAAGTCAAAGCGGTGCAGGAATTTATCAACTTTACGCGAGATAGACTGCAACAGAATTATGATAGCTATGCCGAATTTGATTCTGTAGTCGATAAAATTATGGAACAAGTGGATGAATTAATAGGTGTTTCTGATGCAAAATATTTTATTCCACCGCGTATTTATGTAGACTTGGGACAAAATGACGATGATGGTAACTTGCCTCAAGGTTGGGGATTTGCATTAAATACTTTAGGTGCATTAATTTATAGAGGTGCAATTCAAGATATTTCTGCAACACCGACTCCAGAAACTCCTCCAGTAATCTCCCACATCCAAAATATCTGATGAGGTGATTTTTTAGTTAATAGTTCGTAGGGTGTGTTGTAGCGGAAGGCAACGCACCATTATTTTAATTTGTTTGTTACATAGCTAAATTTTAGGAGACGTAAAATTTTACGTCTCTACATAATCAGTCGTAGGTTGGGTTAAAGGCGCATGAATAATATTTATAATTAATGAAAAATATAGTCGCGCCGTAATCCAATATCAACCCGTGGGATAATCAATATCAAAGTCTGTCAGCCAACAGGAAACTCAAATTGCTCCCCACCGAATTCTCTCCCATCGCCTTCATTGCCACTACTCCCACAGGTGCAAAGAAACTTCAACCACTTTGCCAAAACAACGCTGCCAACCTATGGCTTCCGGAATCATTATCAGAAATAAATAACGCACAAAAGTACAAATACTCCCTGAAAAACCACGTAGCTAATTTATGGGATAATCATCAAGCTTTAGTCTTCTGTTTGGCTACAGGTGCGGTAGTTAGACTGATTTCAGGTTTATTAAAAAGCAAGTCAACCGATCCAGCAGTCATAGTAATAGATGAAACTGGAAAATTTGTAATTAGTTTATGTGGTGGGCATCAAGGTGGTGCCGATAAATTAACAAACTTAATTGCTTTACAATTAGGTGCAACACCCGTTTTAACCGGCGCTTCTAACGGTTTGGAATTACCAGCAGTGGATATGTTGGGTGTCCCCTTCGGATGGTGTCGCGGCGAAGGTGATTGGAATGCAGTTAGTGCAGCAGTCGCGAAAGGTGAAGATGTAGAAGTAATTCAAGAAGTTGGTTCAACCTTATGGCAAAATCATCTACCCGAATCGCATACCTTTAAATTCGAGCGATCGCCAACTACAAAAGCCACTGTTCACATTACTCATAAATCTTCTCCCCTTATCTCCCCATCTCCCTCTCTCCCCATCATTAATTGGCATCCCCGAGTCTTATGGGTAGGAATTGGTTGTGAAAGAAATACATCAAAACAGGTAATTGCCGATGCGATCGATAAAGTATTTCAAGAAAATGAATTCGCGCTTGCTGCCATAGCAGGTATCGCCACAATTGATATAAAAGCTGATGAAGTTGGTTTATTAGAACTTTGTCACGAGCGGAATTTGCCTTTAAAAACCTTCCCATCCGAAATTCTCTGCACGGTAACGGTACCCAATCCTTCCCAGGTTGTGGAAAAAGAAGTCGGAACACCCAGCGTTGCCGAAGCCTCTGCAATTGTCGCTGCCAACCAAACGTCTCTAAAAATCCCCAAACAAATTTACCGCGCTTCAATCCAAAATTCAAAATCCAAAATCCAAAATCAAAGAGGTGCGGTAACGGTTGCAGTCGCTTTATCTAAAAAAGAATACATCGGTAAAGTAGGTAAATTACTCCTTGTAGGAACCGGACCGGGAAACCTCGAACAAATGACCCCAGCGGCACAAACGGCGGTAGCTAGCGCCGATGCAGTGATTGGTTATGGTTTGTATATCGATTTGATTGCCCCTATACTCCAGAAACACCAAATCGTAGAAGCTTTGCCGATTACCAAAGAACGCGATCGCGCCACTAGAGCAATTGAGTTAGCATCTTGGGGCTTGACTGTAGCGGTTATATCTTCTGGGGATAGTGGTATTTACGGTATGGCTGGTTTAGTAATGGAAGACTTACAGGCTAGCGGTTGGGATGGTAAAAGTCCCAGCGTTGAAGTATTTCCGGGAGTTAGCGCTTTTCAATCGGCTGCTGCAAGAGTTGGTACTCCGCTAATGCACGATTTTTGCGCCGTCAGTTTAAGCGATTTACTTACCCCTTGGGAGGTAAT
>JBARZF010000405.1:0-4145 GCA_049649675.1 Rivularia sp. (in: cyanobacteria) | reverse complement strand
CTTTCGAGCTAGCGGTAACACTCGCGAAAATGCTTTAGCTGCTGGGTTTAGCTATTCTCGTAGCAGCAGAAATTTCTTTACTTTAGCAAGTGCAGATATTGATACTAACAATAACTTTCGCTGGAATTTAAGTTCCCGTTTGGGAAAGCTGCAGCTAAGAAATTACGGAAACGAAATCAATACCAATTCCCAACTCAGCTACAATTTTTCTAAAACTTCCTCAACTGGAAACTCTTTAAATCTAAATTACGAAACCTCTAGAGAAAATAACCTTGCTTCTTTAAATTGGCGATATCGTTCCAAATCTCGCAACAGATACGGTCGCAGTTTATTCGATTTTGATTTAGGCTACGGTATGGGTTCCCAAGGTAGCGGAATCATCGCTTCAGCTTCCACCGCTGCCGTACCAGGTATGAATTTACGCTTAAGATATCAGGGAATTTCCACAACTTCAGATCGGAGTAGTTTTCGCATCGAACTATCTCCGAGCTTTTATATTCAACCCAAACTAGCTTTAGGAGATACTCGTTACGAACGTTTGCGAGGTGAAGGGGGATTATTAATTCAACCTTTTCTTGATAAAAACGGTAACGGAAAGTTAGATAAAAAAGAGAAAATCTATACCGAAGATTTAGATTTACTTTTAAGTTTAAATAATAAATCTATCAAACGTTTACGCCCAGATATTAACGGTAATGGAGTACTGATTAGAACACCTCCCGATAATTATCGCCTAGATTTAGATCCCGCAGGTTATCCCATCGATTGGAAACCCACCCAAACAGCTTATGCAGTAGAAGTTGCAGCGGGAGGTTTTACTCAACTACTCGTACCATTTATTCCATCCTATACCGTAGCCGGAACAGTTACTAACGCAGAAGGTAAACCCGTCGGTGGTGCAAGAGTTGAAGCTGTAGTTACTGATAAAAAAGGTAAAGTAAAGAAAATAATGTCGGTAACAAATGGAGCGGGAATCTTCTTTTTAGAAAACTTGCAGCAGGGGAATTACAAATTATTAATTAACGATAAAAGTGCAAAACCAGGGGAGATGTCTATTGATGAGAATTCGGAAACTATGCAGGAAGTTGAGTTGAGGATTTAAGAGTGGGTAGGGTGTAGAGGGGGAGACAAGGAGAAAATAAACTGAATTGTTTTGTTTGCTCACTTTACTCGTAATGAGTCCACATCCGAACTACTTTCACAACTTCCTCAGCTTCGATGACCTCGTAAACTAAGCGATGCTGTATATTTATCCTACGAGAATAAGAACCAGCCAAATCACCAATCAGCTTTTCATAAGGTGGAGGATTTTGGAAAGGATTTTCTTCAAGTACTGCGAGCAACTCTTCAGCTTTTTCCTTTAGATTACTAGAAGCTAATTTTTTCGCGTCCTTTTGTGCTTGTTTTGTGTAAACTAACTTCCAATTTTTTTTATCATGACTCGCTTCTTTCTGACTCACCAATCCAATTCCTCATCACATTCTTCAATAGAAGTTGCTAAACCTTCCTTGATTGATTCTCTCATACCAGGAATAGATAATAAGTAAAGAGTTTCTTGAATAGCAGACCAATCTTTTTCTGCAATTAGAATTGCATTACCACGCTCGCTTTGAATAGTTACGGGTTTACCATTTTCTGAAACTTGGTCGATAAGTTGCTGTAAATTGTTTTGAGCGTCGTTTATGGGAAGCGAAGACATTATAGTTTTTTTACTCACAATAGTCTTACTTTAACTTATCTTTAAGTTAGGAATTTGTAACATCGAAGTTATTACACCTTTGACCTTTAACCTCTAACAACTAACTATTAATATTTTAAATTCAATTCCCCAAACGCTTCATCTGATTCCTTTAACTTCAACTCACCCGCAGGTTTGCCATTAATCTGTAATTCATATTCCCCTTCTTGCAATCCTTCTAAATAATAAACTCCCGCACCATTGGTAACTGAAAACTTTCGCATATCTTTTCCTACAGCTTCAACTCTTGTACCTGCAACTGCTTCCCCCGTACTATCGGTAACAACTCCTGTACGGGTGTAAGAACGAGTGAAGGGTATCATTATCGGAGTATAGCTACCGGCAACAACATCTACTGCTATAGCATCTGTACTAGTTTGCCAATCTAAGGGAAAACCTGCTGGATCTACGTCAAGACGGTAACTTCCCGGTGCAAGACGTACATTTATCCGGTCGTTTTGCGCGTGCGATCGCCATTTTTTGATAGATTTATTATTCACCATTAACAGCAGGTCGGAATTATCTGTATAAATCTTTTCTCCAGAATCTCTTTTACCGTTATTATTACTGTCCAAAAATGGCTTAATCGTTAAACCACCTTGGGTACGAAAATATCTCGAACGTCTATCTCCAGGGCTAATTCCCTGCTGTAAGTTCAATCCGGAAACTAAATTTATACTAAAACTCGAATCGTTTCTAGTTAAAGATACTCCCTGATATCTTGCCTGCAAAATGATTCCGGGTAAAACTGTAGTGCCTAGTTTTGCTACTATACCGTTACCTTGAGAGCCGAGACCGTAACCTAACTCGGCTTGCCACAGATAACTCCCATCAAAAGCACGTTGTGGCGAACGATACCGCCAACCAAGGGTAAGTAAATTATTGCTATTGTTGCGAGTGTCGTAGTTTAGAAGTAGCGAGCTTCCATCAGTGGAATATCTAGCGCTAGAGAAATTATAAGCTAGTTGGGAAGAAGTGCCGATTTCATTTCCCCGAAGATTTAATCCCAACTTTCCCAGACGCTGTAATAAATTCCATCGCAAATTGCTTTCGGTATCCAAGCTAGCACGAGCAAAGGTATAGAAGTTTTTACCACTATAGTTAAATTGAAATCCTCCCTGTGTTGGGTTGCTGCTAGAAGTATTAGCAAACAAACTCAATCCCGACGATACCCTCCAATTAACGTTAAAACGATTAGAAAGGCGATCGCTAGTAAATGAAGCGGTTAAATTGTTTGATGGTTGGTAGCGAATATCTGAAATTACATCTATTTCATCACCGGCTAAAGCTGAAACCGCTACTTGTAAAGGAATATTTTTGGGACGAAAAAATAATTCAGCCAAACCTCTCAAAGATTCATCGTAAACTCCGCCAAACCCTAGTGTTAGAGTTTCCGACACGCCCAAACGTCTGGCGATACCACCACGAAAATCGGAGAAATTACCAAATAAACTATCATTCCCCGAAAAATCTCTTTGCAAACCGCCAGATACAACCCAAGCCGAAGCACCAGCCGGAATTTGTCCGGGTACAGTGGTAAAACGAGCCTCGCGAATTTCCGGTTGTACTGTTAATCTTCCTTGAGGATAAAGAAAAACCTGGTAGTTACCATATCCTCTTTGGGTAGTGATATCTTCAAAACGGTAAATTCCAGAAGAATCTACCAAAACTTCTGCAATAACGTTATTACCCAAGCCCTGCACCAACCTAACCAAAGTACCCGGCTCCGCTCTACCAGTTACAGTACGTCCGATTTTATCCGCTTGCAATCGCTGACGAGGATCGGAAGTACCCCCACCAAAAGTTTGCGGTGGCTCAAATCCCTGACGCTGAATAAACGTTAATCCCCAATAATTTCCACCAGTTCCCAATCTTTGCCAAAAACTTGGTTGAGAACCCACAAAATAATCTGTTTTATCCGTTTGTCGTAAATACTGCGCTTCCGAAATCTTCCAGCTTCCCCCATCCCACAAATCTGGTTGATTAGCACGCACAAACCACGAACCATCAAAAGCCGTACCCACAGCTTGAAAATTACCTCGAAAATTTGTCGAACCATTTCCGCTACCGCTAGCATCTATCCTTTGTTCGACTGCTGCAATATTTAAATTTCCCGGTTGGAAGCGCGGTAAACCATCTAAAATTACAGGAATTTGATCTTGTCCGATTCTATTATTCCTTCTATTGAGCCAGGGTACATCGAAGACAATTGCATAATCCTCGATATCGAACTTTGCACTTACTCCAAATAGACATCTCCGGAAATGAAAAATACCTCTCTCCAAACCTCTCTCCTACCAGGAGAGAGGCTTAATTTCCCCCTTCCCGCTTTTGGGAAGGGGGGTAGGGGGTTAGGTTTTTATGTAACGAAGGAAACCATATAAATGTTTTCCCGCAGATGTCTAAT
>JBARZF010000404.1:0-3999 GCA_049649675.1 Rivularia sp. (in: cyanobacteria) | reverse complement strand
TGCGGATAATATTTTTCCATTAGTACTTGATAGCACTTCATCCGCACGTCAGCGGGAATATCATCTGACTTTGTTTGACCTACTAAGGGATTGATGAAAAGTCCGTCAACAAGTTCTAAAGCAATTTCAGAATCTAATTGATATTGTTTTGCTACAGATTCAGCAACCTGTAAAGTAACGGGAATACTCCAAGCAATACCGCTAGTCAAACGCATATCTTTGACGATAGAGTTATATTCTATCTCGTTGACAAATCCTTCTAAGGGACTGTAAACACCCGTAGCAATGCATTCTAGGTCGGCAATATTACGTATGGATAAAGTCAGACGAGGTAGACTTGAGGCTCTTGATAGAGTTTCTTTACTTTCTTGTACAGATAATAAACGATTGATGAGTTTACCACCGTGGGGTTGAATTAAAGACATGGTTTGGTTTTTCATGATAATTAATGATGTAATGGGGAAAGAAGGGGACAAGTAGAGATAATTCCTAACTCTTAACTCATAACTCCTAACTTACTAAAGTCCGTAGAAGAAGATAATTAATGGTGGTACGATTAGCGTCATTAAAAGATTTAGTGGTGTACCAACCCGGATAAAATCAGTAAATTTATAACCTCCTGCTCCATAAACCATCGTGTTTGTCTGATAACCAATTGGTGTCATAAAGCTGTTTGATGCTGCAAAGACAACAGTAAGCATGAAAGCGAGAGGATTAAAGCTGAGTTTCTCTGCAACATTGACTGCAACTGGTAACATCAAAACTACTGCGGCATTATTGGAAATCATCTCTGTAAATATGGAAGTAATAATGAAGAAAAACGTCAGTATCCAATAACCTGATAGATTTCCACCGATTCCAACTAAGCTGTTTGCTAACCATTGAGTTGCACCAGACTTATCCATTGCGATACCTAAAGGTATTAAACCAGCGAGCAAAAAGATAATGTCCCAACGTACAGCATCATATATTTCCCTGGGTTTGAGACAGCCGGTTAAAACCATCAATACAACACCAATCAAAGAACTTATGAGAATTGGTAACCAATTAAACCCTGCAACAACAACAACTCCTAAACCAATACCAATGGCTATTGCAGCTTTGTCGCGTCGGAGTGTTTCTAAATCTCGCTGAGTCAGTACCAATAAGTTGCGATTGATTTGCAAACCTAAAAGACTTTGTTTCGGACCTTGCACTAAGAGGACATCACCAAACTTCAATCTGATTTCACTGAGTCGCTCTCGTGTAATTTCTTGTCCGCGATGGATTGCTAAAACCGTAACATTATAGCGTTGACGAAAGTGTATTTCTTTAACAGTTGAACCGATAAGATTAGAATTTGAAGGAATGAGAATCTCTGCAATCCCTTCATCTTCAGAACTCAGTTCTGCTTGCAAAGACTTTTTATTGCGGATGAATTCGGGTAGAATTTCGATACCTTCTTCATCTTTGATTTTGAGTAAATCGTTTCGATTGCTCCTAACCAAAAGTACCGAACAAGCGGGTAACTTTTTGTCTTCTAGAGGTTGATGAAAGTGAATCTCGTTAGCAATGATTTCCAATACATCTACATCAAATTTATGTTGTAGACCAGTAGAATCTAATGTTTTTCCGACTAAATTAGAACCAGGTGGAATCAGTATTTCACTAATATAATCCTTTAAACCGTAGTCTTGGGTAAGAATATCATCGGTGTGTTTTCTCCGATTTGGCAATAACTTGGGTGCTATTACACAGAGATACATTAAACCGATAGAAAAGGTAACTAACCCTAACTTAGTAAATTGGAATAAACTAAATGTTCCGTATCCTAATTGTTCCGATAAACCGCTTGCTAACACATTTGTAGAAGTACCAATTACCGTAACCATTCCGCCTAAAATAGCAGCATATGATAATGGTATTAATAATTTAGAAACTGAAATCTTCTGTCTTCTACACCATTCTTCTACAATAGGTAAAAACACGGCAACAACGGCAGTATTATTGATAAATGCTGTTGTTGGACCCACAATAATGCCTAAAGTAAAAATTTGTTGAGAAGGGCGTTTTCCACCCCATTTAAGTAAAAGCTCGCTAACGATTTGGATAGCTCCAGTACGAGAGATACCCGCACTCAGGATAAACATCGCCATTACCGTAATAGTTGCAGAATTACTAAAACCACTTATACTTTCTTGCGGAGTAATTAAACCGAAAATTGTTAAAAGTAGTGTAATAATAATTGCGACTATATCTGACGGAATCCATTCAGCAACAAATAAAATCAGTGCTAAGACAACAATGGCAAGTGTAAGGAATATTGTCATGTAGTTGCTGTCTGATAGTGCTTTTATTGTGTATTGTCTGACTAAAAAGTCTCATTAAAATCAAATTTCATAGAAGTCATGAGTTAAAACTGTGGAAGTACTTTTCTATTAAATTTAAAAGTAACATCAGGCACCCCTTTTTAATCAAATCATTTTTCGGAAAGTTGAATTGTTTTTAATGTGCCTTAGTAATCTGAGAAACTATTGATAAGTAAATGAGAGTTTCCTGAGAAGTTAATTAATAAAATCACATATTTGGAAATAAATCGCTGAATCTCTTTTGATGTAAGGAAACAAGTTAGATGGGGAGATTGGGGGATTGGGAGATTGGGAGATTGGGAGATGGGGAGACAAGGAGACAAGGAGATGGGGAGACAAGGAGATAAAGGGAAATTGAAACTTACAACTCCTAACTCCTCATTCCTAACTCCTAACTATTTTCACCTTTCATCCGAAATTTTCATTGCTTCACTCATGGTTGCTTCCGGGTTTTTGTCTTTAGCACCTTTGATATAATTGAGCTTTAATTCTTCTAATAGATCGGAAATCAACGGTTGAAGTTCTCGTTGAAGTTGCTTATCTTGAAGTTGTTTGCGTAGAGCAACTCGAAAATTATCGGTTAAATTCTCGAATAGTAAACGCCCTTGAGTATCGGCATAGGAAGAAGCTAAAATTTCATAAGCAGTTTCAGCGATATAATCAGCTAACTGTTCGCTTAATTCTGCGGGAATCATATTCATTCCCGGTATATTTTTCAATACTTGATAAAAATCAGATTCTTTCAAAGAATTTTTAAGACTATGTTGTAAAAACACTTCTACATCTGGCTGAACTTCCGGTAAAACTCTGTAGATAACTAATTTTAGTACGCGATCGGTAATCGCATCAAAATTATCAACTTCACCAACTTTTAGGTATTCTTTTGGTTGGAGTAAAGAACTTACTGCATCTCCAGATTCTACTGCTTCTTGAGTTTGATTAATTAACCGTACCATTAAGAACATTGATACGCGATTAGCTAAATAAACAACGGGTTCGTAGGTAACTTGTTCTAAAATCCGTTCGGTATTAATATAGCTCGATCTATGTAGTTTTACCGCAACAGGAATTACTCGTAACCACTGCCATTTCGGTAATAAAAATAATCCGTCGTACCAATTTCTTAAAATTGCATCCCACCAACTTATATTATCCTGCTGTCGAGATACCCAAAAGGTTCTAGCTAAAAGCTCAAGACTAAAAAAGATTACAAATCCAATATCAATTAACCAAAATTTATCGATAAATTGACCGTTTTCATCTATAACGCGGTAATAATTAACTTCTAATAGCGGTCGAATTTTACTATCAAAAAAAGATAATGCTTCCTCAGAGCCAACTTGATTAAAATAATCTTGACTCCAAAAGTCAGTAAAAGATGTTCTCGCTGATAAAGTATCCATTTGATACTCCATTCGCCGGTTTAAAGTCGCAAATGTACTAAATTTATTTGCCGATGAAAAAGGATTTTCTGTAAGTATATCTATACTTTGTTGGCGCAAGCTGGCAAATATCGAAGCGGTTGAATTAGCTTGCAACCCGGTTTTTTGCAGATGCGTTTCTAAAATATCAACTGTATTTAGATAACGTTGAGTAACCGGATGTGGTTCGATACTTTTAACCGAATCATAAGCGGTAATAGCAGGAATAT
>JBARZF010000403.1:0-2590 GCA_049649675.1 Rivularia sp. (in: cyanobacteria) | reverse complement strand
AAGTAAATTCAATGCTTCAAATTCAAGTTAGCGATACAGGGATTGGCATAAGTTCGGAGTTTCTACCTTTGATTTTTGAATATTTTCGTCAAGTAGATGGTTCCACAACTCGTTCCAAAGGTGGATTAGGCTTGGGTTTGGCAATCACCCGTCATTTAGTAGAAGCCCACGGTGGTACAATCGTAGCAGAAAGTCCGGGAGAAGAACAGGGAGCAACTTTTACAGTAAAATTACCGGCAAAATCTAAGGATGTGCAGTTAGAATCATTACCAGAATCCAAAGATAGCGATCGGCAACTTAATGGAATCAAAGCATTAGTTGTAGATGACGAACCCGATGCTCGCGAACTTTTAGCTTTTATTTTAGAAGAGAGAGGTGCTGAAGTTGAATTAGCTGGTTCGGCAAAAGAAGCTTTAAGTAAACTATGTAATTTTGTACCCGATATTTTAATTAGTGATATTGGAATGCCCGAAGAAAACGGTTATAGCTTGTTAAATAAAATACGTCAACTTCCAAGCGATCGAGGTGGTGAAGTTGCTGCGATCGCCCTGAGTGCATTTGCAACAGAAGAAGATCGGAAAAAGTCTTTAGATGCGGGTTTTCAATTTCATGTAGCAAAACCTTTTGATGCGGATGAGTTGATTCAGACAGTAATTAATTTAATAAAATAGATCGGTAAAATGTCTTCGGTTTAAAATTATTTATTTTCTATAAAATAGAATGCTTGATTGGGTCACTAATATCATATCTTCATTTGGCTACCTGGGAATTGGTTTTTTAATGTTTTTAGAAAACATCTTCCCACCCATACCTTCCGAATTAATAATGCCTTTAGCGGGATTCACCGTAACTCAAGGCAAGTTAAATATGCAATTTGTAATTTTAGCAGGAACCTTGGGTTCAGTTGTAGGTGCATTACCTTGGTATTATGTTGGTAAACTTGTAGGTGAAAAACGTTTACGAGAATGGATAGATAAACATGGAAAATGGTTAACTTTATCCGGAAAAGATATAGATAAATCAAAAAGATGGTTGAATAAATACGGGAAAGCAGTAGTATTTTTTGGCCGTTTAGTTCCTGGAATTCGTACATTTATTTCCGTCCCCGCAGGCTTAGAAAAAATGCCGTTAATCCCGTTTTTATTATATTCCTTCGCGGGTAGCTTGATATGGACGGCAATTTTAACTTATTCAGGTTTCATATTAGGAAACAACTTTCAACAAGTAGAAAAATATATCGCACCAATTTCCGGAATTGTTTTCGCTTCCCTAGCAATTTATTTAATAATTTCATTTATTCGCCGAAGAAACAGACAGTAAACAGTTAGCAGTGAACAGTGACTGGTTCCCAGTCTCTGGCTGGGAATCCCCCTTCGGAAGGCTCCGCCTTATCAAACTAGAGGCAGAGCCTCGCTAAAAAGCATTACAAGGCAGAGCCTTGTAACGAGAAAACACGAGAAACTGATTACTGCTCACTGATTACTGATAACTGCAAATGATTCAGCTCGCTTAACTCAGCTTGCCAATTGGGTTCAACTACAATCGTACTAATCTTCTCCACAATAATTGCCGCACCTTGAATAACATCCCCCGGCTGTAAATCTTCCCTAGGATAAACGGGAGCCGAATACCACTTGTTGTTACTAAACATCCGCACCGTTTCCACAGCAATCGGAGATTCATCCAAACCCCGACTACGTTTAACCAAAGCTTCCTCCGGAGTATCCATCTGCTGAATCACCTCCACCGAAATTGACTCCACAATCAAATTTTTCTCAGCTTGAGTAAAACCATATCTCAACTGATGCTCCCGCTCAAACTCCTGCCGCATCACTCCCACATCTGCAACAAAATCAACTCCTAAAACAGAATTAGTCGCCTCATACTTCAAATTCACCTTCCTTACAACCTCCTCTTCCTCCGCGTTAACCTCCGCGCTCCTCTGCGTTTTTAATTCCTCCTTCCCTTGACTTTCCAACCTTTCCATCAACTTCTGCAATTCCCCCAACAACTGATCATTTAAAACCTGCTCCACCCCCGCTTCCCGTATCGCTCTCACATCAGCCAAACCCATACCATAAGCAGAAAGCACCCCAGCATAAGGATGTAGAAAAATCTTCTTCATTCCCAAAGTATCGGCAATTAAACAAGCAACCTGCGCTCCCGCTCCCCCAAAACAGCAAAGCGCGTAATTAGTCACGTCATAACCGCGTTGCAGACTTATTTTTTTTACCGCATTTGCCATACTTTCCACTGCAATAGAAATAAATCCCGCTGCAACTTGTTCTGGTGTACGATGGTTTCCGGTAGCAGTTTCTATATCCAGCGCTAGCTGTATAAATTTTTCAGTAACGACATCTTTATCCAAAGGTAAATTCCCATCTTCCCCAAACACCGCAGGGAAATATTGCGGGTGAATTTTACCCAACATTACATTAGCATCCGTCACCGCCAACTTACCCCCGCGACGGTAACAAGCAGGCCCCGGATTTGAGCCAGCAGATTCCGGCCCCACGCGATAGCTAGAACCATCAAACGATAAAATCGAACCACCACCAGCAGCAATCGTATGTATTGCCAGCACCGGAAC
>JBARZF010000402.1:0-2492 GCA_049649675.1 Rivularia sp. (in: cyanobacteria) | reverse complement strand
AAGACCTTTATAACGGTATTCAAACTATTGAATGGCAAGATTATCTCACGCCAGAAGATACGTTAGCGGTAAACTCTACTGGTAAAAATGACGAACTCAACCACACTCACTTTACAGCGCTTCAGGTCAAAAACGCCATAGTTGACCAGCAACAGGAAGTTTTTGGGGAACGTTCTAATGTCGAACTTTACAACCCAGATTTACGGGTTAACGTACATATCCGTAATGATTTTTGTACTGTTAGTCTTGATAGCTCCGGTACTAGTTTACATCGTCGGGGTTATCGTCCAGCGGTAGGAGCGGCACCTCTTAAGGAATCTCTGGCGGCTGCTTTAATTCAGCTTTCTGGCTGGCAACCGGAACAAATGTTCTACGATCCACTTTGCGGCTCTGGTACTTTACCTATAGAAGCTTGTTTAAAATCGATGAATATTGCACCGGGTTTATTTCGAGAATCCTTTGGTTTTGAAACTTGGCGAGATTTTGATTTGTCGCTTTTGGAAAAGTTAATCGCGGAAGCGGAAGCTTGTCAATTAGATACTCTTCCTGCATCGATTTGGGGAAGCGATAATAATGAAGATGTTATCGAGCAAGCAAATACGAATGCGACAAATAGCGGTGTTGAAAATCACATTTATTTTTCGCAGATTGAGCTTGATGAAGTTGCAGCACCCGCAGACAGTGGGGTTTTGTTCTGCAATCCACCTTATGGGGAACGTTTGGGAAGAGATAGCGATTTAGGAGTATTTTACAAACTTTTGGGTGACGTGATGAAGCAGCGTTTTAAAGGTTGGACTGCATTTGTGTTAAGTGGAAACAAGGAATTAGCTAAATATATTGGATTGAAATCTTCACAACGGATTGCGGTATATAACGGTACTTTGCCCTGTCAGTTGATGAAATATGAGTTGTATTAGGAATAATTTGCTTGCAAGAATAATTCTTTAACGCAGAGTGACGCAAAGGTAAGCGCGGAGTAACGCTGAGTATTTGGACTTATTTACTGAGTAAACCCGCAAAAGGACACCGACTAACTTGTGAATTTGCGGTTGTTGGCTTTAGTTTTGGTTGTAATAAGTGCTTGATAAAACTCCAGAATTTTTGTTGTAAAGATGGTGGTGTTTGTTTTGCTCCTGCTGAATTTTTACCACCAGATGTGAGTTTGTCTAAAAATTTATTATTGTCGTAATAGTGTTCTAATGACAAAATCTTTAAATCATCGCTGACTTTAACAATACTCATGCCAATTACTTCAATTGTTTCTCCAGTAGGGACATAATCTTTATAAGCTCCTCGAAAGTTTCCCCAATGTCTCCATTTAACAGCAATGGTTGGTGGTGCGGAATAGACTTCTAATACTTCCCATAAAAAACCTTCGGGAAATGCAGAGTGAAAAAGATGAGTAGAAGTTTCAAAATCTTCTTCTGAAGCTTTGTAATGTTGGGTATCACCAATCAATAATTTGTAAGTACCAGCTTCTACTAAGTCTTCTACTTTATAGTTAGTTCCACCGTTGGTACTCATGCGAAATTTATCTTGAACAACGGATATCCATTGTTGAGGATTGGTTTTGAAATTGGCTTCAACATCGAATGTTCTTACTAAGTTTTGTACCAGTGCTTCAAGAGAATTGACTGGATGATTTTGCGTACTTCCTTTTGGGAAATTCTCATCAGACTTAGTGTAATCTGGTTGTTTTCCATAACGCCATTGTACGTTTTTATCAGACTTTAATACAGTGTCGCGATTTTGTACCCAAAGTGGTAGATTTTCGATGTTGATAGGAGTCATAATTACCTCTTACAAGCTATAAAGAAATACTGATGAATTAAAAATTGCTAAATAAATCGTGTATTTAGCAGCAGTTGATACAGCGCTTTAATTATTTGGGAATAATCTAATTAATAACTGCGAACTGTGTTTTATTTGCAATTTCATCTATAAGCATCATGTCATTTCTTAATTTTCAGCACCAGGGAAGTTCGGGAAGTTAAGGAAATAAGTTATTTATATTCAATAAAAACCCCACCCACTTTGCCTCTCTTTATTAATGAGAGGGATGTCCGATTCTTGTCAGGGTGAGGTACATAGACAAAATATCAAACTTTCATAAAATCCATAACTTACAGATTAAAAGTAATTATGACCGGACAAAAAAGGGGTAGAGGAGTTGTTTTAACAAGTGAAGGATGGGATAAGCTACAAAATGCTTTGCAAGAATTTGAAAATAAAAGTAATTCTGATAAACCATTAACTATTGAGGCTTTAATCGAAATCACTCAACTAGATCCAGCTACGATTTCTAAAGTTTTACGTCGAGAAGTTGGTGTTGATAGACGTACTTTAGAAAGATTTTTACGTAGTTTTACTTTGGAGTTGGATCAAAGCGATTATACAAAACTGGATATAATAAATAAACCTGTAGCAACTAACAATAAACAA
Source organism: Rivularia sp. (in: cyanobacteria) (assembly GCA_049649675.1). Lineage (GTDB taxonomy): Bacteria > Cyanobacteriota > Cyanobacteriia > Cyanobacteriales > Nostocaceae > Rivularia. The sequence goes on along the minus strand of JBARZF010000402.1, from coordinate 50 downwards.
CATAAGCATAAGCATTTTTGCAGTGAAGCACCGGATGTTTCTATTTTTTA
>JBARZF010000401.1:0-5172 GCA_049649675.1 Rivularia sp. (in: cyanobacteria) | reverse complement strand
AAGCCGTATTTGACTAAGCCCATATACTCATAAAACATCATCATTGCTTTTCTAGTTTGTGTTAAATGGGGAACGGGGCTTTTATGGGGAATCACTTCAAAACCGACGTTGCGAAATGTTAAGAGCGATCGCAACATATGAGGAGGATCTGTGACTAAGATAATTTTCTTTATTCCTTGAGGTTGTAGCACTGAGGCGGTAAATAAGGCATTTTCTTTAGTAGTTTGAGAACAATGTTCTTCCTCAAGAGCTTGTGAGGGAATACCAACATTTTCTAGTTTATTAATTATTTCGGTTCCATCGCCAGAGCCACTGGCAAAAATTAAAGGCGCTCTTTGCGATTCCCAAAGATTTGCAGCAACCTCAACTCTGGAATCTCTAAAAGCTCCTCCACGTCCTAAAACAACAATAGCATCTGCTGTTTGACCTCTATCTGGAGGAACAAATGCAACTAAACCTTTATTTGCAACGGCTGTAGTTAAAGGAAATTGAGCGCTAAAATAAGTTACTAATAATAAAGTTGCAAACCCACTCCATAAACGTTTCCAACGGAATCGGGGAACAATCCAAGGCAGGAAAATCAAAAATACCAGTGGCAATACTACTAAAATTGGATTCATCAGCCAATTGGCGATCGCGGACTTAATTTCAAGCCACTGGCTAACAGGACGATGACATAAAGCTGGATCAAGCATTGGTTTTTTGTTAAGAAATATGAATGCTATTTCCTGCCATATTAAACTACTTTTCCAATAGATGCTAGGAAGGTTTCAAACCCTTCCTACAACTGTTTTCAAGGAGATACAGTTTATATACAAGTATTATTTCAATCCTTAAAAATTTAAACTATTAATTATTTCTCTAAATTGATTAAATAAATTTTATTTTGTCCGGAAAATATTGTTTAATTATGTGCTGAATTATGTAATTTGAGATACATTTACACTGGTTTTGCAATAATCATCTGGTTATATTTATCTAAAAGTATATTTCCTGCTTCTCGTAAATTTTTACCAAAGCAAATAATACCTTCTTCATGCCCAGACATAACTACTATTTTTGTCTCCATTAGATTATCTTCTCGGAATAATCTGAGAATTTCCCTTGCCATTTCTGGTGTTCCATAGGCGACATCTGCTTCAGTTGTCGGAACTTTGTACATTAATTTCTGCCAGAGTTCTAAATTATGAACGTGAATAACAGCATTAACTGTAGGGTTTGCTTGATATAAGGTAGCATGAGTTAAAGATTCAGAAGAAGCTTGAATTGGTCCGCAACAAGTTAAAAAGTTGCGCTCTAAATCAAAGTTAGTAACTCTTGTATAATGATGCTCGTTTAAAGTAGATAAATTACCAGTTTGCGTACCAGAAATGATAAATTGTCCTGGTTGAGAATAACGTATACTGATATTCCCAAAACCGATACCATCATCATATTCACCGATTAAACCCAATTTATAAAGTTTATTTCGCCATTGGTTTAATTCTGCTATTTCATCGAAACTTGCTGGCTCTGAATTAATCCAGTTGCACTGATATTTTATATAACCTTCGTCAATCATTTTTCGATTAGGGAATTGGGGATTGGGGATTGGGAATGGGTAATAGTAATAAGATTAACGTTATTCAAGAGTTTTCCCAAGGATTTTAACACGGCTTGTATATCTAAAGATTTCATCTCATAATTATTAGGAACGGATTCTACTGGCATAATCGCAAACTCTAAGATATAGAGTAATAGAACAAATGTATTGCATTAATACTAAACTACCTTGTCAAATCATTCCTAACTGATAACTGTTAGCTGCTAACTGTTAACTGTTGACTGATAATTGATAATTGTTAATTGTTAATTGAGTAACTGAAAAATGTGTCAACTCTTGGGAATGAATTGCAATGTGCCTACTGATATTTGCTTTTCCTTTGAAGGCTTTTCAGCTAGGGGAGGTAAAACTGACGATCATAAAGATGGTTGGGGTATAGCTTTCTTTGAGGGAAAGGGTTGTCGGATTTTTATGGATGCTCAATCTTCTGTCAATTCTCAGATTGCGGATTTTGTCAGACGTTATCCGATTCATTCGACTCATGTAATAGCCCATATTCGTAAAGCAACTCAAGGTGAAATTGTTTTAGAAAACTGTCATCCTTTCCGTAGGGAATTATGGGGTAGACATTGGGTTTTTGCTCATAATGGCGATTTGAAAGATTTTGATTTGCCATTTATGGATTTTTACGAACCTGTTGGAACTACCGATAGTGAAAAGGCTTTCTGCTTGATTTTAGAAAGTTTAAGACAGCAGTTTCCGATGGTGAAACCACCTTTAGAAGCATTACTCCCGATTCTGAGAAGAATCACTGACAGAATTGCTAAGCACGGTATATTTAATTATCTATTAACTGATGGCGAACACTTTTTTGCTCGCGGTTCAACCAAACTTTGTTACATTGTCCGTAAAGCACCATTTGCTGCGGCTCATTTAATCGATGAAGATATAACGGTGGATTTCAACGAATTAACTCGTCCCAAAGATAGAGTTGCCGTCATCGCAACTACGCCCCTCACAGATAACGAAGTTTGGACGCAAATTCAGCCGGGAGAGTTACTCACATTTCTTGACGGAGAACCAGTTCAGGGATTTTAGATTTTAGATTTTGGATTAATAGTTGGGAGTTATGAGTTATGAGTTATGAGTTATGAGTTATAAAAATCTAACCTTTAACCTTTGACCTTTAACCTTTGACCTTTAACCTTTAACCTTAATTACGAATTAACTTCCATCCTGTTGTAATCCTGTTACGCGTCCATTTAATATAAGGAGTAATAAATAGTCGAATCAAGAAGGGAATAAGAATTATTGCTCCCACAACAACTAAAGCAACAATTTTGAAAGCGATAGTTTGCAATTCTTTAATTGAATTTTGTATTCCTAAAATAATTTCTTGATAATATGCTTGGTTTTGCTCAAAATTGGAGATGTTGCCAATTAGTTCATTAAACTTATCCAATATATCAAAGTTCTTAGTTAATATATTTTTTACGTCTTTTAGCCCGGGTATTAAAATATCGAAACTACGGATAGTAGGCAATTCAAAAGGTAATCTTGTATCGGGAAAATTAATGTCAGGTGTTTGAATATTTACCGGAATATTGTTAACTCTCTGAGAAACTTCTGATAAAGACTTTTCTAAATTGCGAATTGGCTCCATAGAATTATTTAGGGAATTGGCAGAATTATCAAATGTAGCCGTGATTCCTGAAAAAGTGCTGTTAATTGTATTTACAGAACTATGTGCTAAATGGTTTACGTCAAAAAGTATATTCAGAAAAATCATTATCCAAACAATCGGGATAAAAGCAGTAAAAATCATCCATAAGCCTTTAATTTTATTTACAAACATTTAAGTAGCTCCAAATGGATTAGTGCTGTAATGAAAAACTAGCATAAGATTCACCACAGTGCTAAGTACAGTAAGTTAAATAAAAATTACTAATATTTCTTGGCTCATTTCTCCACCAGCGGATATTATCAACAAGTGAGTTTGGGATATATGGATGGAGTCAAACCAACTTGACTTATTTAAAGACACACCAGTTGAGCCGAAACAACTGGAACTATTTGCATATCCACCTCCACCTCCACCACCAGGGCAACTCGAAATGTTTCCCGGCAAAAAGTTCAAAACCAAGCGTCGCAATGACTTTGTGATGAGCGATGAAGAGCTACAGCGGTGGAAATTGCAGATAATCAACTATCAGCAGAAAGTACGCGAAACCCCGCCAGCCCAGCAAGCAGAGTTGTTTGAGCTAACACCAAACCATTGCGATCCCGATAAAATTGAGCCGCTAACTCTTCATCTGCAATCGATAGCATTTTATCGGATACCTGCCGATTACCCCGGTAAAACCTGCTTGTATTTTGTAATCGATTCAACAGCGCAGCTAATTTTATATGTAGACGAAATGCTACATTCTAATAAGCGTTGGAAGCAGAAACACGATTGTAAAGACTGTATTGCTGCTTATCAAGACTTACACCAGCGCTATAAACTACCAACTACTATAAAAATGGGGTTTTGGTGGGATACGCCGCAACCTAGAGAAATTAGGCAAGATTTAGAATTGAGTTTGATTTTGAAGTGGCGCAGTCCATTTAATAAAGAGAATTGGGGAATCTGGGGACAACCGTTTGGGTAATTAGGATAAACATTTTCTACTTGCTCATCTCTTCTTAACTCCTTCCTCTGCGCTCTCCGCGCTCTAGAAGGGTTTATTTTAATCAGTAATCTTCCGACGAGAAATGAGTAGTTCAAAAGAAGTTAGTTAAATAAAATCTAAAATTATTCCATCCTTAGCTCGCATATAAAGTACTGGTGTCGCAAAATCCCGTTTATCTAATCCAACATCCATAGAAATAGCATTACGAGTAGTTTGAATCGCTGCATCAACCGGATAACCTAGTGCTAGAGTACGGTAAAACTCGTCAGCGAAAAGTTTCGCGGTGGTATCAAGAATGGAATATTGCATGGCTACTACTGCGGGAATTCCACGACGCACTAAGTTGGGTGCTGTACCCCTCATAGCTTGATTGGAAGATACTGTCGCACCTTTACAGGAATTGAGAATCACTAACCCAATGTTGCTATTGCCTAAAAAGAAGTTGGCGAATGTTTCATCATTCATATATTTCGCTCTACCGTCTTCATCTACCAGAATGATATTACCTTTGTTATCTTCAAATTCACCATGTCCGATGAAATGAAAAACATTGTAAGGCTTTTCTCTCAGCTTTTGCTGGATATCCCGTCTCGTAGCTGTTTTCAAGACATCTAACTCAATTTTTCCTGTTTCTATGTGTTTTTTCAGTGCTTCTTGAATTAGTTTTTCTTCTTCCGCAACGTCCAATTTTGTTAAGTTGCTGGGAGTGGAGATTACTAATAAAACTTTCAGGGGTAAACTGGCAGCTTTAATATCGCGTTTTTGTAGGGGAACATCAATATAGCGCGAGAGTACGGTTTCGGTATTGTTTCCTAAAAAGGTGTTAGTACCTTCGTCGTAGAGGAATTCCCAAGGTATGGAAGCTAATTGGGGAGATTCAAATATTAAACGCAAACGCACGCTATCTTTTTTCGCTTTTGCGTCTGCCATTGTTGCGTGGAATCGAGCATTAATTTG
>JBARZF010000400.1:0-2786 GCA_049649675.1 Rivularia sp. (in: cyanobacteria) | reverse complement strand
AGCCATCAACTGTATTGTATTGTTCAAGAAGCAGTTACCAATATTCAAAAACACGCTTTTGCAAAAGTTGTAAATATCAAAGGTTATCAAAATACTCAAGGAATTGTTTTAGAAATTATTGATGACGGACAAGGTTTTGAAGTCAGCGCACATCATACAGGTTTTGGATTGCGAGGAATGCAAGAAAGAGTGCAAATTTTAGGAGGAGAACTTCAAATTAAAAGTACTTTGGGTGAAGGTACGAGGATTCGGGTTTGGATTCCGAGTTGAAGAAGAGAGGGGGGAGAAAATTCCGCGAGCTAATTACTGGTTAGTGGTAACTGTATGACGCTACCGCGTCACGCTGCGCGCTTCACTGCTCACTGCTCACTGTTAAAACTTTGGCTACCATTTCCGCACGGGAAGAAACTTTAAGTTTACGAAACATTCTTTTTAAAGCTTGTTTGACAGAATTTTCTTGAATCCATAATTCCTTACCGATTTGAGCATTGGTTAATCCTTGTGCAACTAATTCCACAATTTGAATTTCTCGCGGTGTTAAACAATTAATCTTTAAATTATTACTTGGGTAAAATTCTTTTGTTTGCGACTTGATTGTTATTAACCAAGTCGATAAATGCAAACAGACAGCACTCAAGTCTGCTAAATTTCTAGCATTAAAAGCTTTATATTCTCGCGTGCGGGTAAAACCAATACCACCAATCAGCTTTCCATTAGCAATTATAGGGCCAGCCATAACGTGTCCGTGGTCGAATCGCGGACAAATAATTTTCCATTTTCCTGGTTGTAATACCACTTCCTCATGCACTGGGGCATGATGTTCTAATAAATAACGTAAAACTGGATTATGTTCTATAGATAATGCCAATTGAGCAAAGTCTGAAGTTTTTTTATGAGGAAAACTATCAAAAAAGAATAAACCTCGGCGTTTTGCTTGAAAATGCTCGCCAAGTTGAACCATTACCTGTTCCCGCAATTGTTGTTCGTTGCGAGTCTGGGCTATTTCTTCAAATATCAACTGCAAACAATTTGGCATGATCAGATTTTGGATTTGCAATGAAAGGATTTAACGCTTATCCCTAATTTTTTACTCATTGATAAAAAGTGTACCCGAAAGAGGACTGGGCATAGTTAAGATTCAATTCTAATTTATATCTAATAGCGTTAATCGCTCACTTTGCGAAGACAGCGCAATTACAAATCTAAGTTTATAACAAATAACATAATGTCAAATTACGCCCATCCCGAAGTAGTTGTCGATACTCAATGGCTTGCCGAACACTTAAATGATGACAATGTTCGTATTGTTGAAGTAAATATAAATCCCCAGGCAAGTATTACTGAAGTGATTCCCGGAGCAGTTGTATGGAATTCATTCAAAGATTTAATGCTTCCCGATTATCGAATTAATTTTGATGTAGCAAACATTGAAAAATTACTTTCGCGTTCTGGTATTGAAAATAACTCTACAGTAATTGTCTACGGTGAGGCTCCTGCTGTGGGAGGATGGATTTTCTGGTTGTTGAAACTTTTTGGTCATCAAGATGTAAGAGTTCTTGATGGTGGACGTAATAAATGGATAGTAGAACAACGTCCGCTAGTGCCAATAAAAACTGTTGCGAATCCGACTCAATATTGCGCTCAAGAACCGAATGCTAATTTAAGGATTCTATATGAAGATGTTCGCAATTCTATAAATCAACCAGATAGCGTATTAGTAGACGTAAGAACTCCTCAAGAATACAGCGGCGAATGGTTTTACGATAAACCTCCAGAAAACAACGAACGTGCAGGACATATTCCGGGTGCGGAACATATTTATTATGAATCAGCTTTGAATGAAGATAAAACTTTCAAATCGGTCGAGGGATTACGGAATTTTTATGAAAGTAAAGGTATTACAACAGACAAAAAAATAATTCCTTACTGTGCAGTTGGTGCCCGTTCGGCACATACTTGGTTTGTTTTAAAGTATTTATTGGGTTATCCAAATGTACGCAATTACGATGGTTCCTGGAACGAATGGAGCCGAAGAGATGAAGTGAAATAGTCATTCTCGCTGGTGAAGAGTCAAAGCTTTTATTTTTACGGTATTTACTCAAACTTTGTACAATTTTGACTTAATAGTAAATACTTAATAGATGTAGTTATTTAGACTGCGGAGGTGGGAATAATGAATTTATTGCATCTATATAAGATTTTTTATGCAGAAGCCAAAAGTTGAAATAAATTATCCGCCTAACCTAAAAGCTATCAGCATTCACGCACCTCATGCCTATGCTATATGTCTTGGAATCAAAATTTAGGAATATCGCACGCAGCCGACAAAGCGTAGAGGGTGGATTTTAATCCATGCTTCTCAATCAAAACAAAGTGATGACTATTTTACTGACTATGGAATTGATTCGACAAACATTAAGCGCGGTGCGATTATTGGCGCAGTAAAAATCATTAGCTGTGTTGGTTTTCCAGGAGATTATGCTTATCAACTCGCTAATCCTATAAAATTTAGCCCTCCTGTAGAAGAAGTCAAAGGAAAACAATCAATATTCTGGGGAGCAAAAACAGATGCAAAAAAAATCGCTTTTACTTTAGCATCCGAACAAATAAGAAAATATTTGCTTAAATACAGTTAAAATTCTCACAATAAATCAAATACTTTTAACTTTCAATTGTAAGAAGTCCCATACCTACCCGTAAGGGAGGTGTCGGGATGCGAATAATGCGGGAGGCATAGCCACACCGCATTTTCGCTCATGAATTACAAGCCGGGTTTATGTTAAAAT
>JBARZF010000399.1:0-8844 GCA_049649675.1 Rivularia sp. (in: cyanobacteria) | reverse complement strand
GGACAACTTTCAATACATTTAGTACAGCTTCCGCAATGTTGGGTATGGGGAGTATCGGGAGTTAATTCCAAATTTGTGAGAATTTCTGCCAAAAATACCCAAGAGCCATATTCTCTTGTAATTACATTCCCATTTTTGGCAATCCAACCGATCCCCGCTTGCTGTGCCCAAACTTTATCTTGAATTGGTGCTGTATCTATATAATGTCTAGTTTTTATTTCTTCACCGAATGACTGCAACCAAGTTGAAAAAGCTTTCAATTTTTTTTGGACAACTTTGTGATAATCCCTTCCCCAAGCGTACCGAGAAATCTTTCCATATTCTTTTTCTTGGGGACGTTGATGCTCTGTATAGTAATTTAAGGCGACACAAATTAGCGATCGCACTTCTGGCATGACTAATTTTATATTTTGACGCTTAGGATTTCGCATCCATTCCATATCGGCATGATACCCCAGCGCTAACCATGATTGTAATCCTTGCACTTGAGTCTCTGTATCATTTACAGCTGCTATACCAACTTTATGGAACCCCAAATCTAGCGCTTTTTCTTTAATTTGTATGCTGCTTAAGGAGGATGATTGATTCATTTATCTTATTTTAAGATTTGCCAGAAAACGGCACCCCTATCATATACCGCTATTATGATCCCCAGTTTTAAAATTGCAAATCGATTCATATGTAAATATTATTTGCTATTTGTAAAGTTTCTATGCACAATAGCAAGTGAAAGGTAAAGCAACAAACAACACAGCCTTTCTGATGTGAATAGTTCGCTACAGAATTTACCGTCCAATAAATGGTGCCTGATATGACTTTCTCTACAGATTCAATAAAAAACGGTTTTTCCAACGCTTTCGACTACGATACTAAGTTGATTGATGCGGTAAATTCCACCGTGAATGTATTCAAAAGCCTTTCGGTAGACGATCAATTAGCAGTGCTGTGGTTTGCATATACCGAAATGGGACGTTCCATTACTCCTGCTGCTACAGGCGCAGCACGCTTGCAGTTAGCTGAAGGTTTGCTTTCGCTTTTCAAGCAAATGTCTCACGGCGAACAGTTACAGGCAATGCGCGATTTGGCTGCTAAAAATAACACCCAAATTTCTCGCTCTTACGGTATTCTCAGTGCTAATACAAAGTTAGCTTTCTGGTATGAATTATCGGAATTAATGGTTAAAGGCTTAGTTGTGCCAATGCCATTCAATTATCAGTTGTCTCGCGATGGCTCACAAGTATTGGAAGCTGTTAAGGAACTTGATTTTGGTCAACAAATTACAGTTCTTCGCAAGATTGTTACCGATATGGGCGTTGATTCTTTAGGGTAATACCGCATCGCTATATTTTTCAATGCAGCTACAGGCAGATTTTTTTAATCGTACTGCCTCAATACAAAAATTATTCCTTTTAGTTCAATAAAACCGTTGATTGTGGGGTGGGGATTATTTTCCACCTTACAATAGTTTTTACCTTCTTACAGAATACGAATTTGAAAGTTTATATTTTCAATCCAAAATCCAAAATCCAAAATCCAAAATCGAATTGATTGCTTGCCTTATCTACCCATAGAAGTAGTTCGCTTCAAGTAGATTATCTCTCAAGCAGCTTTCGGAGTTGCTAGCAAATGTATTCAAATAATTATAATAAGCAATCGATACAGGAGATTTCATTTTGGCAGTACAATCGAAAGAATTTACCCAAATCAAAGGAATCAGCGAACCAACGATACAGCAGTATTTTCAAAGTTTGAATGCAGGTGATTACGAAAAAACAGCTTCCTTATTTGCAGAAAACGGTGTAATGCATCCTCCCTTTGAATCTGGCATTGTGGGAAGAGATGCAATTTTGAGTTATTTAAACAAGGAAGCAATTGATATTAAAGCTTGTCCTCATGAAGGTATAAGCGAAACTTTAGAAGACAACCGAACCCAAACTAAAGTTGCGGGTAAAGTTGAAACTCCTTGGTTTGCAGTAAATGTATCTTGGTTGTTTATCCTAAATGAAAAGTTTCAAATTTTGGATGTGAAAATTAAACTTTTGGCTTCTCCGCAAGAATTGCTTTCCTTACGAAAATAGAATTTTTAAATTAACGTATAAATCAACGAAAATTAGCGGATATTAAACAGTATGAAAGATAAGTTGCTGCCAACAATCATCAACTATTAACTCTTAGTTGCTGTAGCTTGTTGCAAGGAACGTACTAATAATCTCCGCCCTAACTCGATACCGGAAGGAGCGCATTGCCAGTCGGGATGAGCAGTCATTAGTAAACTATCTAAAGTCTCTTGGTCGAATAAATGCCAAACTGGGGCATTGTCTACTTCTATTTCGATGGCGTAGCAGTTGCTGCTAATACAGTGAATTATACAACTGCTAGCAACTCTTTCTAAACTCATTTGTTCGCCAGGCACAAGCGAGCGAAATTGTTTCATTGCCTGCTTGATTTCATCCATAGAAGAAACCAATAGTCCGGGAATAGCCACTATTAAACTACTTTCCCCATTGACTTTAATCCAATAATGACGGCTGGGATCTATTCCTTCTAACCAAGGTGACTCATCATCTAAACGGTAGCGCGGTGACAAACAGAACGAGGCTTTCATACGCATCGTTAATAATTTTAGTATTAGGGACTCAAATAATTTTTAGCCTTAGACACTTGGTAAAGTACGAGAACCATTTTTAAGTATTTTTAAGTATTTTAAAATAATTTATGTATGGTCGCGCATATTTACCAGCACCCAACCTTTAACTAATAAACTCCGTTATTATAATTTACGGAATTAAGATAATTAGTCAGCAGTGTAGCCACTTTTTCATTATTTGATGATTCCCAGACATAAATCAAACAAATTTAGTAAAAGTTATCATTTCCATTAACTATTGTTAACTTTAATGGTTATTAGTGCTTACGCAAAGCCCCCTAATTCCGAAGCGAAGTTAGGGGATTTGAGTTCACAACACTATATATTCTGTCGTGACGTTGAAAATTATGTTTTTAGTCCTCTTGAGAGGACTTTAGCTATTAGACAAGGACTTATAGTCCCTGACGGATGGGAAAACAGCCAAAAAAACCGTAAAAACTTATTGTCTTCAGATTTTAGAATTTAATTGTTTTAACACAAGGTTTGTAAAGCGGTTTTAAAAATTAAGGTGTGAGAGCAAATAGTTGCGATTACCAATCAATTGTTAACTTTCTCTTAAATTTCTGCTGTTTGTGGTAAACTAGCCTCTAATTTAAGACAATTACCGCCATCTACTTGCAATTCGTACTCAACCTTGTCCATCAAACGGTTCATAATCAGCCAACCATAACCTCCTTCTTGTTTTTCTACAGGAGAAGGAGGAAAGTAAGTTGACATATCATAACCTTCACCTTTGTCCCAAACTTCTAAGGCTAAATCCCTTTGTTTTAGTTCCAAGCGAATCACAATAGGAACAGATGGTTGTTCCTTATGAGCGTGACGGACTACATTCGAGTATGCTTCGACTAAAACTAAGCGTAAACGATTTGATTGTCGCTTCCAATCAACCGATTCTCCTAATTCCGCTTGTAAGCATCCAAGTAGCCAGTCTTCTACAAGATTCAAATACTTCAAGTCACTTGGTATGTGAAGCTCGCTTTTCATTGTTTATAAAACCTCCAGTGAAAGTATAGTTTGATCGTCTTCTTGAACTTCGGTATCAACATGGATACGACTTAGTAATTTATTTAGGCTAAGTGGTTTTTCTTCTTCGAGTAATAATTGCCACAATCCTTCTTGATTGAGCATCGAACGTGTTAGCGATTCAATACCATCTGATAAAGAGTTGCTAAAATCAGTTTTCATTGAAACCTGAGCTTCAGTAATTCCATCACTTGCAAGCAGCAAAGTATCTGACTGAGCAAGAACCCATTCTCCTGATTCTGCTTTCCATTCAGGTAATATACCCAAAGGAATTCCACGTACTTTGAGAAAATTGGGTTCTTCTAGTTTTGAATCTTCGTGCGAACAGACTATTGGGTAAATATGACCGGCGTTAGCATATACTAATTGCCTAGTAGCGGGAGAATATCGAGCTAATACCATAGTAATAAAGTAATTATTACTTACGAGGTCATCGCCTAAAGCCTCGTTTAAATTTTTCATGATTATATTCGGCATTGCAGGTGTTTCTTGAGATAATTCCCGACGCAACACCGATATTGCACTAGCCATAAACAGTGCAGCAGGAACACCCTTACCGGAAACATCACCCACAGCCAACCATAGATCGCCTTTGGGATGAACGAAAACTTCAAAGAAATCTCCCCCTACTTCTCGTGCGGGGTAGCAGCAAGCTTGTACTTTTAGTCCTTCTATTTCTGGTAAACTTTGCCGTAATAAATTGTGCTGAATTTGACGGGCAACTTCTAATTCAGCATGAATCTGTTCTTGCTTTTGCTGGAGACTTTGATAAAGTTTTGCCTGAGAAAGAGCTAAAGCAGCTTGTTCGGCAACACCAGAAATTAGTTCAATATCTTCATCCAGCCAATTGCGTTCGCCATATTGCTGATAAAGAACAAGTATTGCTTGTAAATGTTGTTGATAAATTAGAGGTACGGCTAGTTGCTGAAAACTTTCGCCGTCATCTGAAGTAAATTGAGCTACTTCACAATTACGACTAGCGAGAACTTTTTCCATTAAAGAAATAGGATTAAAGCAGCAATTTCCGGTATCAGTATTATCACTGCTATATAAAAAGTTATCTAGTGTTAATTGTTCGTTTTCAATTGTTTTAAGTATGCAACAATTCGCTCCAAAAGTTTCGCCAATTGTTGCCACAATTTTTTGCAGCATACTGCTGTAATCTAAAGATTCCCGAATCGCTGCGGTGACTGCATTAACTAAGGATTCTCGCCGCAGAGAACGACGTAAACTAAAAGTTCTTTTTTTGACTAAACGATAAGTTTGGGTAGCTTGTTCGACTAGGGAACGGAGTTGATCTGGCTTCCAAGGTTTGGTAATGTACCTAAAGACTTGACCTGAGTTAATCGCTTCAACTAAATCTTCGACATCGGTAAAACCAGTAAGTAGAATCCGAATTGTATCTGGAAAACGCTCTACCGTAAGACCAAAAAATTCGGTACCGTTCATCTCTGGCATTCGTTGATCGGAGATAATCACGGCCATTTCGCCTTCTTTGTCTAAAATTTCAATGGCAGTACGAGCATCGGTAGCCTTGAATACTTTAAAATCTCGCCTAAAAGTGCGGTAAAGTAAATCTAGGTTATCTAGCTCATCATCTACTACCATCAATTTGAGTTTGCCTGGCTCAATCTCGGTCATAGTTGACTTTTATTCTTATATATTTTTCAGAGGCAAGACTGTATAATTTTGATTAAATTCATCTTGCCTGTAATACCAGTTGGGAACCAAAAGGTAGTTATTAGCATCCCTCCACAGTCCTAACACAAAATTGAATAAATGTAATATTTTTATCCGGATCAAATCTCATTAAAATTACTTAGATGAGACTTGAAAAAGCTTATCCGACCAATCCCGAACGCAAAGCACGCACTGCTGCTTGAGTGCGATCGTCGGCGCATAATTTATTCAAAATATTGCGGACGTGAGTTTTCACAGTTCCCACTGTAATGTAGAGTCTTTCGGCAATAATAGCGTTACTACAGCCTTCTACAATTAGCTGCAATACTTCTAATTCTCTTTCGGTAAGAGTATAAGGTTCAATCGTATCCTCATTATCCTTCGCTTTGCCAAACTCAGATTTTTCCGCAAATTGATTAGTCCCCGACGCTGATTGAGATGTTGGTGGATTTTCTTGCGCTTGCTGCAATACAATGCGGGCGATCGCCGGATCGATCCAAGCATTACCATTGTGAGTATGCCGCACTGCTTCAAGCAAGTTATCGTATTTATCCTTCATGCAATAAGAATCTGCACCAGCCGCAAAAGCTGCAAGCACGGCTTCTTTACTATCGCGTAAAGTTAAAATCAGAATTTTAGTTAACAAGCTTGGCATTATTGATTTGGCTTCTCGGGTTAATTCAATGCCATCTTTGTCGGGTAAACCGATATCTACGATTGCCACATCAGGTTGCAGCGTTTTTAATATTTGTAGTCCGTCGTTTGCATTAGCAGCTTCTCCTACTATTTCAAAATCAACATTACGCCCTAAAGCCGTCCGAATACCCAAACGGGTAAGATCGTGATCTTCAATTAAAGCAACGCGAATTTTAGTCATGGTAAATTTTTGCCCATTAAACTATTAACTGTAAAATTGAGTTTACTAAAAAGTCTATTAATATACAGTTTCCTTAACATCTGTACGATTGATGCCATAAAACTCACCGTATTGCGATTGATATACGATCGCACTTGGTATTTATTACCCATATTGCAAACGCTATATTTATAGAATTAGAGTTAATTACGCCTTGTTTAACAGCATCCTATAAAAGAATAGGGTTTAAATATACAATCAATAGGACGTTAGTTAATTAGCGATAATACCCCTGAGTGGTTAATATTACCATTACAAACGTATTTTTGTCTCAAAAGGTTTAAGCTCGTTGAAAAAATCAAACATATTTTTATTACTTTTCTAACCTTCTTTGTTAAAAGTATACTGGCGTTTTAAAAGATGCCGTCAGCTTGTTTACAATTACTTGTTTGAAAATGTGTGTCTAAATGCTACTTAGAATACAAAGTTGTAAAAAAAGCTTTTCCTTTTTCATATTTAAGTATTTTCAATTATCTTATTATTAAATAATATTTAGTAAGCTCAGTTACAATTTACATTCAAAATAATTACTAGAATCATAAATACAAGTATGTCGATGATTCGGGCAATTAGTGAAGCTGTAGCCAAAATTGCAACACAAACAATACAGGAACAAATTTGATAAACTAGCTTCGTACTTCACTTGGTGTGATGCGAATTTAGATTAAAGCATGATTAAAAGCTATGAAGAATTTTCGGTTTTAGGACTACCGATTCATGTAGCGACAGATTACCCAGGCTACTTGTTAGAACGTTTGCAACAAAGAATGGGAACTCATGTAGTTACGCTGAATGCAGAAATGACCATGCAAGCGGAACGAAATGAAACTCTCGCGACAATAATTAAAGCCGCCGATTTGGTAATTCCAGACGGTGCCGGGATAGTTTTATATTTACGATTGTTCTTAAAACAAGATGTGCGTCGAATTCCAGGAATTGAATTAGCCGAAGCACTGTTACACGAAATTGGACAAAATTCTCCTGATTCAACGGTGTTTTTCTATGGAGGAAAGCCTAGTACAGCAGCAGCAGCAGCACAATTCTGGCAAGGACAAATTCCCAATTTGAATATAGTGGGAACCCATTCGGGCTATCATTCCCCGGAGGAAGAAATTCTATTACACTCCACTCTGGCTAAAATGCAGCCGCAAGTTATTTATGTCGGTTTGGGAGTACCGCGTCAAGAGTTATGGATAAAACAAAACCGTCATTTGTGTCCCCAAGCTACTTGGGTTGGTGTGGGTGGAAGTTTTGATATTTGGTCAGGAGCCAAAACCCGTGCCCCTGCTTGGTTAGGCGACAACAATTTAGAATGGCTATATCGTCTTTATCAAGAACCTTGGCGATGGCGACGAATGTTAGCTTTACCTAAATTTGCCTTTAAAGCCTTAATTTACGGCGTTAAAACCAAAGGTGCTTGAGGTTTTACGGGGAGATGGGAGATGGGGAGATGGGGAGATGGGGAGATGGGGAGATAGGGAGATGGGGAGATGGGCAGATGGGGAGATAGGGAGATGGGGAGATGGGCAGATGGGCAGATGGGGAGAAAAATTACTCCCTACTCCTAACTCCTAACTCCTAACTCCTAACTCCTAACTGTTCACTGTTCACTGTTCACTGTTCACTGCTCACTGATTTAATAAAGATTTGATATTCCCAGGCTCGCTCTGGGAATACTTATTTTGTATTCAATTTTGTATTTAATTTTCATAAAGAGCGATGCCAGTAATTACACCCAACAACACAATTAATAAATCCGTAGATTCTCAGAATCAAAAGAATAGTAAAGAAAATAGCACTGAGTTTATGGTGCAGCTGCGTTCGGTGACAAAAACCTATGCGAATGGAGCGAATGCTTTAGTAGATGCCAATTTAAGCATTAAAAAAGGGGAATTTTTGTTTATTACAGGGCCGAGTGGTTCTGGTAAATCCACTTTATTAAAGTTGCTTTATGGTGAAGAGTTGGCAACGCAGGGAGAGGTTATTGTTGACGAGTGCAATTTGTCAGGGTTGCGTGGTGATAATTTGTCTTTATTACGGCGACGTATTGGTATTGTTTTTCAAGACTACAAATTAATTCCTCAAAGAACGGTAACAGAAAATATCGCCGTCGTCTTGCAAGCTCAAGGCTACACGCGCAAGGAAATTCACAGACGTTTGGAACCGACATTAAAGCTAGTAGGTTTACTAAGTAAAGCTAATTATTTTCCAGATCAACTTTCTGGAGGAGAGCAGCAACGGGTAAGTATGGCACGAGCAATTGTTGCAACCCCACCTTTACTCTTAGCAGATGAACCAACCGGAAATCTAGATCCAGATAATTCTTGGCAAATCATCCAAATATTGCGTAAATTAAATTCCTTCGGCGCTACAGTAATTGTCACCACTCACGACGAACATTTAGTCAGACGCTGCAACCAAAGAGTAGTACAAGTTCGCGATGGAAAAGTTTACAGTGAGCAGTGAGCAGTTACCAGTGTTAGCGAAGCGTGTCCCGAAAGGGACATACAGTTAGGAGTTAGGAGTTAGGAGTTAGGAATTTTTTTTCTTGTCCCCCCATCTCCCCATCTCCCCATCC
>JBARZF010000398.1:0-10580 GCA_049649675.1 Rivularia sp. (in: cyanobacteria) | reverse complement strand
TCACTGATAACTGCTCACTGTTAACTGTTCACTGTTCACTGTAATGAGCGCAATTAAGTATCATTGCTAACAATTGGGCGGAGATATGAATCAGCTTTAGTTCATCTTCTCGCAAAGTACAGGTTTTTTTCCACTGTAGCGATAGCACTGCGGTAACTTGATTTGCGTGAACGATGGGGACAACCAAATGCCCCACCGTCTCTGTATCTGAATAGTGAGCGACTTCTTTGAGTTTCTCGTCTTTAGTTACATTTACGCAAACTTTCATGTTGCTGGTTGCAATAGATTCCTCGATTAAAGGATCTTTATCCAACCAGTTTTTTAATATCCCGTCTTGACTAAAAGTACCGCAGCTAGAACTCAAATTACCGTTTTCTACTAACTGAAGAATACAGCCATCAGTAGAAAAAGTTTCTCCGTAGATTTCAGCAATAGGTGACAAACTTTCCTCCTTACTAGAAGCTGTTTTTGTCACCTGTACGGATGAAGTCAATAACGCTATGTGCGAATTCGCACGATGCAACTCTTCGGTACGCTGCTTGAGTAAATCGTAGGTTTGAGCGGCACGTTGCACAACTCCCTTGAGTTCTTCGGGGTCCCAAGGCTTGGTAATATATCTGTAAACTTGTCCGGCATTGATAGCGTCTACAAGGTCTTCGATATCAGTAAAACCAGTTAAAATGATTCTTACCGTATCGGGAAATTGAGGTAAAGTTTTGCTGAGAAATTCAGTTCCCTTCATCTCTGGCATTCTTTGATCGGAGATAATTACAGCAACTTCTCCTTCTTCTGCCAACACTTGTAAAGCACTACTACCGCTGTCTGCTTTTAAAACTTGAAAGTCACGACGAAAGGTTCGATACAACAAATCCAGATTATCTGGTTCGTCATCTACTACTAGGATTTTTTGTTTTTTACGTTTTTGTGTAGTCATTAATTGATTGCGAATACTATCTAGATTTGGGATGAGATTATTCATTTATTTATTCTTTTACATCATATGTGCTTTTTTATTTGGGATACAAATCTAACTCCCGAATGCAAGATTTTCGATAACTGTATTTATAACTGACCTTAAAACACTATTTTCTAATTAAACGGAGTTTTTATTATCCGAGAAAATACGGTCTTTAAATCCGCATTCGATGTGGGATTATTCTTTGATAACCCATAATTTTCGCTAGCGGTTGAGTATTCACCCCAAGCAAATGGTTTATTTTTTTTACTTTATTCTTCATAATCTTTAACAATTGTGTAACTATATGTTTTGTGCAGTCAGCTTGTTTGCTGTTACAGCATAAAATGATTTTTATTGCTCCGCGTTTTCCTCAGTTATGACAGATTTACCACCCAACCCTCAAAATGCTGAAAATCAACCCAATCAGGAACTATCACAAGAATTATTGCGAAAACTAAGGCAAAAAGAAGGAAACTGGGTGGAATGGGGAGAAGCTTGTGCTTATCTACAAAAATCTGGTTATAATCCTCAAGATATTTTTGAAGCTACGGGTTTTGAACCAATTCAGCAAAATCAAATTATTGTTGGTTCTCAAGTTTACAATTCATTAGAAAAATCTGGTGCTTCGGAGGAAGTAAAAGCCCATTATTCGCAACGAGGAAGCGATTTACTCTACGAGTTTCGGATGCTTACTCAAGAAGAACGTGCGAGTGCTGCCGAGCTTGCTTTTAAGCATAAAGTTGATGCAGACGAAGTTAAAGAAGTAGCTAGAGCAATCAAAGATTATTCCCGCTTGCGTACTTTACCTGAAGGGTTTTCCGCACATCCCGGAGATGCAGTTGCTTATCAAACTTGGAAACAAGCCAGACAAAAATCAGATTTACAATTGCGATCGCGCTTTATTGCTAAGGGTTTAAAGTTTGCGTATACGGATACGGCACGGCAAAAAATAGAACTACTATTAACTGATTTTACTGTAGTTCCTCAACGGCCCGCACCGCTACTACCCTTTTACCGTCTGGAATCTGATGCAGAAATGTCTCGCGTGGTTCCCGTAGTAGGTGAGTTACCGCTGACACCAGATGATTTAAAAGCGGTTCCCATGGTGGAAGAAGAAGGCCCATTTAACATGGTGAAATTTGAAGGTGTTGGTGCATGGGTACCATTACCAGGTTGGCAAGTAGTTTCAAATGCCGAAGATCCGGTAGTAATATTGTGTCAAAATCATAAATTTCCCAATCAAGAGCAAAACGTTCCACAGCAAGTAATGGTAGCCGTCGATCGCGCTCAAAGAAAATGGGATGATGGCGGTTATTTCGTGGTAAATAATTCAGGAGAATTGGATTTTCAGTGGTTTGAAACCGAACCAGAAGTAGAAATATTAGGAAGATTAATTGTCATCGTCAAACCCAAGAGAATTTTGGATGAAGAGTTTACCAAAGATTCTTGGCAGATTGATGAATGAATTGGGTAATAGGTAATTGGGGATTGGGCATGGGGGATTGGGCATGGGGGATTGGGAGTATTAAATTTAAGTAGTGCGAGCATCTTGCACGAAGGGTATCGAGCGATTAAATTTAAGTAGTGCGAGCATCTTGCACGAAGGGTATCGAGCGAGCAAGATGCTCGCACTACTAATCCCCTTGTCTCCCCATCTCCCCCTCTCCCCCCTCTCCCCCCTCTCCCCCCATCCCCCCTCTACCTCATCCCATACTCTCTCGGCAGTGCAATCAAAAACTCCGTTCCAACTCCGGGAGTAGAATGGCATTCTAATTTACCTTTGTGTTTGTCAACAATAATTTGATAGCTTGTTGATAATCCTAAACCCGTGCCTTTACCAACGGGTTTAGTGGTAAAAAAGGGATTAAATATTTTTTGCTGAACTTCTGGAGTGATTCCCATTCCATTGTCAGTAATTCTTATTAATGCAAAGCTTTCTTGAGTTTCCGTACTAATTTTAATTTGCGGATTTAATGATTTTTCTAAAGCATCAATAGCATTAATAATAATATTCATAAATACTTGATTTAATTGTCTCGCATAGCATTCCACGCGAGGAAGATTACCGTATTCTGTGATTATTTGAATTTCTGTATTCGATTGTGTTTTGAATTTGTTTTGCAAAATCATCAAGGTGCTATCTAAACCATCGTGAATATCAACTTTTTTGATTTCTGATTCATCCAAATGGGAAAAGTTACGTAAAGATAAAACAATTTTATTGATGCGTTCGGCACCAACTGTCATAGAATTTAAAAGTTTGGGAAAATCTTCTTTGATAAAATCAAGTTCGATTTCTTCTATTTTTGCTTTTAATTCGGGAGTGGGGTTTAAACAAGATTTTTCATAACATTCTAATAAGTTAAATAAATCTTCAGCGTATTCAGCTACGTGAGCAAGGTTGCCATAAATAAAGCTGACGGGGTTGTTTATTTCATGAGCAACCCCAGCAACCATCACTCCTAAAGCAGACATTTTTTCAGATTCGATTAACTGTGCTTGTGTTGCTTTGAGGTTTTGCAAAGCTTGCTCTAATTTCTGGCTCCGCAATTCTACAGTTTTTTTTGATAGCGCTAATTCAACAATTACTTTTTTAAGTAAAGATTCATTTTTATCATTACTTTCTTCCAAAGCGATTCGATTAGCTTGCGAACGTTCTAATTTCTTTTCTAAAATTCGATTGGCTTTTTCTAATTCCTTAATTCTTTGTTGGTATTCTTGTACATCAGTCATTATTTACTCCACTCCCAGAAGCAATGTCACAAAAGTATCGTGATGCAATCGGCTAGATGTACCAATTTCTAAAGGTGAAATCTCACCATGAGTATAAAATCCACAACAGGGTAAAGCTTGACTAAGACTAATTTTAGCTAGTTGATACTCTTCCTTTGTCCGGGTACCCAACAGTTGACGACGAGAAGCACAGGAAAACAATAAAGCAACTTGCGGTTGAGTTCCAGGATAGGTTTCTAAAGCTTTTGTAATTGAAGTTTTAGCAGCAGCTAAGATATTTTCACGATTTGCTTGAGCTATCTGCACTATAGATTCTTGGGGAATTCTGGCAAAACAATTGATGTTTTTAGTTTCGCGGTTCTTAACATGAACTACTCGCGTATAAAAATCATTAGCTTGAGAATCAAAAACTGCCAAAGGATACTCTGCTGAAGGTGAAAGTCTACCCAAATAATTATCGTAAAAATCCAAAGCAGGTTGATTATCAATTTCGTAGATAATATCTTTATCGGCTTTAGTAACTACAGCTTTTCTACCGATAGGATGCCAACCATTTGCAACACCATGAGAAAACAATAACTTTCCTGAAAACAGCAGAATTGGGACTGAATCGCTTAATACTTCTGTTTTACAAAATTGATAGGTTTGATTAAATCTCATTTGATCGCCAGCTAATCCACCTAAAATGGGAAAGTTTTCACCTAAAGCTCGTTTTAAGCCATCTACAGTTGAAACTCCATCCATTGTCAGACTTTCGGGAGTTGCTAAACATAATTTATGAGATTTTAAGCTGCTTTTTGCTTGTGCTTGTTCCACAGCTTGTTTTGTAGCTGTGAATGCATCTTTGGAAAGTCCCCTTCCGATACCCGCACGAATTTCTACTTCATCCGAACAAAACAACATTAAAGTCAAAGAATCTTGCTCAAATTCTAATACCGAAGAAATCTCAGCATCGGTTGTACAGCCAATTAATTCAATTCCGGGGAAAGCTCGATTAATTTCTTGCAATAGAAGGGAATGCTCGAAATCAATTGCAGCAAAAAGAATTCCAGCAGCAGGAATATCTCCCGCTAAACTAATTCGACATTGCTCTAATACTTCTGCAATAGCAAAATCGGAATCTGGATCGTTACTGTGTCCAACGGCTACCCGGAACATATACGCACCTCTGTATTTCTTGGGATAAGATTATTGTTCCCGAATTTCAAAGCAGAGTTAAAGGTAGGCTGGGATTTAATACAGTGAACAGTGAACAGTGAGCAGTGAACAATTAAATAATTTTAGATTTTAGATTTTGGATTAAAATCTTCACCTTGTCTCCCCATCTCATCAAATTACTGTTGGGGAACTTTAACAAATTCGCAATCCCCAGATGCCCGATTGTCGCATTTGACTCGAACTAATACGTTAAGTTTGACATTGTTTTGGGGAGTAATTTTGCGATCGCCGTTTTGATCAAATTCAACTTTTCCTGCTGCACCTTTTGCGTAAAAATCAGGTGCGGATAATACCTGTTGCAATCCCTGACGAGTTGGATTGTTACCCATGCGCCGCAAACCTTCGATAATTGCCATAGTAGCATCGTATGACATTGCACTACGCCAACTCATTTGAGTATTCTGAGTATTCCAAAGTTCTTGAGCATTCTTTTCAAATGTGCTTGGGTTAGCTTCATCCCGAAACCAAGGAATTGCAAAAATTAAATTGTTAGCTTTCTCGCCTTTATCTTCTAATGTTTTGTTATGTAAGGAATCGCCGCCCAAAAGTGTTAAATTAGAATCTTTATTGCTATCTATAATTTCCATAGCTTTATTAAAACTGGTAGTAGTTTCCGGAACAAGAGCCAATACTTTTACTGTTTGATTCGCTTTCTCTAAGCAATTTTCTAGATTAAAGTTGTTATAGAGGTCACATTCAGGAATATCAATAAATTCGCCATTTACCTGCGGTGATTCGAGTTCCTTTTTAAATTCTTCACGGAACTTTTTACTGTATACACCTATAGAATCATAAGCAATAGCTGCTTTTCTATGACCGAGTGTGTTTACCATATAATTAACTAAATGTTTAATGGCAATTCCATCATTTGAAGGTGTACGAAAAACATATTTATTTAAGTTAATTCCATCTTCTTTATCGGGGGAACGTCTGACGGCAGTGCTGCTAGGAGAAATCGCAACCATTTGGTTTCGCTCGTAAATTTGTCCAACCTTAAGGGTGGCGCTACTAGAATAATGTCCAACAACAGCTAAAATATCTTCTTGTTCGCTCAGTTTTTTTGCTACATTTACAGAGGTATTAGACACATCGTTGTCATCAGCAATAACTACCTGCAATAATCTGCCTTCAATTCCGCAATTCGAGTTAATTTTGTTCTGGGCTTGGGCAACTCCTCGCAATACGTCTTCATTAATGTGGGTTTGGGTACCCAGAATACCCGGAGCCACAACGGCAATTTTCAAAAACTTTGGATTATCAATAACGCAACTTCTTGGAATGACTCCTGAAGCAACTGGAAGCTTATAGCTTTGTGAAGATTTCATCGCCACAGCATTGTTAAGATAAATTAGCGTTTCTGGGTCGTTCTGATTGTTTTGAAGAGATTTATGAAAATGTGTAATCGACTGTACATAATTCTTTTGAGCAAAAGCTTCTACACCTTTTTGTTTCTCTTGATTGGAGTTGGTACGAATCATAATTTTTTCTCCCCAACTGAATCTTTCGCCTAAATCTGGTAGAGTATGTACTTTTTCTGGTGGTGAGGTAGGTTTTGGTGGTGATGGTTGTTTAAAAATGTGAGGAAGAATAGAAATAGCTGAAACACCTAATAAACACCCTAGAATTATTCTACTAACGGGTGCAATTTTGTCTAAGAATTTTCTTTTATCCAATTTGATTGGAGAATTAGCCCAAACTAAAGCACGTGCTGCGGGATTTTGACAAATTACAGGCAGCCAAGTAGCACAGGGAAAATCTTCTTCCATAATTTCAAGACGTTGCCGTGCATTTTTTACCGCTAAATATAAAGAATGTCCTTGAGAAAAATTTTCTAAAAAGTATTTTAAAAATTTTCTTGCTACTTGATCGGGTACGGGTTCGCGCATCACAATCATTTGCGGAACTCCTACACCTCCCAATTCATCTGCTAAACCCAAGCCATCGCAGGAATTAAAAATTGCTAACTTTAAACCGTTCCTAACCGCAGTTCTTAAAGCATTTCTTAATAGTGTCAGTGAAATACTCTCGCTGTTGTTAATTTGAATCTGTCCGGTTTTACATTCTTCCCCAGAAGAACTATGTCCCGCAAAAAACAGAATATCCCAATGTTGATTCCACAAATTATCGCTTAATTCATTTCGTTGAGGTTGTTCTAACCAAGTAACTTTTGCCCCCCGACTTTCTAATGTGGTAATAAGTTCTCTGTCTGAAGTCAAATCTAATCCTTGACTACCACCGAAAATAGCCAAAATCTTAACGGGGCGTTTTAAAGGTTCGCTTGGAGGTGCATACTCGGCACTTAGGGCAAATTCAGCTTGAAGACGGTTGTGAAATAATTGCCATAAATGCCAAGGAAGCTTTTTTAAATAAATATTATTAGTATCAATAATTACTCTTATGAAATCATTTGGTTGCGTTCTTTCTTCTATTCTGACTCTTAATTCTCTCCAAGGAAGTTGAGAAAACCACTGACGTAAATATTCTTCAAATCTTATCCTAGCTTCATTTTCATCCTCGCTCGCAGAACAATTAGTAACTTGAGCCGGAGGAATGTTAATCTGACTAAAATCTTGACCCAAATCGCCGTATTTATCTTTCCAATCTTTATACAAACGAGGTATATCGGGTGCGGGAGGAAGCGTAACCCGATTTCTATGATGTATACGACCATCTTCACCAATTCCGAGGCTTACAGGAAAACCTTGCTCAAAACCGCCTTCGTCAATATTCAATACAACTAACTTGCTCATGTGGGTTGAGGAGTAATGGTTTATTAAAACTTTAGTCTAATTTACAACAGTAATTATACTGAATGATAGATAACAGATGCTAATGTTCCAATTTCCGATCCAAAATACAGAAAACTGCATTCTTCCTTGACAAATGTAGAGACGCGATATACCACGTCTCTACATATAAAAAATATAAATTTAATTATTGTCAAAATGACATTTATTTTTAGAGAGAAAAATCGCTAATTACAACATATGTAAGTAACTAGATCGCAAAACTCTCGGTAATATTAGCATCATTTAAAGCCACCCGAATATTAAATTTATCGCCTAATTCAGCCGTGAATTTAAATTGAATATAATTATCTTTACTTCTAGATTGAACTGTAAAAAACGAGTTTCCGGCTGCATCTAAACCGCTAAGCTGCAATCCTTGAGGAAGATAATTTACGCCATTTCCAGGACATACTCTTGTTAAAATTGCCATGCTTCCGTCAGGTTTTGGTAAAATTGCCACCATCAAAGCAATAAGATTTTCACCGAAATGCATTCCTAGATCGATCGCTTTTCTTATGCCACCATTCGGATTTTCTGGATTAATTTCCCAGAGTAATTCAGTAGCTTTCCAGCGAATTTCTTCGTTAGGGGTATTTTTTAATAAGTGAATTAAAGCTTTTTCGGAATCTGAATCAACTTTATCTATCTCATTTTGAGTATCATACAATTGCCCCACAGCATCTTTCATTTTGTTAGCATTTCCATCTTCATCAGAAATATCCGCAAACACAAAAAGAGGATTTATTGTTTGTTTACCAATTATTGCTTCTATACTTCGCCAACCTTCATCAATAATATTTTCTAACCAATTACTTAATTGCACTACAGTTTGATTGGAATGTAATGTTACAAGTAAATCATCTAAAGATTGCAATTGTTTAATTTCAAGCGTAGTGTTGCTGACTTGCGGTAAAAATCCTAATAGCGTTCCTTGCTTGTAAGATTCATCAAACTGTACTACAACATAACCGATACGATTATGCCAAACATCTTCGGGAAAGTAACAAGTATCATTACCTTTTAATACTGAGCGACATTCTAAATGTCCTTTTCCGGGTAAATTCAAGTCAGCGATATTGGTAATTACTCTGGCAACAGCATTCCAACTATGACTCTGTTGTAATGAAGTTGGTACATCCAACATTTGTAAATAGTTGTTAGTTACCAATACGGCTAAAGTATTATGGTAAACTTGCTTGGCTTTTTCCGAATTAGATTGTTGTTGAGCAAACAGATAGGCTTTGTTTCTATTCGATTCAGTAATAGGAACGGAAATAGTTAGCTGCTGTGTTGAGATACTCATTAGTAAATACCGTGTTTTTGAATTTTAGCTATATGTCTATATACCCTTGCGCTCGCCCAAAAGCTAACAGACAAGGAAGACATTTGTGATTGTAGAAATGATTGAGAGTGCTTTCCCTTTTACCAAACTTTTCGGCTAATTCCCGCCAAGTTTTTGCATTTGGTGGTAATTTGTGTTTAAACAATTCCTGACAGTTAATATGAGGAGATGAACGAACGTGAAGACGACGTAATTCACTACCTTGTTTTTCAACCCATTCTAGAGTTTCTTCTAAAATCGGTTGCGGTTTGTCAGGTGCGGGTACATTATCTATTGGATCTATAAAATTTAATTCTTCATCTTTCGGCTTAGTTGCTCTGGTACTATTATCTATCGCTATTTCTTGACGAACATCCAAAATTCTAAATTTAAGATGGGAGTTAAACCAAGTAATTACACTAGCTTGAGAAGCATCATAATTTTCAATATTTCTACAAAACCAAAACCAAGTTATCTGTAATGCATCTTCATAATATTGAGGGGGAATATCGCTACCCAGCCAAATTTTCCCCGACTGCTGCATCTGAAATATCAACTGATTTAACAACTGCTGTCGCTTCAGGCTACCGCGAGGATGCCCAGAAACTTCTGTCGCTAATTGCTTAAGACGCTCGTTTAAACCTTCAGAATATGCCATGTGCGTAATGCTAATATATAACTGAAAAACGATTGATATATCGGACGTTGCTCTCGCACGGTTGCTCCTGCAATGAATTTGAATTTTGCACGTTGTGAGGTTGTCAGACGCAATCCAAAAATCCGCCTATATCTTTACAAAACGTTACATTTTTTCGAGTAAATTGCAATTCAGTTTTGTGCAATAAAATACTTAACAAAGATTCGGGAACAAATTTTTAGTATTTCACTACACAAAAGTTTGTAGAAACTCATATCTTGCACCATTCTCAACAACCGCCTTAGAATAAATTCTCAGGCTAATATACAAAGTCTTCCTTCATAAGACTGAGCAAGATGTAATTAGTAAGTGATTTATTGCCTCCGAAGTCCAAATCATGAAGCGATAAATCGCGGCACGTAGAACCTGGTTAAATTAATTTTCGACACCGATAAAGTTGGTAGGGAATACCGATGCGATAATGTTGATTAATATCGATATTGCAAGATAACGATTGAGAAACTTTAATTTGCTGTGGATAATCGCGTCGTAATCTTCCGGGTGCCAATATCCATAAGTTGAGTTGAGAAATATTTTTATTCGGTAATTGGGAAAGCGTTTCAAAGACTGATTCAAAACCGGAACTTTGATTTAAAAAAGCAAAAGTAGTGCGTTCGCATAGCGTATCCGGAGGACAAACATCTTGCTCGCTATAAAAATTAATTTTATTCGATTTAACATCTTGCTGGCTTAATAATTGATAATTATAATTTACGGTTTCTCTTTCCAAAGCTAAAGCATAGCTCAAACCCAAAGCCACATCTTGATAATTGCTATATGCCATTACAGCCATTACGGGAACGGTGGGTTCTTGATAAATTTTTTGCGCTACTTGTTGGGGTAGATATGGTTTTTGTAAACCTA
>JBARZF010000397.1:0-3065 GCA_049649675.1 Rivularia sp. (in: cyanobacteria) | reverse complement strand
TTAGCAAAAGAGATCGGCTCTTGTCTATTAATAAGTAAGGTTTGTAACATTTCCTTCTTTATTGATGGAATTAATTTCATTAAACTTGTATTTAGAAAATTTTTTACATTTTCTTACTGATTAATAGTAGTTTCTACTGAATCAGGAATATAAAACAAATTTATTGAAGTCCAGATCCATGAGTGCAACTAGCCACCGTCGTATAGTTATAGGGGATGTGCATGGTCACTATCAAGGCTTGATGCAATTGTTAGAGGCGATCGCCCCAACGGCAGAAGACAAAATTTATTTTCTCGGGGATTTGATAGACAGAGGCCCCGAAAGTTCCCAAGTGGTGGATTTTGTCAAAGAAAATTCCTATCCTTGCTTGCTCGGAAACCACGAGCATATGTTAATAAAAATTCTCACAGATAAGAATGCTTCCACTCCCAGCGTACAAGGATGGCTTTACAGTGGCGGACAAGCAACCTTAGCGAGCTATAAAAACGGCAAAATACCTCAAGAACATCTCGAATGGTTTCAGAGTTTACCTTTATATTTAGATTTAGGAGACATATTTTTAGTTCACGCAGGTATTGATCCTACAAAAACTATAGAAGAACAAAAAGCCGAACAATTTTGCTGGATTAGAGACAAGTTTCACAGCATTCAAAAGCCTTATTTTTCAGATAAAGTAATTATCGTCGGTCACACTATTACCTTTACCTTTCCTGGAATTGCACCGGGCAAAATTGCCAGAGGTGCTGGTTGGCTCGATCTAGATACAGGTGCTTATCATCCCCGTAGTGGTTGGCTAACAGCATTTGATGTCACAAATCGTCTCTGTTATCAAGCCAATATGTTTAAACCCTCTGTACGCACCTTACCCTTAGAGGAAGCATCAGCCAAAGTTAATGTGACTTCACTGAAAGTCAATCGTAATAGCAGCAGGTTATGGGCTTAAGAGGTTAAAGGTTAAAGGTTAAAGGTTAAAAAAACTAACCCCTAACCCCTAACTCCCAACTCCTAACTCTTTATAATAATGGTCGGATATTTTTCCGGTATGCAGCTTCGCTTAAGCCGTCGTTACCTTTACTACGTTGTGCGTTAACCCGACTCTGAAGATATTGTACGCGATTACGGGGTGAAGGGTGGGTGCTTAAAAACGTAGGAACTCCACTCCCGCTTTTGCTTTCTAACTTCTTCATAAAGGAAACCATTGCTTGAGGAGCATAACCAGCGTCTGTGAGCATTCTTAATCCACGGCTATCGGCATCGCGTTCGGCTCCACGACTGTTGGGACGACGATAACCTAGTTCTACACCAAGCTGGACTAACTTACTGTTTTCTACACCTGCTGCTGTAGCCAAACCTCTGGCGATCGCAGTTTTCTTCATCTGATCTACTACGTGTCTGCCCTCAATATGAGCGATTTCGTGAGCTACTACACTTGCTAATTCGGCTTCATTATCGGCAGCTTTAATTAAACCAGTATTAATATAAACATATCCACCAGCAGTAGCGAAGGCATTTATACTGTCATCTTCAACTACCTGAAATTTGTAAGGAATTTTAGTTCTGGTATTTTGGGCTGCTAGGCGTTTACCGATTCCTTCTATGTAATTATTTATTTGAGAATTGCGAGAAAGTTTAATATCGCTTTTGACCAATTGCTGATTTATTTGCCTACCTAGTTGAACTTCTTGCTTGTCTGATATATTAGAAAGTTGAATTATTTGGGCACCCTGAAAGAGTACGTCCCAAATGGAAAAGCCCATCGCAGACGACGGTGTACTTAGGAACAAGGTTATAGCAGTAGCTACAGAAATTAGCGGATAAAAGAATCTTTTTCGCAAAGAGCGGAAATTAAAATAAAAGTTTGTCTTGTCAATCATGATTGAATTCAAGGAGGTTTTTAGAAGAACGTAAGTTATAAGACGATAAATAGCCCGCAGAAGTTGCACGCCTAAGTTATTACCAACTCATGCCATAATCGGTTATCTAGTCTGCTTGACTCAACAGTAGCTTTGCTGTTAAACATGGCAACTAATCATGCATTCTTTCATGAAAGTGATGAAAACTAGTGTAAGTAATAAACTGTCCTATAAATAAATAAAGGAAATAATCTTACTATTTTAACCTTCATCCTTAATACTCCATCTCACATACGATTAACTTCTATCTTCACCAATTTCATTGTTCTAATATCAATCCTCCATCCCATCTGTAAATAGGAAAAATTCGTTATGGCTATATTAGATTCCAAAGGTCGCTTATTTGGTAAATTCAATATTCTAGATATCGGAGCTTTATTAGTAATCTTGCTAGTAATTGGAGGTATCTTTTTGTTCCCAGGAACAACTGGTTCCGTCGCTCAAGTAGGTGTCACGACAAAACCTATTGAAGTTGATTTGATTGTTCGGGGATTAAAAGTACGTGACATCGATAGATTATCAGAGCAAGGGTTTAATAAAGAAGGCAAAACAAACGTTATCATCCGCAATCAACCCTACGGTCAAATTCCTATTAAATCGATTGAAATACTACCTAGAAAAATTATTGTTACTCAGCCAGATGGTAGTATTAAATTGATGGAAGACCCTAGAGAAAACATTTTTAGTACGGATATGCTTTTGACTTTAGCTGGTAAAGCAACAATTACTGACAGCGGACCTGTTTTAGGTAATAGTAAAGTGAAAATTGGAATGCCGTTTGAATTAGAAGGTTTTAATTACAACTTCAACGCTAGTGTAATTGATGTTAGAGTTGAAGATAAATAATAGGTCAAAGGTAAAAAGTTAAAGGTCTGCATATTAAAGGTTAAAGATTAATACTAATCATTTTACTTTTGATGTTTCATCTCAAGTTTGTAGTAGTCTCCCGTTTATAGCGAGGGGGCTATTTTTTTAATTAATTAAAAGGGTTTGTAGTAAGGAATGCCCGTCCTTTCCCTCCAAGAGCTAGAGCTACTTACTACAAACCTTTTTTATGCTAAAACCTTTAGCATGAAACATTTAACTTTCAAAACTATTACCTTCTGCTTACTCTTGCTTCCTCTCGGTTGCACTAATAATCTTGCGAAAAAC
>JBARZF010000396.1:0-13010 GCA_049649675.1 Rivularia sp. (in: cyanobacteria) | reverse complement strand
TGATAGGTGTTTTGGCAATCGTCATAAACGAATTTGGGGGTTAAAGCTGCACCACCCAAAATTACGGGAACGGTAATTCCTTTTTCGTTGAATGTTTGTAGATTATCTTTCATAAACGCCGTAGATTTCACTAATAAACCGCTCATGGCGATACAGTCGGGTTTATGCTCTTCGTAGTCTGTGATGATGTTTTCTACTGGTTGTTTAATTCCTAAATTAATTACCCGATAGCCGTTGTTGGATAAAATGATATCCACCAGGTTTTTACCAATGTCGTGAACGTCGCCTTTTACGGTAGCAATAACAAAGGTTCCTTTGGCGTTGTCTACTCCATCTTCGGATTTTTCCATGTGCGGTTCTAAAAATGCCACCGCTGCTTTCATGGTTTCTGCTGACTGCAATACGAAAGGTAGCTGCATTTGTCCGGAGCCGAACAATTCACCTACTACTTTCATTCCATCTAATAAGTAGATGTTGACAATATCCAACGGCGGATATTTCTCCATTGCTTCTTTGAGCGCGTCTTCTAAACCAATTCTTTCGCCGTCGATAACGTGCTGTTTGAGCCTTTCTTCTATTGGTAAACTAACGTCAACACCTTTATCACGCTTGGCGCTGACACCTTCAAACATCGTTGTCAGTTCGCCCAAGGGGTCGTAAACGCAGATATCGCCGTCAAATCCCCGGTTGTCGTAAATTAAGTCAAGGCAGATTTTTTGGTGTTCTGGTTCAATTTTAGAAAGCGGTAAAATCTTGCTGGCGCTAACAATTGCCGCATCCATTCCGGCTTGCATTGCTTCGTGAAGGAACATTGAGTTTAAAACTATCCGCGCTGCGGGGTTTAAACCGAATGAAACGTTGGAAACACCTAATACAACATGACATCCCGGTAATTCTTGACGAATCCGACGAATAGATTCGACAGTTGCTTTACCGTTGGCTCTGTCTTCTTCAATTCCGGTTGAAATCGGTAGCGCTAGACTATCAAAGAAGATTTCATGAGCGGGAATACCGTATTCTAAAGCTTGACGATAAGCGCGTTGAGCAATTTCAAATTTCTTATCTGCCGTCCGCGCCATCCCATCTTCATCGATGGTACCAATTACGACACCAGCACCGTAAGTTTTCGCCAATTCCAACACTTTCAAAAAGCGCTCTTCACCGTCTTCGTAGTTGGTGGAATTTAATAAACACTTACCACCAGCAACTTTTAAACCCGCCTCCATTTTTTCCCATTCGGTAGAGTCAAGCACCAAAGGCAAAGTAATATTATTCACCAAACGCGAAACCAACTCGTGCATATCACGCACGCCATCGCGTCCTACATAGTCAACGTTTACGTCAAGTACGTGTGCGCCTTCTTTGACTTGCGATCGCCCTAATGACACCAATCCGTCCCAATCTTCATCATTCAACATGGTGCGGCACTTCTTGGAACCGCTAGCGTTCAGACGTTCGCCGATAATTAAGAAGGAATTATCTTGATCGTAGGGTTGAGTACCGTAAATCGAAGCCGCAGCCGGTTCAGTTTGCGGATTCCTGACTTTTGGTGTCAAGTCTTTGGCAATTTCTGCTAAAGCTTGAATATGTGCTGGACGTGTCCCACAGCAACCCCCGATCGCTTGGACACCTAAGTCTTCGATGAAATGCATCAAGTGCATCTTTAACTCTACTGGAGTTAATTTATAATGCGCTTGTCCGCCGACGTTTTCTGGTAAACCCGCATTGGGTACGCAGGAAACAATAAATGGTGAATGTTCTGACAGGTATTTGATATGCGGCTTCATCAAATCGGGGCCTGTAGCGCAGTTTAACCCCAAAATATCGATTTTGTAAGGTTCTAAGATTGTTACTACGGCAGCGATTTCGGTACCCACGAGCATTGTACCCATAGTTTCCATAGTTACGGAAACCATCAAAGCGCGTCTTTCTCCTTTCTTCGCGAAAACTTCTTCAATCGCATTCAGTGCTGCTTTGATTTGCAACACATCCTGACAGGTTTCGACGATGAATAAATCAACTCCACCATCCCACAACGCTTCTGCTTGCTCTACATAAGCATTTTTCAAGGTGTCGAAGTCAATATGTCCCAAAGTTGGTAATTTTGTACCAGGTCCCATCGAACCACCAACAAATCGGGGTTTTTCTGGTGTAGAAAATTCTTCAGCAACTTTCTTGGCTAATTCCGCAGCAGCTTTATTTAGGTAATAAGCTTGGTCTGCCAAATCATATTCGGCAAGTACAATTGACGTACCGCCAAAGGTATCGGTTTCAACCACATCCGCACCAGCAGCCAAGAAACCACGGTGAACAGTCGCTACCGCTTCCGGTTTGGTGTGAACGAGATATTCGTTACAGCCTTCGTACTCCGCACCGCCAAAGTCTTCAGCAGTGAGTTCCTGTACCTGTAAATTGGTTCCCATCGCGCCATCAAACACCACAACAGGGCGTTTGGGGCTTTTAAGATGTTCTAAAAATGAATGAGCCATAAAATTCAAGAAAAATTTAGGTTAGCCTTAATTTATTATTTTCCCGGATTTCTAGACTAAATGACCTATTAAATTACATTTGGATTACATTTATGATCGTAAAAGAGTACATCAATCAAGATGAGGGGTTTGTCCGTTCAAGTATTGAGGAAGTTAGAGGCAATTTGCTCGAAGCCTTGAAAACAGTGGTTTTAGCGGGAAAGCGTATCGTTTTGCAACAAGCGGGGCAAGAAGTCGCAGCAATAATCCCTATCAAGGAATTTGAACGTCTGGAATATTTGGAACACGAACTCGTACCTCCTATCTGGGAACCCTACGAAGAAGAATATTACGAAGATCATGGGGGAATCCACTGTGTTTTGGTTGATGAGATGGAAGCGGAATTTGATGAAATTATTACTGAGGTGACGGTATATAAAGAACTATTTGGTTTGTTACCACCGCAATATTTATCGGGGAAAGAGTTCGATGTTTTTGTTCCGGTGGCGATTGTAATGAATATTGATAAGTTTTGGGTGCCGGAATATTTGATTGGTGAGAAAGATCGGTTGAAGGCTTGTCTTTAGGGTAAAGAAGGCAGTATTCGTATCTTTTGCGGAAATGCCGGATTATTAAAACCCTTCTAGGACGCTGAGGCCGCAGAGGTAAGAAAGAGAGAGAGAAAGAAAGAGAAATAGTTTTTTATAAGTTGAGAATACTGAGGATTAATTTAACTCGATTAAATTATGTTGGGTAATTTCATCTGCTGGAAATAAGGTTTCAATTCGCAATTCTTGTAACATAATATCCTGGGGTGTACCGAGAGTGGCGATCGCACTGAAAAAGTTGAAATTTAATCCGTCTTTGAAAAAGTTGACGGTTAATAATGGCATTTGCCAAGTTTGAGAATTTGAAAGTTTCCACAGTTGTGGAACATCTGGATATGTCATGAATTCTTGATAAAGTTGCTTGGGTTGTTGGCTTTTGTCGTTTGCTATTGCTTCTCGATAAACTCTTTTAATTAAATGACTAGCGGTTTCTTCCCAATTAGCGACAAATGGTTTTAAACCTTGGGGATGTAACATCAATCGTATCAAGTTAATTTTTTCATCAATATAAAAACGGTTGTGTAAATCTTCTGGATTAATTAACCAGTTGATTAACCGTTGCGAAACCGGATTAGTTTGAATTAAATTCCAATATCTATCCATCACCAAAACGGGTGAATGCATTTGAGAAAGCAAGATAAAATCCAAAGCTTTGCGAATGGGTTCAAATTCTGGTGAAGATAAATCGCTTTCAGAATAAATCGGTGCAAATCCCGCAGTTGTCAGCATGACGTTTTGTTCCCGTAAAGGAATATCTAGCACGGTAGCAAGCTGCAAAATCATTTCTTGACTGGGATTTGCTCTACCGGATTCGAGAAAACTAATGTGTCTTTGAGAAACATCGCTAGCTAAAGCTAAATCAAGCTGGCTGAAATTTCGCAGTTTTCTGTGGTGTTTCAGCAGATTTCCGAAAGTTGTTTCTTGGGTTGGAGTAGATTGCATTGCAATATTTGTAGTTAAAAGCAATATCTTTATTACCTCAAAGGTAATTGTTTCTCCGGGATACAGCAATCATAATCAAAACAACAGTAATCATCGAGTAATGAGCTAAAAACCATGTCCAATACAACTTATCAAAATCAAGAATCTGTATCCAGAAACCTATTTTCAGCTAAATCGCTTTATTTACTGCTGGTAATTATTGGAATTATTGCACCTTGGAGTTTCCTGATAAAATTCTTTATTCAAAATGGCTTTTCTATTGAGTTGTTAATTCAGCAGGGATTTGCAAATTATGCTGCTGCCGATATGACAACTGATTTACTTATTAGTGCGTTGGTATTTTTGTGTTTTTCGTTTTTTGAATTG
This sequence comes from Rivularia sp. (in: cyanobacteria), assembly GCA_049649675.1. Lineage (GTDB taxonomy): Bacteria > Cyanobacteriota > Cyanobacteriia > Cyanobacteriales > Nostocaceae > Rivularia. The sequence goes on along the minus strand of JBARZF010000396.1, from coordinate 8,626 downwards.
AAGCGACTGGGTTTATCTCGTAGTAGATTAATTATTTATATTGCTGCTACTTTTGGAATTGGTTTGAGTTGCAGTTTCCCGTTGTTTTTATATTTCCGCGAAGGAGTTTTAGAGAAAAAGTAGTAAATAAATCGTAAGGGAAGCAAATTAAATTTGGGTGTAGATTATCCTCCCCAAATATTGACGTTGTGTTATCGCGGAGCAAAACGCACTAATAATTCCGAAAATAATCCAAGGTAGTGTGAGCATCTTGCTCGCTGTGTGTCTCTAGCGAGCAAGATGCTCGCACTACCTAATCACTTATAAAAACCGGGTTTATTATAGTGTGCAAGATATCAATTTGAATAAACTAAATAAATAGAAAATGAAAAATCTACTTTTCTACTTAGGTTTCGCAACGCTGATTACCCACGAACTTGATGCAATGACGCAATCAGAATGGAAACTTTTATTTATACTACGAAGCTTACCAGAAGAAACCGCTTCATCGGCTTTCGTTATTCTTCATGTACCACTAATTACAGCACTTTTATGGTTAACAAATAATGAATCTCAGCTTATAAAAAATTGGTCGCGAATTGCATTTGCCGCATTCCTTGTAATTCATAGCGGACTTCATAAGTTATTAGAAAATAATCCGAACTATACTTTTAATTCGACTCTTTCTTTAGGGCTTATTTATGGTGGTGGATTACTTGGATTACTTTATTTGACTGTGATTTTTATCTCTTGGGGAAGTAGGCTTAATAATGTTGTTGAAGCAGACTAATCTAAATAAACTCTGCATTCCTCTGCGTTTACCTTCGCGTTCCTCTGCGTTAAAAATATTATTCTAATGTCAACTAATTAATAAATGGTGCGTTACGGCATTTTTAATTTGTAACCTCAAACATTACATAGTCGTGCCGTAACACACCCGCGCAAAATATTTTTTTATTTTATTTCACTTCCCAAAACTATAAATCTTCTGAGTTTCCAATTTATCGCTGAGTGAAGAAGGTAGTTGCTTTAATTCAAAAGCTTGTCTATCTAATTTTACCTGTAGCTTACTTAATGGATCTACTCCGGCTGAAATCAGAAATTCTAATTTTTGAACGTAGGGTAATTCAACAACTTTGTCGAGAATACTAATAACAGCCTGTATGTAAGGATGCTCTTTTTGTTTATACCAATCCCCAGCAGCAACGTTGGCTTGATCTAAACCTAAGTGTACTGTTAAAGATGGTTCGGTAAACAAGGCAAGACCTAAAGGACGGGTTTCTTCTTGTAATAATAAATGATGGGTTTTTGCTAAATTCCGTATCTTTTCTAAACGCTCGTAACGTTGGGTAATTGATAAAGGTTCATCTTCCCAATGCAGCGAAGCGGTTACTAAATAAGTTTGCAACAGCATATGACCTAGCTTTTTAGCTTTTGTTGCTAGGTAATGAGTGTTGTAATCGTTGGCTTCAATTAATAACGGCACTCTGTCAACAACTTCTAAGCCGTAACCTTTCAACCCAGCAATTTTACGAGGATTGTTGGTTATTAAACGTATATTATGTATGTTCAAATCCATCAGCATTTGCGCTCCCATGCCGTAATCGCGCAAATCGGCAGGAAATCCCAAGCGTTCGTTTGCTTCTACGGTATCCAGCCCCATATCTTGCAGAGAATAGGCTTTTAACTTATTGACTAAACCAATACCGCGTCCTTCTTGACGCAAGTATACAACTACACCTTCTCCCGCATTTTCAATCATTTTCAAGGCTGCTTGTAATTGCAATCGACAATCGCAGCGCAAGGAACCTAAAGCATCTCCCGTCAAACATTCGGAATGCACCCGCACCATTACAGGTTTATTGCCAAATTTTTCTGGGTCGCCTTTTACAATAGCAACGTGTTCTTTATTATCTAAAGTGTGGCGGTAAGCGTATATTTTGAAACTACCGAACTGCGTAGGCAAATCAGCAACAGTTTCGCGTTTAATTATTCTGTCATAACGCAGACGGTAGCTAATTAAATCCGCGATGCTGATAATTTTCATTTTATGACGCTTGGCATACTCGATTAATTCGGGTAGCCGTGCCATCGAACCGTTAGGGTTTTGGATTTCGCAAATCACCCCAGCCGGATATAAACCAGCTAATCGGGATAAATCTACAGCAGCTTCTGTATGTCCGGCTCGTTTAAGTACTCCACCCTTCTTAGCGCGAATTGGGAAAATATGACCGGGACGGCGTAAATCCTCGGGCTTGGTATGGGGGTTGAGCGCTACCTGAATCGTGCGGGCGCGATCTTCGGCGGAAATTCCTGTAGTAACGCCTAATTCGGGCCCAGCGTCAATGCTGACAGTGAAAGCAGTTTGATTGGTATCGGTGATGTTTTTCACCATCAAAGGTAAATCTAATTCATCAAGGCGATCGCCAGTCATTGCCAAACAAATCAAACCTCGCGCTTCTACTGCCATGAGGTTGATTGTATCTGGTGTAGCAAACTGGGCTGCACAAATCAAATCGCCTTCATTTTCTCGATTTTCATCATCAACAACCACCACACAGCGACCAGCTTTCAAGTCAGCCAATGCGGTATCAATCGAATCAAATTTAAATACTTGGGTTGAATCGGTAGTAAGCGGGGTGGTTTCCCCACCTTGCGGAGAGTGCATTTCGATATTATGCTGCGACACAGAGAATTTCTCGAAGAGCGAACGTTAATTTTTTTTAATAAATCTTATCTCACATTGTAGCTCTTTTGTGAAACAGCGAAGCATAGTAGCAATGATTCGATAACATAGCAGAAGTGTCTACAACGCTCTCTTATGTTACGAAGACCTAATTACATAACATTTTAAGCGCAATTGCCTCCCTAAACTTAGCCGTTTTCATAGTTAAGCGCGGAGTGATTGCATAAAAAGAAAAAACATTGGATAGGAATTTTAAAACATGGGCAATTTTAGGCGCGTACCCGTGGGAATTATTGGCGCGTCAGGATATGGTGGAGTTCAGTTGGTGCGACTGCTACTAAATCATCCAGAACTCGAACTGGTTTATTTAGGCGGCGAAAGTAGTGCGGGAAAATCTTTTAGCGATATTTATCCTCACTTAGCCCACGTCGTAAACCTCAAAATTGAAGCAGTAGAACCCGAAGCAATTGCACGCCGGTGCGAAGTCGTTTTTTTATCGCTACCCAACGGATTAGCCTGCGAAATTGCCCCAAAAATGCTCGAATACGGATGTAAAGTCCTCGATTTGTCAGCAGATTATCGATTTCGCAACTTGAAAACTTATAGTAATTGGTACGGCAAACAGCGTCAAGACATAGAAACCGCTAACACAGCCATTTACGGACTACCAGAACTTTATCGCGATCGCATTTCCGACACTCAATTAGTAGGCTGTCCCGGTTCTTATCCCACAGCCAGTTTGCTAGCACTTTCACCCCTCCTCAAACAAGGATTAATCGTACCAGAAAGCGCCATTATCGACGGCAAAGGCGGCACCTCAACGGGCGGAAGACAAGCCGAAACTCATCTATTACTATCCGAAGCAGACAACACCCTCGGAGCTTTCAACGTAGCTCGCCATCGTCACACCCCAGAGATAGAGGAGATTTGCAGCGATTTAGCAGGACATGAAGTCACCGTACAATTTACCCATCACCTCATACCAATGGTGCGCGGAATTTTAGCAACAGTATACGCAACATTGCGCGACCCCGGATTAGTAAGAGACGACTTAATTACCATATATAAAGCCTTTTATCGTCACTCTTCTTGGGTAAAAATTTGCGAACCAGGAATTTATCCCCAAACCAAGTGGACTCACGGCAGTAATTTATGTTATTTGGGTATAGAAGTTGACCCGCGAACTCGCCGGGTGATTGTGATGTCAGCAATTGACAATTTAATCAAAGGACAGGCAGGGCAAGCAATTCAGTGCTTGAACATCATGATGGGCTGGGATGAAATGCTCGGATTACCGAAGTTAGGTTTTTATCCGTAATTGGGAATTGGGAATTGGGAATTGGGCATGGGGGATGGGGAAAAAATTACCTGGCGGTTGAAACCACGGCTACACAGGCAAAACCCGCCTTCGCGGGTTAAATGTTAATTCATTTGTAGGTTGGGTTAGACACGAAAACAAAATTGAATTTACAACGCGAATCTACATTATCGTGCCTTAGCCCAACATCAAGATTGTAGATAAACAATACAATATTATTTTGATTAAACACTCAAATGTTTGAAGTATTGTGTTCGGAGTTGTGATGGATTTAATGACTTGCAGATAACTCGTGTTATTTGGTGTTGAAAATCATAAGCGACTGTTTCGGCAAAAAATTTATGCCAGTAGTTGGCTTGCCAAGAATATGTGATTTCTTCTAAGGGTAAAATTAATATTTCGCCAGTTTTTGGAATCCAATTAGAATCACAATATTCTATAGTACATTTTTGATCTATCTCAAACCCCCAAACAATGCGAAGCTTGAAGTCTTTTGGATTTACCGTAATTTTCATAAAACAAGTTATATATCTTTTACTTAATAATGCCCAAAAAACGATGAAAACTAACATAGAATATTTGTACAGTTCGTAGGTTGGGTTAGATACGAAAACAAATTAAAGTTACAACGCGAATCTATATTCTCGTGTCGTAGCCCAACATCAAGATTGTAGATAAACGATTTTAATTTAACTTTTAATTTTTAATACCCCAATTCCCGACTCCTAATTCCTTAAATTCATGTTGGGTTACGGCGAAAAAGATAAATTCCTCGTTGAAAATCATAAATTATCGTGCGCCTAACCCAACCTACGAATAAAATTTAATTTACAGCTAAAATAATGCACTAAATTTTGATTTAAGAGGCGCTTAAGCGCAACTACGAACCTTTTTTATTCCAGTTAAATAATCAGTCCTATTTATAGGACTTTTGCTATTAGCTGGGGGTTTGCAACCCCCAGTGAATATGAACGCAGTCGAATAATTCAAATCAAAAGAAAAAAAGCGATAAATCCCTTACTACTAACAAAGAAACCCGGCTCTTTCAAAAAAAAACCGGGTTTCTCAAATTCAATCCAAAATCTAAAATCTAAAATCCAAAATTACTTCGGCCCCATTCCTACGGTACCTGCATAAACGGCAGCGTCTCCTAATTCATCTTCAATTCTCAATAAGCGATTATATTTAGCTACACGTTCGCTACGACACAAGGAACCTGTTTTAATTTGTCCGGCTCTGGTAGCTACTGCTAAGTCGGCAATTGTGGTGTCTTCGGTTTCACCGGAGCGATGGCTGATTACTGAGCGGAAGCCGTTACGAGTTGCTAAATCAATAGTTTGTAAGGTTTCAGTCAAAGAACCAATTTGATTGAGTTTAATCAAAATTGAGTTAGCTGATTTTTGCTCAATTCCTTTTTGCAAGCGTTCGGCATTGGTAACGAATAAGTCATCACCAACTAACTGCACTTTAGAACCCAATTTTTCGGTCATTAACTGCCAACTTTCCCAATCTTCTTCATGCAAACCATCTTCAATTGAAATGATGGGATATTCATTTACAAGTTGTGCCATGTAATCAATGAATTCTGCGGGAGAATGAGGTTTACCGTCGTAAACGTATTGTCCATCTTTGTAAAATTCACTGGCTGCGACATCTAAAGCTAAAGCTACTTCTTCACCTGGCTTATAACCAGCTTTTTCAATGGCTGCAACTAATAATTTTAAAGCTACTTCGTTAGATTCCAAATTCGGAGCAAAACCGCCTTCGTCACCAACTCCAGTTAATACTCCTTTCTCATCTAATACTTGACTCAAGGTAGCGAACACTTCCGCACCCCAGCGCAATGCTTCGCGGAAAGAAGGTGCGCCGATGGGGACAATCATGAATTCTTGGAAATCAACGTTATTTGCAGCGTGTGCGCCACCGTTAATTACATTCATCAACGGTACGGGCAACAAATTCGCTAAAGGGCCGCCTAAATAACGGTATAGAGGAAGTCCCAAAGTCTCAGCACTTGCCTTTGCAGCAGCCAAGGAAATCCCTAAAATCGCATTTGCACCCAAATTAGACTTATTTTTAGAACCATCGAGGGCAATCATGGTTTTATCGAGGTGTTCTTGGTTTAAAGCATCCATATCTAACAGCTTGGGTGCCAAAGTTTCATTGACGTTTTCTACCGCTTTGAGAACACCTTTACCGCCATAACGGCTTTTGTCACCATCCCGCAATTCGTGAGCTTCAAAAGTCCCTGTAGAAGCGCCGCTGGGAACCTGTGCCAATCCCATCACGCCGTTTACTAAATGTACTTCAGCTTCAATAGTAGGTCTACCGCGCGAATCAAGAATCTCGCGGGCAACAATAGCTTCGATAGAAGTATCCATCATTTGTGTCAGTTCCTTTGTACTCATTTCGTTATAACGACTTTGTGTGAAATTGGGAGTCATAACTCCCACCGTTAGAATAGAGGTTTACGCCACTATAGAATAGATGTTTACGCGACTATATAAGCGGAGATTTGAGAATAGTTAAGAGTTAGGAGTGAGGAGTTAAGAGTTAAGAGTTGGAAGTTGGGAATTTTTAATGCACCAAAATTTCCGTGTTTTTTCTTGTCTTCCGATCTCGTTGAATTGAATTTCTAATGATTTTATCGCGATCTAGTCAGAAACATTCATAATTATCCAAAAGTCAACAATTATACTTAATTGTGTAAGTGTGATGGAGTTGAGCGTGAAGCAGTTTCTCAAGCAAATAATTCGTTCTCCAAAGCTGTTAGCGGCTTTAATTGGCTATGGAATTCTTAGTCAGCTTTGTCTTCCCTCAGAAGCAGCTTCAGAAGGTAAAAGGTTAAAGGTTAAAGGTCAAAGATTAGAAATTACAAGTTCTTCCCCTTCTACCCCTTCTACCCCCTCTCAAATCCTGGTTCAACAAACCTCGGTAGACGAACTCTCCGACGTAAAGCCAACGGATTGGGCTTATCAAGCTTTGAAGTCTTTGATTGAGAAATATGGTGTAAAGCTGGGTTTACCGGATGGAACTTTTAAAGGCGATCGCGCTCTTACCCGTTATGAATTTGCTGCTGGTTTAGCTGCTACCTTGGATAAGGTGGAAAATTTGATTGCTAGTTCGATGGGTGATAGGTATATTCTGCAAGATAGAATCACTTTACGACGTTTGCAAAAAGAATACTCTCAAGCTTTGCAGGATTTACGAAGGCGCTTAAATGATATAGAATCTCGTTCTTCGGAGTTACAAGCGAATCAGTTTTCTACTACTACTAAGTTAAAAGGGCAGCAGATTGTTGGTTTAACGGATGGAAGAAGAGCTAATTTTACGGTGGTTTCCCGAACTCGATTAACTTTTGAAACTAGTTTTAGTCAAAAAGATTTGCTGCTAACTCAATTGGAATCCGGTAATAACGGTGGTGATGCTGTTGGTTTAGCTCAAAAGGAAGATGCTAATTTATTAGGAAGCGATGGTATTTTTGCTAATGCTGGGGGACTTGATTTTACTGACGTTGAAGATGATGTTAAACTCAGACGTTTGCATTATACTTTACGTCCTTCGTCGGATTTAGCAGTGACTGTGGGAGCGAAAATGTCTCCGCGAGATTTTATTGACGGTAATCGCTATGCAAATGACGAAGCGGCTGATTTTAGTTCGGGAATTTTTCTAAATAATCCTTTGATTGTCCAAAATCGAATTGATAGGAATGGTGGTGCTGGTGCTGCTGTTGTCTGGAAACCGAATAGTAAACTGGCTTTTCGTTCGCTTTACATTGCTGGGGATGCCGATCAAAATTCAGATGATAACGGCTTTTTCGGCGATCCACATCAAGCGAGTGCTGAATTAGAATATACTTTTAGCGATAAACTAACTTTAAAACTGCAATATACAAATGCCGAAATTGACGATACCGATATTAATGCTTATGGGGTAAATGCCGAATATGCCCTCAACCGCAATACGGGAATTTTTGGTCGTTTGGGAATCGGTGATTATCAAGGATTTAATACTGCACTAAACCAAAATTTAGATTTAAAACCCGTTAGCTGGACGCTTGGTGTTGGTTTGCGTAACATTGGCATTCCCGGTACCATTGCCGGTGTGGCAATTGGACAACCCTTTGTTAGTAATGGCTTAGGAGATGCTACTCAAACTAATTTTGAGACATTTTATAATTTGCGATTAAGCGATAATATCAGCTTTACTCCCGTAATTTCTTTAGTAATTAACCCCGACAACGACAGCAACCAAAGTACAATTTGGCAAACTACGTTAAGGTCAACGTTTTCGTTTTAAATTAGTAATTGGGGATAGGGCATGGGGGATAGGTGAAAATTAAAAGTTAAAAGTTGGTCATGGTTAGTAATTTTAAATTTTCTATATAGTGAAGTGTTTTAGTATTGCTTTATATAGTGTTTATGGTGTTTCTTAAAGTTATGCACGAACAGAAGAACTCTTAACTCATAACTCATAACTTTTTTCTCTTCCCAATGCCCTATCCCCAATCTCCAGTTATAGCGGTTTTCGGTTGAGTCCAATACAGACCTAACCCCCAACCCCTTCCCTGCAAGGGAAGGGGAGCAAGGCTTGAAGCCTCTCTCCTTGTAGGAGAGAGGTTTGGAGAGAGGTCAAAACTGTAT
>JBARZF010000395.1:0-3184 GCA_049649675.1 Rivularia sp. (in: cyanobacteria) | reverse complement strand
GTTTTAACCAATAGTCATAATTATTACCTTGTTTGTATTGAGGGTAGTAAGCTTGAATACAAGTTTTATTTATAAATTCTTCAATTTCTTTTAAAAGTATATTGATATGGTCTGTAGAAAAATGTTGAAGCTTCATTTTATTTTGCAAATCATAATGAAAATTATTCAATTCTTCTTGCAATAATCTATTACTTCTATCGTCAGCTAAATCGACACCTCGCAAATTGCACAAAATTTTATGGCAATCAGACCAGTAGACACCAGCACGTTCTTTAGAGCCAAATCTTAAAAAACAAATAAAAATATTTGTTAAAGGTTCTGCAAGGATGTCTTGCTGAGTAAGACGTATCTTTAATCCGTATTTTCGGAAACCTTCTTTTAAAAGGGGTTCATAGTTATTAGGCTTTTGCTTAACTAAAATAACAAAATCCTGGAGACTTAATTTATAAGTTTTTATACTATCTAATATAGTCTTTGCCAAGTGTTCAGCTTCTGTTTCTGGTATGTGGAAATCTCGAATAACACAAGCATCTTCTGATATATTTCTTGAAATCTTAGATTCAACTTGTTGATAATTAGCATCGATTATCAAAGCCAAGTTGTCTAGTATCTTTACTAATTCAGGTGATGAGCGATAATTAGAAGATAGTTGAATACGTTGTGCTTGAAAATCTTTCTCAAATTCCCCAAAAGCGTCATCTAAAGCCATAGCCCAGCGCATAATCTGCTGTTTGTTGTCACCTACAGCAGTTAATATTGTTGGAGAGTTAAGAAATGCCGTTTTGACTAAATCGTATTGAACATGAGTAGTATCTTGAAATTCATCCATGAAAACATGAGTATAAGTTGCTCTTAATGCATTACGGATTTTAGGATTTATTCTTAAGAGTAGTTCTGCTAGCCTTCCCATCATTGGGAAAGTTAACCTGGAATTTGTACCCATATGCAGACAAGCATTCCACCAATACTTTGCTGCTGTTGATAAAAGTTGATTAGGTATTTCCTGTATTCCTTGAGGTTGAAGAGGTGAACCAAGAACCCAATTTTTTTCAAATTGTTTTATAGATTTATGTGAGAAGTTAAGATGATTAGACCGTAGAGTACTTTCATATTCTGCGTTTTTCGGAAAGTAAATTTCATAATCCTTACTTGGTTGCCAAATATCAGGTAATGCACCCATAAATCTGTCTAACAAACTCTTCCCAAAAGCATCAAAAGTCAGGGAATCAAAGCGTAAAGCATCTTTTTTAGAACATCGCTCTGTTACTCTGTCTTTCAAGTTTTTGGCAGAATCTTTTTTAAAACTGATAGCAAGAATGCGATAAGGATAAGGACATTTACCTGTTTGTAAAAGATAGCAAGCTCTTTGAGCTAGCAGTTCTGTTTTACCTGCTCCAGGTCCAGCAATTACAGAATAGTTTTCATTTGAACGAATTACAGTATCTGCATTTGGTTCAAGTTCATCAACACCAACTGGAACCCATTTTTGAGAGACTGTATTAATCATATTCATAATTTATATTTTATTTAGCGTAATTTTGTATGGGCGTACTTTAGAAGTTTTTTCAAAACTGGAGGAGCTTTTGAATTTAGTTCTTCTTCTGAAATTTGGCAAAGAGCTTGAAGATGGGTAGATGGCTTACTTTTGGTCAAGAATAGATACCTATACCACGGAAATAATTCTAGAACATCTGTATATGCCGTTGTGTTAGCCTCATCACTTAGAACAGCTTTTATTGCATTATCTTGGGAAATTTTTGGTTTACTAGTTTGAGAACTTTGATAGGCATCAGGAAAATGAGATAGCATCGCCATATCTAAATCTAATGGAGATGAGAAGAACACACCAAATTTTTCAAGATGAGTAACGAAGTGATTAATCTCTTCAATTGAGTCTTGCCGTGTATGAAGTTGTTCTAGTTCTTCTTTAGATATTTTATGTTCATTTCGATTACTATCGGTAAATTCTCTAATTTCTTCGGAAGAAAATCCAATTTCTAGAAGTTGTTTAAATGCATATTTGATCCGACCCCATCCAGCACCTTTTCGTCCATAATCTAAGTCGAGAAGTGTTGCATATGGAATATCTAGTTCCTTAAGTAATTTCCAAAAATGGTTAACGTGTCTTCCTCCAAGTGGGACTATGGCAACAAAGGAAGGATCTACTTCCAATCCCATAGCTGAAGCTAGCTTTGGTAAGACGACTTGCTCGGAATCTCCTTCTCCAAGAATTACAAATCGGGCAAAGTATAATTCCGGGTAAGCATTAACAGCTTCGCGGATATATTTATATTTAGTGTCATTTTTATCAGGAAGTTTTATTTCACTAACATTTACAGTTCTTGAATCCTGAATAAGGCGAAAATGCCGAACTTCTTCAGGTTGAATTCTACCAAGAATTGCAGGAGAGTGACTTGTTAAAACAGCCTGAGTAGAGTATTCATTTACAAGAGAACGAAGCTGTTTTATTATACGCGACAAAAAATAAGGTGCTAAATGATTTTCTGGTTCTTCAAAAGCAAATAATATTAAAGCAGGTACTGTAAATTGATAAGAATTAAAACCTGTTTTATAAGTTTCGTCTACACTGCTATCATTTTTACCCGATGGTTCTAAATTTTTAACAATATTTGAGTAAATAAATTTTTGCTCAACTTCAAACACAGAAGCTACAAGTGAAAAATAAAATAGTGATTTTTGTCCATCACTTAAAGCATCTAAATCACGCTCGCTATCAGATTCTGTTGGACGAAATACAACATTTAATCGGCGAATTATCTCTTCAAATTGTCTACTCGCAACGTTGAATTCTGGTTCTGAATCAAAACTATCGTTATGAAGTTCTTTCCATCTACTTGCTAAAATTTTATTAATACTATCGATTGCTTGTTCTTTCCCAAAAACTTCTTGAATCTTTTGGGAAGCTTCTTTAATCGACTCCTGTGTTTCAATAGACCATGATACAGCTTTTAATAAACGTCCTATAATTGCTCCGGTTGCGGATGTAAGTTGTGAAGATGGATCTCGTGTAGCTGGAATGTAGTGAACTTGAATCAACCCACGTTCAGATGCTTCACATTGTCTTTTCTCTTCATCCGTCGGTGTTTCTTTATCGGTTGTTATCCACCATAATTTTTGTTCAATATCTCCATCAATTGTTCCATCATCAACCCACTTCGCTTCA
>JBARZF010000394.1:0-7387 GCA_049649675.1 Rivularia sp. (in: cyanobacteria) | reverse complement strand
CCTTGAGCGCCGTTAATAATTACTTCTTGAACGAAAGGTAAGGACGCGAGTAAACTTTTAGCTTTTTGTGCTTCATCATCAGAAGTAAACTCTCGAATGCGAAGAGTGACTCTATCTCCCCCTACTTTATCTTTTAATTGTGATGGTGTTCCTGTAGCAATTACCTCACCGCGATCGATTATTGTAACTCTATCGGCTAAAGCATCAATTTCTTCTAAATAATGGCTGGTAATTAATACTGTTGTTCCTGCTTCTCTTAATTTCCGCAGAAATTCCCATACCACAAACCGACTTTCGATATCAAGCCCCGCAGTTGGTTCATCTAAAACCAGTACGGTAGGTGCGTGCAGCAATCCCGCTGCTAAATCCAAACGTTTACGTAAACCACCAGAATAACTACCCGTCTTTTTATTCGCGTATTCTTGTAAACCAAGTAAATCTAAAACTGTATCAATACGCTCTTTCGTCACTTTTGCAGGTATATGGTAAAGCGCTGCTTGTAATTGCAATAACTCTTTTCCGGTAAGCACTTTATCTAAAGCAACTTCTTGAGCAACATAGCCAAGACGTTTTCTCGCATCTCTTGGTTTATCAATTACTGAGATACCGGAAATTTCAATTTTACCCGCATCGGGTGTAGTCAAAGTACACAAAGCACGCAAAGTGGTAGTTTTTCCCGCGCCATTAGGACCGAGTAAACCAAAAATTTCCCCTTGTTCCACCTTAAAGGAAATATTCTTAACGGCTTCGGTAGTACCGTAAGACTTCTTTAAATTTTCGACTAAAACGGCAGCAGCCATTGGACATTAACTCTTAAATATACAAAACTCAACAAATTCTATCTCCATTCTAGAAGTGAAGCAGCAGTTTTAAATTAAGAATTAGGAATTGTGTCGCAGGGAATAGGGGATTGGGAATTTGGGATTGGGCATTGGGGATTGGGCATTGGTAATTGGTAATTGGTAATACTTATCTTTCTTCTTTCCTTGTCCCCCTCTCCCCATCTCCCCATCTCCCCCTCTCCCCATCTCCTCCCTCTTGTCATCTACATAAAGTAGCAACAAATGTATCAAGGCACTTATGAAAGGTATTTATATCGATTACGTTGTTGGGTTGGAAGTGTAAAAATTGACTAAAAATTACGGAGATTCACCCTAATGGATGAACGCCGTCTGCGAGAATATATTGCTCTAATTAAACAACTTCTAAATTGTGCCAGTGGAGAGGAATTTGTAATATTAAAAGCAAATACAAAATTGGTTGATGAAGATTTAATTATGGTGATGGAACAGATAGCCATCAAAGCTGAAGACACTGGTGCAACTGGAACTGCTGAGTTTTTACGAAATTTGGCTAACGAGTTAAAGGGTATGTTAGCACAAACAACAAAAACCTTTAATTCTGAAGATAATGAACGTCCTTCTGCTTATTTGAAACTGATTGAAACTTTAATGAGTTGCCCTCGCGGAACTGAAGCGGAAATATTGCGAAATAATCAAGATTTAATTGATACGCAATTCGTTTTAACTTTGGGACAAGTGGCGGGAATAATGGCAGAAATTGGCGAACAAAAAGCTTCGGAATTTTTGCAAAGTATTGCTACCCCTTTAGCGAAAGGAATCACAAATTCTTTACCAGCAGCTAAGTCTTCCCAAAATTACATCGATTTTTTGGCTGAGGTATTGGGAACTATTTCCAAAACTAATGGCAATGCAAAAGTGCTGTATCCGCTATTTGCTGCGAATTTAGATAAACTAAATACGTATTTTGCCCAAGTTATGGAAGACTGGGTACAAGAAACCATAGAAAAAGTACAGCCGTCAATAGCTCATAGCGTCTTAGTAGATATTGTAAATTTAAGTGTATTAATTCAGCAGTTCTCACTCGGTAATAAAGCTGAGAACTTAGAAATTGCGATTATTGGTTATCAGGTTGCTAATCGTTTTTTCAGTCGCGATAAATACCCGGAAGAATGGGCTGGAACCCAAAACAATCTTGGCAATGCTTTGGTTGAACGCATGACTGGGAACAGTTCAGACAATTTGGATGAAGGTATTGATTGTTATAAGCTGGCATTAGAAGTCTACCAGCGCGATATATTTCCCGAAGATTGGGCTATGACTCAAAATAATTTGGGTACGGCTTATAAAAGTCGTGAACATGGAGATAAATCGGAAAATATCGAAATTGCAATTCAACACTATTTTGCCGCACTTGACGTATATCAACGTTCGGTATTTCCGTATCAATGGGCGACAATTCAATATAACTTGGGTAATGTGTATTGCGATCGCGTTACTGGTGACGAGGCTGAGAATATGGAAATCGCCATATTATCTTATAATGCAGCCTTGCAAGTGTACGAACCAAATCTAGTTCCCCAACAATGGGCAATGACTCAATATAATTTGGGTAATGCTTATAAACAGCGCATTCGGGGTGAGAAAAACGAAAACTTGCAAAAAGCTGACGAATGTTATTTAGCTGCAATGGAAGTTTATAAACGATATCGCGATCCTGAAGAAGAATAAGCGATCGTTGTATGGAGCACCTACTCAAGAAACCCGGCTCTTTATTCTTAGAAGTCGGGTTTCTGGTGTTTAGATATTACAGAAAAATCGTAATCATTTAATAAGATAGTTTATCAAACATTAAACTTTGATATTCTTGCTCGGTAACAATGTCTAAACTGCTTTCAACTTTATCTAAAAATACTAATCCGCTCATATGATCGTATTCATGTTGAAAAATACGAGCAACAAAATCTGTTAATTGGTGATGCATTAAATTACCATCTCTATCAGTATATTCAACTTCAATAGCCCGGTATCTCGGAACTAATCCTCTAATTCCCGGAATACTCAAGCAACCTTCCCAATCTTTCACCATTTCATCAGAGCGATCGACAATTTGAGGATTAATCATTGCTGTAGGTTCCATTAAAGGAGCATTCGGATATCTAAGATTAGGGCGAGAAGCAACGATAAAAACGCGAGAGCTACTAGCAACTTGTGGCGCTGCAATACCAACACCGTTAGCATCTTCCACAGTTACCAGCAAATCATCAATCAGCTTTTGAATGCCATCGGAATAAACATCTTCAACAAATTCTGCTTTCTGCCGCAGAATTGGATTACCTAATTGAATAATAGAAAGTTTTTCAGACATAAGACAAATACAGTGAGCAGTGAGCAGTTAGCAGTTAGCAGTTAGGAGTTATAAAAGCTAATGGGTAATAAGTAAATATCTTAAATAAATAACGATTAATCTTCTTACTTATATCCTTTTACCTCTTACATATAACCTCTTACCTCCCCCCATCTCCCCATCTCCCCATCTCCCCATCCCCTTGTCTCCCTATCTCCTAATTCCCCCTAGCTGGTGGTAAAGGTGCAGGTATAATTGCTAAGTTTACAGTTCTGCCGTTGCGTTTTACTTCTATATTTAATTTCTGACCGATTTTACTTTGTTCTACTAGTTTTTGTACGTCTTCGTTACGTTTAACAGACTGGTTATTAATACTTACAATAACGTCTCCTGCTTTTAATCCACCTTGAGATGCTGGAGAACCGCTCATGATACGTATTAATAAAACACCTTTTTCTGCCGAAATGCTGGGATTCCCGATTTCACTGTTAAGTTTTTCTTTAACATCCGGTGTCAGCGTCACCATTTGGATTCCTAGATAGGGATGATCTACTCTGCCTTTAGCGATTAATTGTTGAGAAATTCTCTTAACTGTATTTACGGGAATGGCAAATCCTAAACCTTGAGCGCCTCGAATAATAGCGGTATTCATGCCTATTACTCGTCCTTGAGCGCTTAATAAAGGCCCGCCAGAATTACCCGGATTGATTGCTGCATCGGTTTGAATATAATCCACTCGCTTATCAGAAGCACCAATATCGCTGCTAGAACGCCCCGTAGCGCTGATAATTCCAGAAGTTACCGTGTAGTTTAAACCTAAAGGATTACCAATGGCAATTACCGCTTCTCCTGGCTGTAGTGTTTCCGAATCTCCCAAGGGAACTGTAGGTAATTTATCTGCATCAATTTTAATCACGGCAACATCTGTTACCGGATCTTCACCTAATACTTGACCCTTAAATTTACGACCGTCTTTCAATTCAACGGTTACTCGATCGGCACCATCGACTACGTGAGCATTAGTTAATATTTCACCATTAGAACTGATAATAAACCCAGAACCGTTTCCTCTTTGCTCTCTTTCTCTGGATTGCGTTGGGACTCTGTTTCCAAAAAATCTCCGAAAAAATGGATCGTTAAATTCATCTGGAACGCGAGAAGTTACTGTTCTAGAAGTATCAATACGAACTACAGCGGGGCCTACTTCTTGAACTACAGAAACTACGAAGTTAGGGTCTCTTGACTCTCTAAATATTGGCGGCGGAGCTATTTTAGCAACATTATCATTTTTTGCTTGAGCTTGCGCCGTCCGCTCTGGTGTTTTGCTACCCATAATGTTGCTGGGCAAGGAACAACCGCTAATAAAAGCTGTGCTTAAGGTAACAAGAAAAGTTAATATAAAGTTTTTTGCCCAAAATTGTTGAGTCTTGTTTTTGATATAAATATTACTTAATCGCGGTTCATGCTCTTTTTTATTCATGTGATTTTAATTCTCCGTATGATTGCGTGAATGGTAGTATATTGCCTACCGGATGAATCTAAAAATAATTACAGCGTAAAACCTAGTTTCCGGCATAGATTGCTGGAGTTGCCATGTTTAGAGCAAAGCTACTTTTACAAATATCTTCTCCAAACGACGATTACCTCACAATCGGTGGTTGATAATGTCTGACAACATAGAAAATTTATGGTCTCAGGTATTGGAACGCTTACAGTTAGAACTTTCGCGTCCCACTTTTGAAACTTGGATTAAAACAGCGATCGCCGAGAAACTGGATCGGGACTGTTTGGTAATTCGTACTCCCAATCCCTTTGCTCGCAATTGGTTACAAAAGTATTACATAAAAACAATAGCGTCGGTAGTACAGGATATCCTTGGTTATCCGGTAGGTATTTATTTTACGGTTACAAGCGGTGATAGTGTTGTTAATATCAACGAGAGTGAAGCAAATACTCAGACTCCCAAAACGAATATTCCTAAAAATATCGACATAAACGGACAAAAAACATCAATTTTAAATCTAAAATATGTATTTTCCCGTTTTGTAGTTGGTGCAAACAATCGCTTGGCTCATGCTGCATCTCTAGCAGTCGCAGAATCTCCCGGTAAGGAATTTAATCCTTTATTTTTATATGGCGGTGTGGGATTGGGAAAAACCCATCGAATGCAGGCCATAGGTAATTATCGCTTAGAAATTTTCCCTTCGGCAAAAATATTTTATGTTTCTACCGAACAGTTCACTAATGATGTAATTAGCGCTGTTCGTAATGACAGCAGACAAAGCCTTCGAGAACATTACCGAAAACAATGGGTTTAAAGCCCCGTCCTTAAAGGAGGGCTTTCTGATATAATAGTCGAAACAGGCAGGGCATTGTTTGTTGGGCGAGACGACGTAAGACGGGCTATGCCTGCTATTGCTGTTTGAACCCAGAATCCTCACGCCTTTATGCTGAGGAGTATGTCAAAGGGCTGCTGATGTACTTTTAGTAGATGATATACAGTTTGTTGAAGGCAAAGAATCTACTCAAGAAGAGTTTTTCCACACCTTCAATACTTTATATCAGGCACGTAAACAAGTAGTTATCGCATCAGATCGTCCACCGAATCAAATACCTCGCTTGCAAGAAAGATTATCTTCGCGCTTCTCAATGGGATTAATCGCCGATATTCAGGCACCAGACTTAGAAACCAGAATGGCTATTTTGCAAAAAAAAGCCGAATATGAAAATCTTAATTTGCCTAAAGATGTCATAGAATACATTGCTTCTAACTACACTTCTAATATTCGTGAATTAGAAGGGGCATTAATTCGAGCGATGGCGTATATTTCGATCTGGGGCTTACCCATGACTGTGGAAAATATCGGCTCGGTTTTAGAACCACAAGTTGAGAAGGTGGAATCAACTCCAGTCGCGATTTTAAGCATAGTAGCAGATACCTTCAACCTTTCGATTGAAGACTTGAAAAGCAATTCGCGACGGCGAGAAATTAGTTGGGCGCGACAAATCGGAATGTACCTAATGCGGCAATATACTGATTTAAGTTTCCCTCGAATCGGTGAAGAATTTGGTGGCAAAGATCATACTACGGTTATTTACAGTTGTGAAAAAATTAATCAACTCAAAGAAACCGATCGTAACTTGGTACAAACCCTGCGTCAACAAGCGCGATCGCATTGGCATGAGCAGCCCCAAATAAAAAAGGCATTTCAACAACCAGTTTGCTTAAAAAACTAAATTTCTGAATTATTAATAATGATTTAAAAGTAATATAGATGTTAAGTCTTGTATAAAAATTAGTTAACAAGAAACAATATTGTGGAAAAATTTTAGCAAAACTGTGGAAAAACCTGTTAATTTCAAATAACCTGTGGAAAAGTAGCTAGTTTTTCCACAGTTTTTTCCACAATTAGTCGTTTATACAACCTTCTTTGAAAAAGGATGTGGTTAGTTTTCCACAACTTCTAGAAATATGGCTATAAAAATAAACATCATGTTTTTCTCTCTATAAATGTACGATTTCTGACTTAGCGCGGTGAGTTTTAATAAATAGTATTTTTTTAAATGCTGGACGAGAAAAATACAGCAAAATTTAATTTAAAGCTTCTGATTATTTATAAAAACAATTTCATTTTTCAACATTAAAACTGTTTTTACAATAAAATATTAAGAATAGAAACTACACCACTTTATAATTTGTAGCTGCGACATATCGGCAATACAAGTATCGGCACCTGACTAAAAATATTCTGAGAAGGTAGGCATCTTTGTAGCCTGTCTTGTGTTTAATTATATTTATTGACAAAAAAGCAGCATCGACATAAATTATGAAACTAGTTTGCAGCCAAAGCGATTTAAACACTCATCTTTCACTTACTTTCCGTGCTGTTCCTTCGCGCCCAACTCATCCCATACTTGCCAACGTGCTTTTACAAGCAGATGCTGCAAATAGTCAAGTGAGTTTAACCGCTTTTGATTTAAGCTTAGGAATTCGCACCAGTTTCAATGCCGAAGTTCTAGAATCCGGAACAATAACTCTTCCTGCCAAGCTACTTAATGATATAGTTTCTCGTTTACCAGAAGGAGAAATTATCCTTGATGATACAATTCCAGATAAAGTTGATGGGCAGCAACCTGATGGAGTTGGTTTAACCGTAACCCTAAAACCAAAAAGCGGACGGTACGAAGTACGGGCAATGGGTGCAGAAGAATTTCCCGAACTACCCGTAACAGAAAACGA